>JAAXIY010000040.1:22601-44079 GCA_012270125.1 Paracoccaceae bacterium
TCTCTTATCCAACATATGAAGTAGCGGTGGCACGTCAGGGAGACACGATAAAAAACATTTCTGATCGCCTTGGTTTGGACTCAAAAAGTGTGGCAAGATACAATGGTATGAGCTCACGTGAAACCCTAAATGAAGGACAGCTAATAAGTTTACCGAATAGAGTCAGTTCACAGACTAAAAAAGAAAATCCAACGACGCCCAGCCGGAATAACGTTAACGTTACAGAATTGGCTTCTACTGCAATTGAAAAGGCCACCGATCAAAAAAAAGTAACCACAAAATCTAATCCAAAATTAGAAAACGAACCTATCAGACATAAAGTTTCCAGAGGAGAAACTGCTTTCACTATATCAAGACTTTACAACGTTTCCATTCGATCTCTTGCCGAATGGAATGGATTAGATAGCAACTTTACAATTAGAGAGGGTCAATATCTTTTAATTCCGCTTCCTAAAGATCAGGTCGCGTCTGTGTCAGAAAGTGCAAGCCCCGGACAAGTGAGTAACACTCCCTCGCCGCCAAGCAGTTCAGAGGCTCTTCCAGATCCAGTTATTAAAGAAACATCAGAATTAGAAACTGATCAGACGAAGAGTATAGAAACTAATAATGAAGGTCGATTTGCTTATCCAGTGAATGGAAAAATAATCCGTGATTATGTAAAAAATAAAACAGATGGAATTGATATATCGGCACCAGAGGGTTCTCCTGTCGTTGCCGCCGAAACAGGTGTTGTGGCTGCTATTACTGCCGATACGCAAGGTGTACCGATAATTGTATTGAAGCATGAAGGAAATTTACTCACAGTTTATGCTGGTCTTGGAAATATCTCTGTAAAAGAAAAAGAAAAAGTTTCACGTTCCCAAATAATTGGAAATATTCGCTCTGGGGACCCTTCTTTCCTGCACTTTGAAGTCCGAAGAGGATTTGAGTCAATAGATCCAATGGAGTTTTTTAATTAAATTCCGATAACTAATTATCGATATTAGTGTTAGTCTTTGCAGCTAAATCGACAAAAAACTGCCAAGCCACGCGCCCAGATCGGGCTCCCCTTGTTGCCTGCCATTCGATAGCCTGAGCCTTTATAAAATCAAAGTCCAGTGACAATTCATACGCCTTACAATAACGAGCAATCATTTCTAAATACTCATCTTGAGTACAAGGGTGGAACCCTAACCACAAACCAAAACGATCAGAAAGAGAAACTTTTTCCTCAACGGCCTCAGACGGATTAATCGAAGACGATTTCTCATTTTCTATCATATCTCTTGGCATTAGATGTCTTCTATTCGATGTTGCATAGAAGAGGACGTTTTCAGGGCGCCCCTCTAACCCACCATCGAGAACAGCTTTGAGAGATTTATAATGCTGATCATCATGAGAAAAACTTAAATCATCACAAAAAAGCAGAAATCTTTGGGAAGAGGTTCGTAAAATATCTAGCAGTCGGCTAACCGAAGCAAGATCTTCACGCTGAAGTTCTACAATTTTAAGTGATTTACCTTGATCAATAATTTTTTGGTGTACAGCTTTGATCAATGAGGATTTACCCATTCCCCTTGCCCCCCACAATAGAGCGTTATTGGCTGACAAACCTTCTGAAAATTTGAGTGTATTCTCTAACAAAATATCGCGCGCTCTATCAATTCCAACCAATAAATCCAGTTCAACTCTGGAGACCTGAATTACAGGCTTCAAATGGTCTGGCGCTGTATTCCAAACAAAAGCATCGTGATTTTCAAAACTAGGATATTGACTTGGTGGCGGGCTAAGTCTTTCTAATGCCCCAACTATTTGGTCTAAAGAAATTTCTATTTTCTTAAAATCATATTCTGACATGCAAAAATCTTTATCACTTTTGAATTATTCTTTTTCGTCGAATTCTTTCATGATTGGATCATCAAAATCTTCATTCTCATCTTCAAAATAACCATCGTTAGCCAATTGCTCATTTATTTTTTTTTCTACTCTGGCAACTAAAAAAATGGAAATTTCATATAATCCATAAACAACTACAAATAAAATAATTTGGGTAATTACGTCAGGCGGCGTTACTAACGCAGCAAGCACTAATATCCCAACAATTGCAAATTTTCTCACATTTTTTAAACCTGATGAGCTTATTAAGCCAGCCTTACCCATCAAAGTTAGTAATACAGGTAATTGAAAGCATATGCCAAATGCTACAATGAATTTGATTGTCAGGCTAAGATACTCCTGAGCAGAACCTTGAAATGCTATTCCAGCCGTACCTGCTTCAGAGTTTTCTCCACTAGCCAGTGATCCAGGCTGCTGAAAACCTAGGAAGAAATCAAAGGCCAATGGTGTCACCACGAAATAAGCAAATGAGGCTCCAAGGAAAAACATTAAAGGTGACGCCAAAAGAAAAGGCAAAAATGCCCCTTTTTCAGACTTATAAAGACCGGGTGCAACAAACCTCCACATTTGATATCCAATAATCGGAAAAGCTATAATCAAACCACCCATTAAAGAGATAGAAATAGCTACAAAAAACCCCTCTTGAAGCTTTATTAATATTAACCCGCAGTCTTGATGACCACGCTGGATCATAGATTTACATAGTGGTAAAGTAAGAAAGTTGAATATAGGTTTCCATATTGTGAAACAAGCAAGCATTGCAACTGTGAAAGCCGCCACTGAATATATTAAGCGCTGCCTCAACTCTGTTAAGTGCTCTATTAATGGGGCAGAAGAATCTTCTACGTTTTCTTTTCCTTCCTTCATTTTTTGTTTTCACTCTTGATTATCTTTTCAGAACTGCTTTTCTCACTTTCTTCTAAATTTGACCCTGCTTTCTTGGTTTTATTATTGTCTTGACGATTGGCGGTGGCCTCATGTATTTTTTTTGCCGCCTCCGCTCTTTTAGAGGCTAATTTACCCGTCTCAGATAATGGATCAAAGTTTGTAAACTCTTTAGTAGCTTCGCCTACTTTGTCCAAACCTGTTTTAACTGGATTAGTCGCAGTCCTAATTGTTTTAGAAATATCTTTCACACCACTTTGATCGGCTGCATCATTCATAGCCGACGTAAACTCCCTTGCCATTCCCTTCATTCGTCCGACGAATTCACCAACGCGCCGAAATAAAACTGGCAAGTCCTTTGGCCCAACAATTATTAAGGCTACTATTCCTATCAGGAGTAGCTCCGTCAGCCCAAGGTCAAACATAAATTATGCCTTATTGTCTTTATCTTCATCCGGCGTAACGTCTTTAGCGCTTTCACTGGCCTCATCTTCCAGCTGTTTAGCTCCATCGTTAACACCTTTTTTAAAAGCTGTTATGCCTTTACCTACTTCACCCATAAGAGAGCTAATTTTGCCGCGTCCAAATAGTACAAGCACAACAACGGCAATAAGTAGTATTCCCATCGGGCCAGCATTTTGAATAAAAGAGGGCGCAATTAAGTATGACATTTCGATCTCCTTTTACATAGCGGTTCTTAAACTCTTGTCATATCTTATATATTTCTTCGACATGATAAAGCCAGAATGCTTTATAATTACTAAAAATTACTATTTCTTTGAGGTAACGAAGTACTCTTAACTCCCAGTTTTATCAAGCATGTTCGTAAAGTAGCTCTTGAAGTCCCAATTTCAGATCTAAAATTGAAGGCTATTGCCTTGGGAAAATGTAACATTTGTCTCTTGGGATAGTTAGCCAGAGTGGAAGACCTAAATTGGGTAAGAAAACATTTGGCACCGACGCTTTAATAGTTCCACCAAAGTCCATATCAAATTCGACCAAACTCTCATTTCCAATAAAACGAGCTCTTTTAACGACTCCTCTTGCAGCAACACCTTGAGCAACAGTTGGCGACGGTCCCTTCCCATTCCTATCGAAATCAATACGAACATGTTGAGGTCTAAATACAATATCTATTTTTGATCCATCAGATAAACCAGGAGCAAAAAACTGACCGAATGGTGTTTCTGCAAGACTACCTTTTAAGATAGCCTGAATTGCATTTGCATCCGAAAAAAATTGAAGTGCTTTCTGGTCTACAGGTGTATTATAGATGTTGTATGGCGCACCTTTTTGAAGAATTTTTCCATTTCGCATTAATGCTATTTCATCTGCGACCTTCATGGCTTCTTGTGGATCGTGAGTAACCATTAAAACTGCTGTATCTTCTAGCTTAAGCAACTGAAAAGTTTCATCTCGAATTTCATCCCTAAGTCTATCATCAAGCCCAGAAAATGGTTCATCCATTAACATAATTTTAGGTTGTGGAGCTAAAGCTCGAATTAAAGCGACCCTTTGTTGTTCCCCGCCTGATAACGAATGAGGATATTGTAATGCTAAGTGAGAAAGTCCCACTTTTTCCAAAAGAGCTTGCGATCTTTCTTTTTGATACTCTTTGGCGCCAGCAAGCCCGAAACAAACATTTTGCTGTACATTCAAATGGGGAAAAAGAGCAAAGTCTTGAAACATTAGACCTATTGATCGAGCCTCTGCAGGTACCTGATAATGCTGATCACTAATTAATTCGTTATCAACAAAAATTTGCCCTGAGCTTGGTTTTTCAACTCCAGCAATCATTCTAAGTGAGGTTGATTTACCGCAACCAGAAGGGCCCAGAAGACAAGTTACTTGGCCAGAATTAATCTTAAAAGAAATTCCATCTACAACACACAATTTACCAAACGATCGTGACAGATTTTTTACTTCTAATCTTGGCAAAGTCTCACATCTCTTCAAATTATAATTTAAGATCAATCCTTATATGCAGCAATCTATCAATATTCAATATTATCAAAGAATTTGAACTCCAAAAATGCATACAAATAATCACATCGTAGAGTTTATAGCGCCACCATCTAATAAAATATTTTGTCCAACAATAAACCCTGCATATTGAGAGCATAAGAAGGCACAAGCGGCACCAAATTCTTCTGTAGTACCATAGCGTTTCACTGGGATTGCGTTACGACGCTCTTGTTTGGCCGCTGAAACAGTGATGCCTGCCTCTTTTGCAATATGTGCATCTAATGACTTAATTCTATCAGTATCATGCACACCAGGTTGTAGATTATTAATCGTAACACCAAACTCGGCAACTTGCCGAGAAGTACCTGCTACATAACCTGTTAACCCTGCTCTTGCCGAATTAGATAAACCCAGAACTGGTATTGGAGCTTTTACAGACTGCGATGTAATATTCACAATTCTACCCCACCCTTTATCAATCATTCCAGGCAAAACAGCTTTTATTAAAGCAATTGGTGTCAACATATTGGCATCTAATGCCGAGATGAAATCGGCCCGTGTCCAATCGCTCCACTGACCAGGTGGCGGGCCACCTGCATTTGTAACTAGAATATCTAAATTGCTTTCCGCCTTTGCAAGAACAGCTTCTTGGCCTTCTTCGGTGGTAATATCTGCTACAACTGTCTCGACTTGAACTTGATATTTGCTTCTAAGAAGTTTTGCAGCAGCATCCAGATTTTTAGGGTCTCTGGAATTTATAATCAAGTCAACGCCCGCTTCAGCTAAAGAAATTGCACAACCTAAACCAAGCCCCTTACTCGAAGCACAAACAATAGCTTTCTTACCTTTAATACCCAAATCCAATTTTAATTCCTTTTCGAAAAAAAGATGATTAACTTATCCAGCAGAAACTGCAGTTTATACAAATTCATACTAAGCTTGTTTTTAAAAACCAATTGATAAAGTTATTAGCCCATGATGCAGAAAATTAAAATCAAATATATCTCATTAAAATTAAATCAAAACTTCTCATATTTAAACAACCTTGCCTTTTTGAAATTCGAACAATATATCGCAAATCATGAACGAGTTGTCTGCAAACAGAATAAAAATACCGGATGAAATTGCACGCAGAAGAACCTTCGCTATTATTTCTCATCCTGATGCAGGAAAAACCACTTTAACTGAAAAATTTCTTTTGTTTGGAGGGGCAATTCAAATGGCCGGGCAAGTTCGAGCTAAAGGTGAAGCTCGAAGAACGAGATCCGACTATATGCAAATGGAAAAAGATCGCGGTATTTCGGTTTCAGCTTCCGCCATGTCTTTTGATTTCAACGAATTTAGGTTTAATCTTGTTGATACTCCTGGCCACAGTGATTTTTCCGAGGATACTTACCGTACATTAACAGCAGTTGACGCTGCTGTGATGGTAATTGATGGTGCTAAAGGTGTTGAAAGCCAGACCAAAAAATTATTTGAGGTCTGCCGCCTAAGAGATCTTCCTATCTTTACGTTTTGTAATAAAATGGACAGGGAAAGCAGAGATGTTTTTGAAATAATTGATGAAATTCAAGACAACTTAGCTATCGATGTCACACCAGTGAGCTGGCCTATTGGCGCAGGACAAGACTTTATTGGTTGTTATGATCTAATTAATGATAGCCTTGAGCTTATTGACAAAGCAAACCGTAACCACGCAGTAGAGTCCATAAAGATAAACGGATTGGAAGATCCAGAACTACAAAAGCATGTGCCGGATAGGCTTTTGACAAAATTGGTTGAAGAGGTTGAAATGGTCAGATCTCTTTTACCAAAAATTGATAAAAAATCTATACTGGAAGGGCACTTAACCCCTATTTGGTTTGGGTCAGCCATAAACTCGTTTGGCGTTAAGGAACTAATGAAGGGCCTAGGAGATCTAGCTCCTGAACCTCAAATTCAGAAAGCTTCACCGAGAGAAATTTTACCAGAAGAACGAAGCGTTACTGGTTTTGTCTTCAAAGTTCAAGCTAATATGGATCCAAAACATAGAGACCGTGTAGCATTTGTAAGAATGGCTTCAGGACATTTTAAACGGGGAATGAAACTAAATCACGTAAGAACTAACAAGTCGATGGCAATTTCAAATCCTGTAATGTTTCTAGCATCGGACAGAGAACTGGCCGATGAAGCCTGGGCCGGTGATATAATAGGTATACCCAATCACGGCCAACTTAGAATTGGTGATACTCTCACGGAAGGAGAAGAATTGAGAGTTAGCGACTTACCTTCTTTTGCTCCAGAACTTCTTCAGTCTTGCAGAGCGGGAGATCCGTTAAAGTCTAAACATCTAGAAAAAGCCCTAATGCAGTTTGCTGAAGAAGGTGCTGCCAAGGTTTTTAAACCTAATATTGGTTCAGGGTTTATTATTGGAGTAATAGGCTCTTTACAGTTTGACGTTTTAGCTAGCCGGATAGAATTAGAATATGGCTTACCAGTGAGATTTGAACCATCACAATTTAATTCAGCCCGTTGGATTTCTGGGGGGAAAACAGACTTGGATAAATTTTCATCAGAAAACAAACAACACATCGCCACTGATCATGATAACGATTTAGTCTTCTTAACGCGTCTTCAGTGGGATATAGACCGTGTTGAACGTGATTATCCAGAAATTAATCTCTCAGCCACTAAAGAGATGATGCGCTAGGTTAGACACCTTCTTTCATGATCATCTAAAATCAATTAGTTGACCTGCAGTCTTGAATTATTTAGAGGTTGCCTCACAATTACATTAAGGCTGAAACAAAATTTAGAAATTATGGAACCTTATGGAATTATTTTCCGACTTTAAACTAAACCCTAAAATTTTAAAGGCCGTGCAAGAAGCAGGATATGAGAAGCCAACTCCGATTCAAAATAAGGCAATTCCAGCAGCTTTAGAGGGCAAAGATGTACTGGGAATAGCCCAGACAGGAACTGGGAAAACTGCTAGTTTTACACTGCCAATGATAAATTTGCTTGCGCGAGGTCGTGCGAGAGCTCGAATGCCTAGATCTTTAGTTTTATGTCCTACTAGAGAGTTAGCTGCTCAAGTAGCAGAAAATTTTGATACATATGCAAAAAACTTAAAGTTAACTAAGGCACTTTTGATTGGTGGTGTAAGTTTTAAGGAACAAGATACGCTCATTGATAAAGGCGTTGATGTGCTGATTGCAACCCCAGGCAGATTAATTGATCATTTTGAAAGGGGAAAACTACTTTTAACGGGCGTTCAAGTAATGGTAGTTGATGAAGCTGATAGGATGCTTGATATGGGTTTCATACCCGATATTGAACGTATATTTAAATTAACCCCGTTCACCCGCCAAACCTTATTCTTTAGTGCGACCATGGCACCTGAAATTGAAAGAATTACAAATACTTTCCTCTCGGCGCCAATTAGGGTGGAAATAGCTAGACAAGCAACTGCCTCCGAAAATATAGAGCAGTCAGTAGTTATGTTCAAACCTAAAAGAAAAGACACTGAAGGATCAGAAAAGCGGAAATTATTAAGGCGATTAATTGACTTAGAGGGAAAGAAATGCGCCAATGCAATTGTTTTTTGCAATAGAAAAACAGATGTCGATATTTGCTCGAAATCTTTAAATAAGTATGGATATCAAGCTGCACCTATACACGGTGACTTAGACCAAGCCAAAAGAACTGATACTTTAGAAAACTTTAGAGATGGAGGTTTGAGAATTTTAGTTGCATCAGACGTAGCGGCTAGAGGCCTTGATATCCCATCAGTAAGTCATGTCTTCAATTTTGACGTTCCAATCCAAGCAGAAGATTATGTGCATAGAATAGGTCGAACTGGGCGAGCAGGACGCGAAGGAAGAGCTATCATGATCTGTAGCAATAAAGATTACAAAAATTTTGTGAACGTTGAAGCTCTTATACAAAAAGAAATCCCAAGAATAGATATTTCCGGTGGTGAAAATGACACTCGCTCAAATAATTCATCCGTGGATCAAACTAAAGTGGATCAAGATAAGATCGCAAAACCAAAGAATTATAAAAAAGTCAAAGGCTCAGATAGTAAGGCAGATGTCATTGGCTTAGGCGAACATACACCAGGGTTTTTAGCTCAAAGCTTTACTGATCGTCTGGTGGGCTAATTAAGATTAAGTCAATCTACTTATTATAACACTTACTTCAGGCTTTTTGCCTATCTCTGTCAGAGCGGTTTGGCGGGCAACGCGTTTTATATCTTTTTCTAATTTGTCATCGTCTTTAAGTGCATCACCCTTATAACGACCCAAATATTGGCTCAAATCCTCTTCCAAAACATCAATAAAATTACACTGTGATTGACCAAAATCAGTTAAACCTCTTATTTCACACCATGGTTCCCCTAACATTTCATCGTCTTCATCAAAAATAATATTCACCACTATTATACCATTGACTGCTAGCTTTATTCGATCCCGAATAATTCCATCTAAAGCTCCTACCTTGGAAGCTCCATCCAAATAGACTCGGCCCACATCTATATGATCAATTATTTTAATCTGATTTCCAGTCAGATCTACCATTGTTCCATTTGAAGCTAATAATGAAGAAATACCTTTACTTTCTCCCAGTTTAACATGCTCCCTCAAATGTCGGTGTTCTCCGTGCATTGGTAGTAAAAATTGAGGTGAAACTATATCATGCAGTATTGAGAGTTCCGGTCGATTGGCATGGCCAGAAACATGATAATTCCCAGAACTGTCATCGACAACATCGACACCTTTTTCTGATAGCTGATTAATGATTTTTATAACGCCTCGTTCATTGCCTGGTATTGTTTTTGAAGAAAATAGAAATAAGTCGCCTTCGCTTAAGGTAATTCCTTGATATTTTCCATTTGCAAGTTGTGACGAGGCAGCCCGCCTCTCACCTTGTGACCCTGTTACTATCAAGAGAAGGTTCTCCTTGGGAATTGACTTAGCGTCTTCTGGGGATATTACCGTAGGAAATTCTGATAGTACGCCAGTTTCGAGAGCAACCTCTATCATTCTTTTCATTGCTCTTCCCATCAAACAAACAGATCTACCCGCAGCTTCACCCGCCTCAGCAATTGATTTAATCCTCGCAATGTTGCTCGCAAAAGTTGTCGTAACAACCATGTTAGAACATGCCTCTATTAGCTTACGTATTTCTGGTCCTACTTCTGACTCTGAACGACCAACACTATCTGAGAAGACGTTAGTACTATCGCATATCAGCGCACGCACGCCAGTAGAACTAACCTCTTGCCACAACTCTTTGTCGAAGCGATCACCAACAACAGGATGCTCATCAAGCTTAAAATCACCTGTATGGATCAACCTACCTTTTGGACTATCAATAACCAAGGCACTACTTTCTGGAACTGAATGTGGTACTGGTAAATATGAGACACTAAATGGTCCAACTTTTATCGATTCTGGCCAAGGCGAAACAACATTTACTATTCTAGCACTTTGCCCATTTTCTTCTAATTTGCGTTTCGCGATGCTAGCGGTGAAAGTTCTGGCATATACTGGAGCGCCAAGTTCCTTCCAAAGATGACCAATTGCTCCAATATGATCTTCATGAGCGTGTGTTATAAATATTCCTTCAATCCGATCACGCCGTTCTTTCAACCAGGCAATATCCGGAAATATCAAGTCAACACCAGGTGTCGAGTCCATATCTGGAAAAGCAACACCCAAATCAACTATTATAAATTTCTCTTTATCTTTTGCCCCATAACCATAAACATAAAGGTTCATGCCGATTTCACCAGCACCACCTAACGGTAAATAAATTAGTCGGTCTTTACTCATTAACTATCGACGCTTTTATTACAGTCAAATATTAAGCGGAGACCGTGCATCGTTAAGTTATCTTCGACCGCCTCAAAAAGTTGATCACTTGATTGAAGTAAAGGAGCTAATCCACCTGTAGCGATAATCTTCATAACTTCTTGTTTTTCTTCTATTATCTTTCTACAAATTTCCTTAACCAAACCAATATAGCCCCAAAAAACCCCAGACTGCATACACGCAACTGTATTGGTTCCAATAACCTCTTTCGGTCTCGCAATATCAACATGAGGTAATGCCGCTGCCATTTGATGCAAGGCTTGAAGAGATAAGTTGACACCAGGTGCAATAACCCCACCTACATAGGCACCATCTTTGTCAACCACATCAAAAGTCGTTGCAGTTCCAAAGTCCACGATAATTAGATTACCGCCAAAAAGGTCATAACCAGCAACAGAGTTAACAATTCTATCTGGACCAACTGCCGTACCAGCATCAACTCGAACGTCTATGGGCACTTTACAATCCGGTTTTCCAACAACAATTGGGCGTGTATTGAAATAACGATCCGATAAAACTCTCAGGTTAAATACAACGCGAGGTACAGTAGATGATATTATAACATCGCTAATATCTGCCTTAATGTTTTGTAATGACATGAGTGAAGATAACCAAACAAAATATTGATCGGCTGTTCTCTGATGATCAGTGGCCGTCCGCCAAGTTGAAATAAATTCATTACCATCCCAAATCGAAAAGATGGTATTCGTATTTCCGCAATCAATGGCAAGCAACATTATTTCTATCCATTACTAAAGAAAATCTCAGCGGCGGCTATTTTCATTTGTTCCATGTTATTTGTAAGCACCAACTGCCCTTTTTCGTCAATAGAGTCAAATATACCTCTATATTCACTGCTCGGTGTGCGAGCTACAATTTCCTTTCCAAGATTTGCAGCTCGTTTCATCCAAATCTCTCGAATTTTGGAAAACCCCATTTCTTGAAATTGGCTTTCTCGAAAAAGATAATGATTAGCAATTGATTTACAAAATTCAACTGGGTCTATTTCAATACCACTCTCATTAAATATTGAACCAGGTTCTGTAGTAACCTGACTTAACTTTTCCAACCTTGGTACAGACATTAAATTGATACCAATTCCAATTGCTAAAGCTGTGGCGTTATCAATTTTTTTTGTTTCTAATAAAATTCCACATATTTTTTTTTCGTTCAATAGAATGTCATTTGGCCATTTAAGTGATAGTTGATGACCGCTACCTATTTCTTCATCTATGGCATCATACACAGAGATAGCAGCTACAAACGACCGTAAAGCCAATTTTTGCAAATCATCATCCAGTTTTATTAGAATTGTTCCTGAGAAATTTCCAACTGGATCAACCCATAAACGAGCAGAGCGTCCACGACCGTTCGTCTGTTTTTTTGCAAGAATAAAAGTTGGCTTGTCAACAAACTTAACGCGTCTTAGTGCCTCAGAGTTAGTACTCTCGGTCTCGTCTAAAATAACAAAATCAATTTTCATATTTAATTTAACAAAGAAAACGCAGCAGCCTTTGCCATCTGCTCAACTCCTAATAAACTGACAATACCAAATATCATAATCGCAGCGGAAGCTGTCCATATTGTCCTCAGAATGGGAGATTTAGCATCATCTAAGGGCGTCTCAGGCATTTCCCCAAAATAAATAAAGTATACTATTCTTAAGTAATAAAAAGCACCAATCACAGAAGCCAATACACCCAAAACCGCTAAATATACCAGTTCTGCATTTATTGCTGCTCTCAAGACTTCAAATTTAGCGAAAAAACCAAGCATAGGTGGAATACCAGCAAGACTAAACAATAAAATCACGAGAGCTATGGCTTTTCCGGGATCTGTTTCTGATATCATCTTTAACGAGGCGATTTCTGTAACAGACTGACCATCTTGTTGCATCGACATAACTATAGCAAACACACCAATATTCATAGTGATATAAATGGTCATATATTCTAAAACTGATTGCACCCCAAACTCAGTACCAGCAGCTAAACCAATAAGAGCATAACCCATATGAGCTATGGACGAATAAGCTAATAGACGTTTTAGATCAGTTTGCCCTATCGCAGCAAAGGCTCCAAGAAACATTGATAGAATAGAAAGTAGTGCAATAATTTGCTGCCAGTCATTTATAATATTTCCAAATGCATCATACATTACACGGATAAACAAACAAATGGCCGCCATTTTAGGAACGGTTGCAAAAAAGGCTGTAACCGGTGTTGGTGCGCCCTCATAAACATCCGGAGTCCACATGTGAAAAGGTACGGCAGAGACTTTGAATGCCAAACCTGCAATTACTAACGCTAACCCAAACAGTAAACCCAAAGAAGGGGCGTCAGTGCTTACATTAGATAGAATGCCAGAAAATAATGTTGTTCCTGAATAGCCGTAAACAAGGGCTGAACCATATAGGAGTAAGCCAGAAGAAAGGGCTCCAAGCACAAAATATTTCAAACCAGCTTCAGTTGATTTTACACTGTCTTTTTTAAATGCAGCTATTACATAAAGTGCTAACGATTGTAGTTCCAAACCCATATAAAGAGACATTAAATCTCCAGCCGACACCATAACCATCATACCCACGACCGAAAGCGTAACTATTAATGGATATTCAAATCTGAGAAATCCCCTTCTTGACATATATTCCTGACCCATTACCAAAACAACGGCAGCAGATAACAATATGATTATTTTTGAAAATCGAGAAAACGCATCATTGATGAACATGCCTCCAAATGCAATTTCTGTTTTTTCTTCTGAAAATATAATCAAAAAAGCTACTAAAATAAAAATAAACGCAGTAACCCATGTTACTCTTTTAGCGAGTTCATCCTTTGAGGTGTATACGACACCAAGCAAAGCAACCATGGCATAAACTGAAAGAAAAATTTCAGGAAAGATAATATTTAAATCGTCATAAATCACAGCTCAGACCTCTAATTCTTAACCATGGAGGTTTGTATTAAATTTGAAGAGCTAACTTCCTCATGGTAATTGGCGACTAAAACTTCCACTGATGGGCCAATAATATCCAGAACAAGTGCAGGATAAATACCAAGCAGTAAAGTAAAGAAAATCAATGGCGCAAAAACTGATTTTTCACGAAAACTCATGTCTTTTATAGATCTTAAGGCCTCTTTGATAAGATCACCCATGACTACTCTTCGGTAAAGCCACAATGCATAAGCAGCAGATAGAATAACACCTGAGGTAGCAAATAAGGCAACCCACGTATTAACCTGAAAAATCCCTACTAAGGTTAAAAATTCACCAACAAAACCCGAAGTTCCAGGTAGTCCAACATTCGCCATAGTAAAAAACATAAATATTAAAGCATAACTAGGCATAACATTTACTAATCCGCCATATGCTTCAATTTCCCTAGTATGCATTCGATCGTAAATCACACCAACACATAAAAATAGAGCTCCTGAGATAAAACCATGGCTAAGCATCTGAAATATAGCACCATCGATCCCCTGCTGATTGACTGCGAAAATACCCATGGTTACGTATCCCATGTGTGCGACTGAAGAATATGCAATAAGTTTCTTCATATCGTCCTGGACCAGTGCGACTAATGAAGTATAAATGATCGCAATAGCTGAAAGCCAAAAGACGAAATTCGTCATTTCAGAGGCTCCTACTGGAAACATAGGAAGACTAAATCTCAAAAAACCGTAACCACCCATTTTTAAAAGAATTGCTGCTAGGACAACCGATCCAGCCGTAGGTGCTTGTACGTGGGCATCAGGTAACCATGTATGAACAGGCCACATCGGCATCTTTACAGCAAAACTGGCAAAAAAGGCTAGAAATAACAAAGTTTGAAAGCCGCCTAGGATTTCGAAACCCATCAAGTTTATTGAGCCATAATCGAAAGTATAATTCATTAATGAGGGAATATCTGATGTTCCCGCAACGTTGTACATTGAGATCATCGCTATCAACATCAGGACCGAACCTAAAAGAGTATATAGAAAAAATTTAAAAGACGCATATATGCGATCTTTCCCACCCCAAATACCTATAATTAAAAACATAGGAATTAGGCCAGCTTCAAAAAACAGATAAAAAAGAACTAGGTCTAAAGCCATGAATACCCCTAACATAAGGGTCTCTAACAATAGAAAAGCTATCATATATTCTTTTACACGTGTCTCTAAACTCCATGATGCCCAAATTACCAGAGGCATCATAAAAGTTGTAAGCATAACAAAAAGTATTGAAATACCGTCAACTCCAAGCTTGTAAGTAAGTCCCATTATCCAACTGTAACTTTCAACCATTTGAAAATTCGTGTTTTGAGCGTCAAATTGAGCCAGAATTAATAGAGACACCAAAAAGGTCGCAATTGTGGTAAACATCGCTACTCGCTTGCAGACCAATTGAGCAGCAGCATCTTCTCCTCTTGCAACCATTAAAAGAACAAAAGCAGCAAAAGCCGGTATAAAGGTAACCATAGATAGAAGTGGTTGATCCATATTCATTTTACTCCCACTGCAAAAATCATCCAGGTAAGCAATAAAAGGATACCCAACACCATAGCCAGCGCGTAACTAAAGATGTAGCCAGATTGAAATCGAGTAGATATCCTAGTAACAAGAGGGACAAGGCTCATAGCTATCCCATTGATGGAACCATCAATTATGCCACCATCACCTTTTTTCCAAAAAATCCGACCAATAACTTTAGCACGAGAAACAAACAAAATTTCGTATATTTCATCAAAATACCATTTATTTAAAAGGAATCTGTATAAAGGATCTAACGTTGAGGCCCATTCACTGGGTTTTTTCTTATCCCAAACGTAAAACCACAGAGCCATTAAGAGTCCAAGTAGCATCGCTATAAACGGGCTTATTTTTACCCAAATTGGAGCATAATGAGCATCGTGCAAGACATGATTTTCCGGGCTCATGTAGATTGCTCCTTGGGGCGGAAGAGCATCTTCTAATTTTTCATTATTTTTTTCTACTATGTTTTCTTCTTTTGTTTTTGGTAGCGTTTGCTGGTATTCACTTTCGATACCAAAAAAATTTGCCACTTGGTAATCTTTTCCAAAGAAACTAGAGTACCAGATCATCCCAGACAATATTGCGCCCAACCCAAGAAGCCCAAGTGGTATTAGCATTACCATCGGGCTCTCCTTTGCATGGGAGTAGGCATGACTGTCACTTTTAGGTTGCCCAAAAAACGTCATAAGCATCAAACGCCAACTGTAAAAACTTGTGAAAAGAGCGGCTATCACCAAAGTCCAAAATGCGAATCCAGCGTTTGTGCCTGCCCAAGCACTTTCAATAACCGCGTCCTTGGAAAGGAACCCTGCAAAACCAACATGAGTTAAAGGAATTCCTACTCCAGTAATTGCAAGTGTACCTATCATCATCGCCCAAAATGTGTAGGGGATTTTTTTTCTTAAACCTCCATAATTTCGCATATCTTGCTCATGATGCATCGCATGAATAACAGAGCCCGCACCTAGAAACAGCATAGCTTTGAAAAAGGCATGCGTAAAAAGGTGGAACATGGCGACGGAGTATGCTCCCACCCCAGCAGCCACAAACATGTATCCTAACTGAGACATTGTTGAATAAGCAATCACACGCTTAATATCATTTTGCACCAAGCCGATTGTGGCTGCCACAAAAGCAGTAAATGCTCCAATGATTGTGATGAAGCCAAGGGCTGCTGGGGCATATTCCATTAAAGGAGACATTCGACAAACCAAGAAAACCCCTGCAGTAACCATCGTCGCCGCATGTATTAGAGCAGATACAGGAGTAGGCCCCTCCATGGCGTCTGGCAGCCAAGTATGCAAAAATAATTGAGCTGACTTTCCCATTGCTCCTATGAATAGTAAAATGGCAATTAGATTAGCTGCATTCCAATCTGTCCACAAAAAAGTTAATGTTGTTTCAGCTAATTTTGGTGCAGCTACAAAGATATCATCGAAGTTAATGCTGCCAGTAACCATAAAGAGCGCAAAGATACCCAAAGCAAATCCAAAGTCACCAACTCTATTAACAACAAAAGCCTTTATTGCCGCAGCATTTGCACTTTGTTTTTTATAGTAAAAGCCAATCAGAAGATAGGAAGCAACTCCAACTCCCTCCCATCCAAAGAACATCTGTACTAGATTATCAGAAGTGACCAACATCAACATTGCAAAAGTAAAAAATGATAAATAAGCAAAAAACCTTGCTTTATAACGCTCATCATCTTGCCAATTCTCATCGTGAGCCATGTAACCAACACTGTAAAGATGAACCAAAGCAGAAACTGATGTTACAACAACTAACATTATTGAAGTAAGACGATCTAATCTAATGGACCAATCAGCTGATAAGTTACCACTAACAATCCATCTAAAAAGAGTTATTTTTTCGGTAGCAAGTCCATGTGAAAGAAATACAATCCAACTCAAAAAACATGACGCAAATAATAAAACTATGGTTAGATAAATGGCAGCCTTCTCACCAATAGATTTCCAAAAAAAACCACCAATAACTGCCCCTATAAGAGGTGAAAATAAAATAATTTGTTCCAAAATATCACCCCTTCATGACATTCACATCTTCAACAGCAATTGTTCCCCTAATACGGAAAAAGCTGACTAAGATTGCTAAGCCAATAGCCGCCTCAGCAGCAGCTACAGTCAAAACGAATAGTGTAAAAACTTGGCCAACCAGGTCATTCATATAACTGGAGAAGGCTACCAAATTTATGTTTACCGAGAGTAACATAAGCTCAATCGACATTAATAATATAATCACATTTTTTCGATTTAAAAAAAGACCAAATATTCCAATCACGAAGAGCATCGCTGCTACTGTCAGATAATGTTCTAAAGTAATCATTTAATGAACTTTCCCATAACAAGAGGCTTCAACATTCAAAGACCCTGACCAGGTTTAACATCTTTAAGAGATATTGCCTCATCTGGATCCCGATAAATTTGCGTCAAAATATCCTGTCTTTTAACATCTTTTCTATGCCTAAGAGTCAAAACAATTGCTCCAATCATAGCGACAAGTAAAATTAAACCAGCCAGCTGAAATAATAGAAAATACTGGTCATAGATCAAAAGTCCAAGTGCAGCGGTGTTATGCGTATCTGAAGGAATTGGCGCGCCTAGAACCATTTTAGCTCCATCTGAAGGAACCCAGACAGCAAGGCCCATTGCTAATTCCATCAGCAAAACGATCACGATCAATAAACCCAATGGTAAATACTTTGCCATTTCTGCCTTCAAGCTGGCAAAATCTACATCAAGCATCATAACAACAAAAAGGAAAAGAACTGCAACCGCACCAACATAAACGATAATCATCAGCATCGCTACGAATTCAGCACCAAGCAGAATAAATAGTCCAGCAGAAGATAAAAAGGATAAAATCAGCCATAATACAGAGTGGACTGGATTTCGACTTAAAACTGTAAATAACCCACCAGTTATGGTGCTCAGAGCAAAAAGATAGAATGCAAATACTGCTGCTCCCATTTTATTTGACCTCAACTTTTATATACATCTTGTTGGTTTTCATTGATAAACTCGTTTGATTTACTAATAAGATATTTATTATCTATAAGGCGCGTCCAGCTCTAAATTCCGTGCAATTTGAGCTTCCCAACGTTCACCATTTTCCAAAAGCTTTTCTTTATCATAAAAAAGCTCTTCTCTGGTTTCAGTTGAAAATTCAAAGTTGGGGCCCTCTACTATTGCATCAACAGGGCAAGCCTCTTGGCAAAAACCACAATAAATACATTTTGTCATATCAATATCATAACGAGTTGTACGACGACTACCGTCTGATCGTGGTTCAGCATCAATCGTAATAGCCTGAGCTGGGCAAATTGCTTCACACAACTTGCACGCTATACACCTTTCTTCTCCGTTTGGGTATCTGCGCAGAGCGTGCTCCCCTCTAAACCTAGGGCTTAGTGGGCCTTTCTCATAAGGGTAGTTTATAGTTGTCTTCGGAGCAAAAAAATACTTGAGGCCAAGTTTCATTCCTTGCCATACATCAGCCAGGAAAAAGTATTTCACCGCACGAGTATAATCAATTTTAGCCAACTTAGCCTCCCACCAAATAACGAGCATAAAAGCTACCAAAAAATTCAAATTTCGCAGCAAAAGCAACAAAAACAACCCAAACCAATGAAAATGGCAAGAAAACCTTCCAACCTAATCGCATTAATTGATCATATCTGTAACGGGGGGTTATCGCTTTAATCATTGCAAAAATAAAAAAGAAAAAACCCATTTTTAAAAGCATCCAGAAAACTCCATCTGGTAGGCCAGGAATTGGAGATAACCATCCGCCAAAAAATAAAAGACTAGTTAAGGCACACATTAAAAATACGGCAATCAACTCACCGGCCATAAAAAGCAAAAATGGTGTAGAACTATATTCAACTTGGAAGCCAGCAACTAGTTCAGACTCAGCTTCAGGTAGATCAAATGGCGGTCTATTTGTTTCTGCAAGTGCCGAGATAAAAAATAGAAATAACATTGGTAAATGAGGTAGCCAATACCATCCCAAAATTCCGTATTCTGTGTCTTGAGCAGCAACAATGGCCCCAAAATTCATGGATCCAGTAGAAATTATGACTCCTATTATCACAAGACCTATTGATACTTCATATGAAATCATTTGGGCAGCAGAACGCAAAGAACCTAAAAATGGATATTTAGAATTTGAAGCCCAACCACCCATTATGACGCCATAAACTTCAAGTGATGAAATCGCAAAGACGTACAGGATAGCCACATTCAAATTTGACAGCTGCCAACCATCATTCAAAGGGATTACTGCCCAGGCCAAAATAGCCATCACAAATGAAACGACTGGTGCCAAGAAAAATACAAATTTATCCGATCCAGCAGGTACAACAATTTCTTTAAAGACTAATTTCAGCATATCGGCACCAGACTGCAACAATCCGAATGCTCCAACTACATTTGGTCCCCTCCGTAATTGAACTGCAGCCCAAATTTTTCGATCTGCGTAAATTAAAAAATAGGCAGAAAGAAGTAAAAACACAGCCATCAGTAGACCCTGACCTATCAAAATAAGCGCCAAACCAAAATTTGAGGCTATTAAATCTGCTGTTACAATTTCAACTTTTGCAATTAATTGTGAAAATATTTCTGTCATTTAAACTTACACCGTCTCATTCTGCTGCAACTTTCGACTTAGCTCTAGCTTTAGCATTAGCAGACAACTCAGCCATTACGCTTGAAGCACGCGCAATTGGGTTTGTTAGATAAAAATCTCGAATTTTATTTTTAAAATTTTTCTCTAATAGTCTACCCCCTTTTATCAGTTTCCAATCATTGACTGGCACCTCGTCTACGCAGCCTAAATTTGGATGTAAGCTAGTTAACATTTTTCGAAGTTGAGCCAAGTTATTAAAGGGTAAACTATTGCCAAGTTCACTTGAAAGAGCTCTGATGATTGCCCAGTTTTCTTTAGCTTCACCAGGTGCAAAATTCGCTCTATTACATAATTGAGGGCGGCCTTCGGTATTAACAAACAATCCGCTTTCTTCTGTGTAAGCAGCAGCAGGAAAAATAATATCTGCATTATGGGCACCACGGTCACCGTGACTTCCTTGATAAATAACGAATGCATCCGTATCCAGTTCGATTTCATCAGCTCCTAGATTGTATATAACATCTGCTTTAGCTATCTCATCGAGCATGTCACCATCAGCAACCGCTCCAATGTCTAAAGCGCCAACTCTGGATGCTGCTGTATGCAAATTTAAAAACTTTGACCCAGTTTTTTGAACTAGTTCCATTACCTTCGCTAATACAGCCATCCCATCTTTATCGGAAAGAGCACCTTGGCCTAGAATGATTAAACTTTTTTTACTGGCAGCTATCGAACTTTCATTTTGAATTAGTTCTCTGATCGCTTTTCTTCCTTGGCCGCAGTGGCGATAATCATAAGTTAAATCACAAGGCTCTCCTATAACCTTTATCTCTGCCCCATTTAACCATGCTTTTCTAATGCGAGCATTAAATGTTGGCGCCTCATCCCTAGGATTGGACCCTATAATATAAATTATTTCAGCTGTATCCACATCCTCAATCATAGCAGTCCCCACATAGGCACTGCGATTATCACTGGGAAGTTTAGTGTTATCTATTCGGCACTCAACGCTACCCCCTAATCCTTCTACAAACTGCTTCAAAGCAAAAGATGCTTCCACTGAAACCAGATCCCCGATAAGACCAAATATTTTTTTGTTTTTGATTTCCGTTTTTGCCTTAGCCAAAGTTTCGCTCCACGTAGCAGCGCGCAGTTTTCCTTTTTCTCGTATATATGGAGTATCCAACCGTTGACGTCGCAAGCCATCCCAGACAAATCTAGATTTGTCTGAAATCCATTCTTCGTTAATGCCATCGTGATTACGTGGCATTATACGCATAACTTCTCGACCCTTAGTATCCACTCTTATATTGCAACCGAGTGCATCCATTACATCTATAGTTTCTGTTTTAGTAAGCTCCCAAGGACGCGCCGTAAAAGAATATGGCTTTGATGTTAGAGCACCAACGGGACATAGATCGATAATATTACCTTGCAAATTGCTTTCTAGTGTTTCGCCTAAATAACTTGTGATTTCACTATCTTCGCCCCGACCTGTTTGACCCATTTGTGAGGCGCCAGCGACTTCTGTTGTGAACCTTACACACCGAGTACAACTTATGCAGCGTGTCATATGCGTTTCAACGAGAGGACCTAAATCCAAATCATCTGACGCCCTTTTTGCTTCACGAAAACGAGAAAAGTCAACACCATAGGCCATAGCTTGATCTTGCAAATCGCACTCTCCACCTTGATCACATATAGGGCAATCAAGGGGATGATTGATTAATAAAA
>JAAXIY010000027.1:0-1603 GCA_012270125.1 Paracoccaceae bacterium
TTTCAAGACTGCCTGGCATTTGAAAAATAGACAAGTCCAGCTATCTTGCATGTAAGAAAATATGTTTGAAAAAATGCATCAAAAACATCATAAAAATTTGAGTATTAAAGGCAAGATCACGCCTTTTTTTTTCGCAATGTTATTTGTGATATTATGTGCGACAAGCATTTTTCTAATACACCCAGTCCTATATTTTTTAAAATATTTTGCTGCTTTCGGTTTGATTATAGGTCTCTTGCTAATAGTGTATATTCTGAAAACAGATGAACTTTAATTTTTTCATTTTATTATTTACTAACAAACGAAATTATCCAAATAAATCATTGGCTAATTGAAGGGCTTCAACCAAAGTATCGACTTCAGATTTGGTATTATAAAAAGCAAAAGACGCTCGGCAGGAAGCCGTAATACCTAAATGGTCCATTAATGGTCCAGCACAATGTTGACCGGCCCTGACAGCGACACCTTTTTTATCTAAAATAGTAGAAATATCATGGGCATGACCAGCATTTTCCATAGTAAAAGAAAAAATTGCACCCCTGTTGTCCGGCTGACCTTGGAGCCTAAGCCAGTTTAGAGAAGTAAGTTTTGTAAGTGCATACTCCTTTAATTCGGCTTCATATTCGGCAATATTATTTAACCCAATATTCATCATATAATTTAGAGCGACACCAAAACCTATAGTTTGTACAATTCCAGGCGTTCCAGCCTCAAACTTCATGGGAGGATCGTTATAGATGACTGTATCCTTGTGGACTTCTTTAATCATATCACCACCACCAAGAAATGGGCGCATTTCCACCATTCGTTCAGCCTTCACGTAAATTGCACCTGAACCGGTAGGCCCACATAACTTATGACCAGTAATCGGATAAAAATCGCAACCTATATCCTGAACATCAACAGGCATATGTACTGCACCCTGAGAACCATCAATCAGGGTCGCTACTCCTAACGATTGAGCCTCATGACATATAGTTTTCACATCCACTATTGTACCCAGTACATTTGACATATGTGTAATAGCTACCAACTTGGTTTTGTTATCAATTGCATCAATAACTGACTGAGGATCAAGGTTACCATTATCATCGATATTGACCCATTTTAATTCAATGCCGAGCCTCTCACGTAAAAAATGCCATGGGACAATATTGGCATGATGCTCCATTACACTCAAAACGATGTTATCACCTTGTTTCAAGTGTTCCATAGCCCAACCGTAGGCAACCATATTAATACCTTCTGTCGTCCCGGTATTAAGGATAATTTCACTCTCATCAGCTGCATTTAAAAATTTAGCAACTATGCCACGAACACTCTCATACTTTTCGGTAGATAGATTAGAAAGGTAGTGTAAGCCCCTGTGAACATTTGCATATTCTTCTCGGTATGCTCTTGTCACTGCGTCTATTACCACATCAGGCTTTTGGGAAGAAGCGCCGTTATCTAGATAAACTAACGGCTTTCCATTAACTTCTCTCGTCAAAATAGGGAAGTCTTTCCTTATTTGCGAAACATCAAACATTAAACAACCCTACAAATAATGATAAAACCATGCTGACACTTATAAAGGCCACAATTAAGCCTGAAAATGTGACAA
>JAAXIY010000027.1:1703-44075 GCA_012270125.1 Paracoccaceae bacterium
GATAAAACCATGCTGACACTTATAAAGGCCACAATTAAGCCTGAAAATGTGACAAAAAAAGCCTTAAATAAATTTTCAAGCTTGAGGGCAACATCAATAAAAGAAATAAAAATCCAAATATAAATGAAAAACACACCTAGCTGAAATAAAGCAGCCAATTGAATTGAGAGTAAAGCAACCAGAGTAGCGATGACCTGAAAGCCAACTTGCACCGCCTGCCCCCAAGCTAATAAAACTAAAATGCCGTCTAGATCATCATAGCCGCCAAGAATTTTTCCGAAAAATCCTATAACAAAAGCAGACCATAAAGTTCCTAAGATCATGACACTAGCCAGCATTAAGGGGTGGTGCATAAGCAAGGGAAGAACAATGGAGTTTTCTGATGAACTTAAATCCAAGAAAAATAGAATGACCGTAATGCAAACAGTAAAAACTATACTCAGAATTGATGTCTGACGTGATACTCCAATATCAATTATTTTCTGAGCCGCATCTCTAGGAGAAGTAATTGTTTCCATAAAGAGGGATTTAAATGTGAAACTCATCTCGAGCGCCCCTTAAATCCAGAATAAACAAAAGTCAGAAAAATAAGAAGCCAGAAACCCGCTACTATAAAATATTGAAAATTTTTTCCAAAAAACCCTTCTACTATTCCAACAAGTAATAAAATTGGTGTTGCAGCTAAATATGCCCAGAAAATAATCATTCGTAGCTCTACCCCGAGGATATTACTCCCTAAACCTTTGGCAAAGATATACATAACCATTGAAATAAAATAGAAAATCAAGGGAAGAAGAAAAAGATTTGATAATAAAATGGCTCCCATTAATTCATCAATAGACTGTTGATTTGCAAATGCATGTCGTGCCTGAACAGGCCATTGAGATACAAAGCTAATGACACAACCACCGATTAGGAATGCCAAATTCTGCTTTTCAGAAGCACCTAACTCAAATAATCTGGAATAGGTTTGAATGGGCTTTCTATAAGTCTTAGAAATATTGATTACTACTGACATTAATTTCTGCGCCGTGATAACCAAGCACTTATTTTTTCTACGATAATGTCTGCTATTTTATCATTTTCAATTTCCTCAACGGCCTCAGCCAAAAACGCCAAAGTAAGCATATCGGCAGCGTCATTCTTGGAAATTCCGCGGCTGCAAAGATAAAATAATGCCTCTTCATCAATAGCCCCTGAAGTTGACCCATGCGAACAAGCCACATCATCCGCATAGATTTCCAGTTCAGGCTTTGCTAAAAATTGACTGTCCTCATCAAGTAAAAGAGATTGACTAATTTGATAGCCGTCTGTCTTTTGCGCTCCTTCTTTTACTAAAATCTTACCTTGAAAAACACCTGTAGCACCATTTCGCAAAACTTTTTTAAAAACCTGTCTACTTTCACAGGCAACAGCATCATGAGTTATAAAAACAGTATCGTCATGATGAAAACTTTTTCCATCACCAACGGAAGCTCCCGCCACATGGGCAGCACATTCGTCACCAGATAGCGTTAAAACGCACTCATTTCTCGTTAACATTCCATTTGCCGAAAGAGTGAAAGACTTAAATTTTGCATTTTCTTTAATATCAGCAAAGACATGAGTTACAGCTAACCTATCATGATCCCTGCCTTGGGCTCTAATGTGCTCAAGACTAGCTCCCTCATCAAGAAACACCTCCATAACACTATTAAGCCTTTTAGCGAAAGGACCACTTTCCAAAAGTGTAATTGAACAATCCTTCTCAACCTTGATTACATGATGAAGAATGGCTTCAGCCGTATTATTTCGGATGCCTAAAATTTGGATTGGCTTTTCTACTTTACCTTTTACATGAATGAGAGCACCATCAGAAGCGATAGCAGTATTTAATGCCGCCAGAGAACGACTTACTGGTCTTTGAGCTTTCTCCTCAAGCAGCCCATAGTAGTTTTTTGCCCAATGTAAGTCACCATTCTCTTCAAGCCTGCTAATAATAATGTTTTCTGCAGCTAAATCATCAGACAGATCTGGATTAAAAACACCGTCACAGAAAACAATTTTAAGCGCATCTAATTCTGAAAATATATTCGCGTCTTCAAGACCGACAACAGGCGACACGGATAATTTTTCTGTCAATAATTCTGTCGGGTTAGTGTACTTCCAATATTCATCTCTACGGCTTGGCATACCCATAGTCGAAAGCCGCTTCAGAGCGCCTTCTCTCGCTTTCTGGCTCCATCCTCTATTTTTATTTGCCACTTGAAACGTTGCATCTTCAATAGGATCAAACTTTTGCTGCTTAATCGCCATTAAGCGACCTCCGAGAGGATTTCACTATAGCCATTGTTTTCAACCTCAAGTGCTAACTCAGGTCCACCAGTCTTCACAATTTTTCCATTCGCCATAATATGCACCACGTCTGGCTTTATATGGTCCAATAATCTTTGATAGTGCGTTATTACTAAAAATCCCCGACCGGCATCACGCAAAGCATTAACGCCTTCTGCAACTAACTTCATTGCGTCTACATCAAGACCGGAGTCAGTTTCGTCTAAGATACACATTCTTGGCTCCAACATAGCCATTTGCAGTATCTCATTACGCTTTTTCTCACCGCCTGAGAAACCGACATTGACAGGTCGCTTAAGCATTTCAGCGTCTATTTGCAAAGATTTCGCGCGTTCCCTGACCTGTTTTAGAAAGTCTGTTGCGCTAATTTCGTCTTCACCTCTTGCTTTTCGTTGGGAGTTAACAGCTGTCCTCAGAAAGGTCATGTTTCCCACACCAGGAATTTCGACGGGATATTGAAACGCTAAAAACAAGCCTGCCGCAGCTCTTTCTTCTGGCTCCATTTCCAATATATCCAAACCATCAAGTTTAACGGAACCACCAACTACTTCATAACCATCTTTACCAGACAAAACATAAGATAGGGTCGATTTCCCCGATCCGTTTGGTCCCATGATAGCATGAACCTTACCGGCCTCGACTGAAAGATCTACACCCTTTAAAATTTCTTTGTTTTCATCCTCGAGATTTACTCGTAAATCTTTAATCTCTAGCATATAGCATCCTTAATTTTGCAGCTAATATTCTTTAATGACAGGTAAAAAATATAAAATATTTTTAACCAACGCTTCCTTCTAAACTAATTGCAACAAGTTGTTGAGCCTCCATGGCAAATTCCATCGGAAGAGCTTGAAGTACATCTTTACAAAAACCATTTACAACTAAGGCAACAGCTTCTTCTTCATCCATGCCTCTTTGTCTGCAATAAAACAATTGATCGTCGTCCACTTTTGAAGTTGTCGCCTCATGTTCCACTCGAGAGCTGTTATTTTTCACCTCTATGTAGGGCACCGTATGGGCACCACATTTGTCCCCAATTAACAAACTGTCACATTGAGTATAGTTTCTACTGTCCTTTGCTTTTGGGTGCATAGAAACTAATCCTCTATATGTGTTCTGAGCAAAACCAGCACTAATTCCTTTTGAGACAATTCGTGATTTTGTATTTTTACCTAAATGAACCATCTTCGTCCCAGTATCAGCTTGTTGATGATTATTTGTAATGGCAATCGAATAAAATTCACCCTGACTATCATCTCCCCTCAAGATGCAAGAGGGATACTTCCAAGTAACTGCCGATCCAGTTTCTACTTGGGTCCACATCACCTTAGATCTATCGCCCCGGCAATCCGCTCTCTTGGTGACAAAGTTATAAATACCACCATTACCATCTTCATCACCAGGAAACCAATTTTGAACTGTAGAATATTTAACTTCAGCATCTTCTTCTACGACAATTTCAACCACTGCTGCGTGAAGCTGCGCTGTATCTCTTTTGGGAGCGGTACAGCCTTCAAGGTAAGACACATAACTGCCTTTATCCGCGATTATAAGTGTCCGTTCAAATTGTCCTGTATTCTCGGCGTTAATGCGAAAATATGTTGATAGTTCCATTGGACATCTAACTCCCGGTGGAACATAGACAAATGAACCGTCAGAAAAAACAGCAGAGTTCAATGTTGCATAATAATTATCTGTAACTGGAACAACGCTGCCCAAATACTTTTTAACTAATTCCGGGTGCTCTTTAATGGCCTCTGAAATAGAACAAAAAATGACGCCAGCACTTTTCAACTCTTTTTGAAAGGTCGTTCCAACCGAAACGCTATCGAATACGGCATCGACCGCCACTTTGCGCTCTCCCTGCTCACCGTTATCAGCAGTTTCTACACCAGCTAATAACATCTGCTCTTTTAATGGAATACCTAGCTTATCATAAGTCGCTAATAGTTTTGGATCTACTTCATCAAGAGATTTTGGTTTTTCCGCCATAGATTTAGGTCGCGCATAGTAATATTGATCCTGAAAATCGATTTCTGGATATTGCACCATCGACCATTTAGGTTCCTTAATTTTTTCCCATCTATTAAAGGCTTTGAGACGCCACTCCGTCATCCATTCAGGTTCTTCATTTTTATCGCTAATCAGCTTAACTATATCTGTATTGAGCCCTTTTGGAGCATATTCCATCTCAATATCAGTTTCCCAGCCGTATTTATATGCCCCACCAACTTCTCGTACAGCATCTACGGTTTCCTGATCAACACCGTCTTTTACTTCTATACTTTCAAAACTCGCCATTAATGGCCCTCATTCTCATTTTTTCTTTTTAAGTTGTATTCGAACTTTTTAATCCAAGTATCAGCAAACCTTACAACTTCTTCCCTAGTGGTTTCCAAACCTAGTGAAACTCTAAGCGCACAAGAAGCTTGATCGTCAGGCAAACCCATAACTTTTAAAACATCGCTAGGTCTAACCTTACCACTCGAGCATGCAGACCCAGCGGAAACCGCAATTCCCTCAAGATCCATTTGCATCACTTGTGTTTCTCCTTTCCATCCAGGTGTTACCACACAAGTTGTGTTGGGCAACCGGTTAGAATCCTTTCCTATTAAAATAGGAACATCTGAAAATTCTTCAATCATATTTTCTAGAATCATTCTAAATTCTAAAATCTTTTCCCATTCACCATTAAGCAAGTCTTTTTGGGCCGCCTCAGCAGCAGCCCCAAACCCAACGATACCTAGAATATTTTCTGTTCCAGATCGTCGACCCATCTCTTGACCACCGCCTCTTATTTGAGCTGCTAAATCCGTGCCCCTTTTTATAATGAGAGCGCCAACGCCTTTAGGACCACCAATCTTATGAGCAGAAATCATCGCACAAGTACAACCGTACCAATTAAAAGCTATCGGCAACTTTCCAAAAGCCTGGGTCATATCTGTCAGCCAAATACCTTCAACAGGCTCTTGAATAATGCCAGTTTCAGAATTAGCAGATTGTAACGCAGAGTGCTCTGGCTTGGTGACTTCAACCATTCCAAAATCATCAACAGAGAGACTGGGAGCACACCAACTTGTAACAGCATCATGTTCTACTTTTGAACACATTATATCTCGTCCAGACAGAGCTAACGCAGCAGACTCTGTTGCCCCAGATGTAAATATGATATCTGCCCCGACTGCTCCAATGGCTTCCGCGATTTTAATCCTTGCGTCTTCGATAAGTGCCTTCGCAGCACGACCTTCTAAATGAACCGACGACGGATTGCCCACAACATCCATAGCGTCAATCATCGCCTTCTTGGCCTCGCTCCTCAAAGGAACAGTTGAGTTGTAATCTAGATAAGTCCTCATTCAGTATCAGAGACCACAGAAAATATTGTCGGCACTGCTGGACAAGGCGCAAGATCGTTTTCAACTACATCTGATAACCTCGTTTGGTGCAAATAGACGAACACATGGGCACTCAAACCCTCCCAAAGTCGATTTGTCATGGATTGAGCTTTTGAACCAGATAATCCACCTGAGGCTCCAGCCCCTTGGCTCATTGCATCTACGTTTTCTTCAACTGCTGTTAAAATGTCAACAACGCGAATTTGGTGAGGGGGCATAGCCAATTTATAGCCGCCGCCTGGGCCTCTTACAGAGATAACTAATTTTGATCTTCTAAGCTTAACGAACAATTGTTCTAGGTATGGCATTGATATATTTTGTCTTTTGGAAATTTCGCCTAGAGTTACCAATTTTTCTTTGGCTGAAAGCGCAATGTCAGCCATTGCAACCATTGCATATCTACCTTTTGTGCTAAGCTTCATCTTAAACCTTTTCAGAATTTATTGACCTTTGCCGCTACACCGCTTAAGTGCATCAGAGGTTTGCTGTTGTAGTTTAGAACTATTCTAATTTTGCTTCAAGTTTAAGTCAACGCAATGACAATAAGTTTTAGGAGTTTATGAAATGCCAGAGGTCATCTTTCCTGGTCCAGAAGGCCGATTAGAAGGTCGATATCATCCACAAAAAGATCGTGATGCTCCTATTGCAATCATACTTCACCCGCACCCCCAATTTGGTGGAACTATGAATAACAAAGTAGTGTATAATTTACACTATGCCTTTTTCAATATGGGATTTACCGTTCTTAGATTTAATTTTAGGGGAGTTGGAAGATCTCAAGGAGAATATGATCAGGGGGTTGGAGAACTCTCTGATGCCGCGAGCGCTTTAGATTACTTACAGTCTATGAATAATAATTCGAAGCATTGCTGGGTTGCTGGTTTTTCTTTTGGTGCATGGATTGGAATGCAATTGCTTATGAGACGGCCAGAAATTACTGGATTTATTTCTGTTTCGCCCCCAGCAAATATGTATGATTTTTCATTTTTAGCACCCTGCCCTTCCTCTGGGCTGATAATAAATGGAACAAACGACCGGATCGCGCCTCCCTCAGATACAGAAATATTAGTTGATAAACTTCATGAGCAAAAAGGTATAACAATTACCCATACTCAACTAGAAGGAGCTGGTCATTTTTATGAGGAACCTTTCATGGACCCCATGATAGAAAACGTAACAGCTTATGTAAAAAGACGCCTAACTGAAAATACGCGATAATCTCAATTTAAAAAATTAGATTTCTGTTTTTTTTGAATATTTTTTTCAAATGAAGCTGCAATCTCAGCTAAATCTCGTGCTATAGCAAACGCTCCTTTGAATTTATCGGAGTTTTTCTTCCAATCACGTCTTATGATGAGTTTGTTATCTTTGATTTTTGCTGTGCCATTTTGATTTTTAATAAATTCAACCAAACCTTCAGGAGATATAAACTTATCATTATAAAACTGAACTGTAGCTCCCTTAGGCCCACCATCGAGTTTACCGATGCCCGCTTTTTTACAAACAGATTTAATCCTTACGACTAATAGTAAGGTATTTACTTCACTGGGCAATTTACCAAACCTGTCTATCAATTCAGCAGCAAATCCCTCAAACTCAACCTTTTTGTTTAAATTAGAGAGACGCCTGTAAAGACCCAAACGAACATCCAAATCCGAAACATAAGTTTCAGGTATTAAAACCGAAACTCCCAAATTTATTTGAGGCGACCATTGATTATCCATAGAAGTTAAAACATCAATTTGACCACCCCGGATCTTTGAAATGGTCTCCTCCAACATGGATTGATAAAGCTCGTATCCAACATCCCGAATTTGTCCAGATTGTTCTTCTCCTAATAAATTACCTGCTCCTCTAATGTCTAAGTCCTGGCTTGCCAAAGAAAAACCTGCACCCAGTGCGTCGAGTGACGCAAGTACTTTGAGCCTTTTTTCAGATGCTGTTGTGAGCTTAGTTCTCGCTTTCGTAGTCATATAAGCATAGGCTCGAAGCTTGGATCGACCGACACGACCCCGGATTTGATATAATTGCGCCAAGCCAAACATTTCAGCACGATGTACTACTATTGTATTGGCCGAAGGTATGTCTAAACCACTTTCCACGATTGTGGTGGCTAGTAGCACATCGAATTTGCCATCATAAAATGCATTCATTCGATTATCCAATTCCCCAGGAGGCATTTGACCATGAGCAATTACGTAAGAAACCTCTGGGACGTGCTCACGAAGGAACGTCTCGATCTCTTCAAGGTCAGCAACTCTTGGAACTACATAAAAAGATTGACCGCCTCTAAATTTCTCGCGTAGCAAGGCTTCTCTAATCGTTACGAAATCAAACTCACTTATAAATGTTCTAATTGCCAATCTATCCACAGGTGGTGTGGCTATAATAGATAAATCACGCACACCTGAGAGAGATAACTGTAAAGTCCTAGGTATTGGAGTTGCAGTGAGCGTTAAAACATGAATATCACTTCTTAACTGTTTTAATCTTTCTTTGTGTTGTACACCAAAGTGTTGCTCTTCGTCGATAATTAGGAGGCCTAGATTTTTAAACTTTATATTCTTAGCAAGAAGAGCATGAGTACCAACTACAATATCAACATTACCGTTCTGTATCTCATCTCTGGTTTTATCTGCTGTCTTTTTTGAAACAAATCGAGATAACTGTCTAATCTCAATCGGCAAACCACGAAAACGATCCAGAAAACTTTGAGTATGTTGCCTTACTAAGAGAGTAGTTGGAGCAATGACAGCCACTTGAAAACCAGAAATAGAAGCTAAAAATGCCGCTCGCATTGCCACTTCTGTCTTACCGAAGCCGACATCACCACAAACGAGCCGATCCATTGGACGCTTCGATGTTAAATCAGAAACAACGTCTTCAATTGCATTCATTTGATCGTCGGTTTCCTGGTAAGGAAATTTAGCCGAAAACGCATCCCAAATACCAGGTGGAGGTTCAAATATTGGTGCCGTTCTCAGCTCCCGCTCAGCAGCAACGCGAATTAGTCTTTCCGCCATGTCTTTAATTCTTTGTTTAAGTTTGGCTTTTTTCGCCTGCCAAGCCGCACCACCCAGCTTATCTAAAAGTCCAAATTCCTGGCCATACTTTGAAAGCAATTCAACATTTTCAACTGGAAGATAAAGTCTTGAATTTTCGGCATATTCTAAAACTAGACATTCGTGGAGAGCATCAACTGCTTTAATGACCTCCAGATTATGAAATTTCCCAATGCCATGGTCAACGTGTACAACAAGATCACCCGAGCTAAGGGATGTAGCCTCCGTTAAAAAATTTTCTGCTTTTCTGCGTTTTGATGCATGCCGAATTAAACGCTCACCCAGAACATCCTGTTCTGAAATAACCGTTAAAGTGTTGGTACTAAAGCCTTGCTCCAAGTTCCAAACAACCAAATACAATCCCTGTTTACCCATCTGACTTACATTTTGGATGAGCAAGGCACTACTTAACCCCTCATCCTCCAGCAATCCCTTTAGCCTTTCCCGAGCACCATCTGAATAACTTGCAATGACCACAGATTTATCTGCTAATTCCTGTTTAATAAAATCTGATAGAGCACTGAAAATATTTATATTTTCTAATTTACGTTCGACAGAAAAATTTCTTCCGATACTCCCACCCGCATCTATGCTGTTTGAGCTTAGGGTTTGAGTGAATGAATTAAACTGAAGGACTTTTCTTGAACTGAAAGCGTTTTTCCAGTCGTCTTCAGGTAAATACAGTGCCTCTGGGTCTATCGGTTTGTAAACAGAAGCTAGTCGACTTTGTTGATCTAAATTTTCTTTTCTTGACTGAAACTGGTCTGCAATGACTTCCCAACGAGCCGTAAACGATGCATCAATGTTATCGTCCAGAGTAACAACTGCATCCGGCAAATAATCAAATAAAGTCTCTAAGTTTTCATGAAAAAACGGAAGCCAGTGTTCTATACCTTGATACTTGCTTCCTGCACTTACGGATTCATACAACGTATCATTTGAGTTTGCTGCGCCAAATTCTTTTCGGTAGTTTTGTCTAAATCTTGAAATAGAGTCTTCATCCAAAATTACCTCCGAAACTGGTGCAAGCCGAATGTCGTTCATCTTTGAAACTGTTCTTTGAGTTGCTGGATCAAATTGTCGAATGCCGTCTATAACGTCACCAAATAAATCAAGCCTGATGGGTCCAACTTCACCTGGAGCAAATATATCGATAATTCCACCTCTTACCGCATAATCACCTGGCTCAGATACATTAGAATTCTTTGAAAAACCCATTTTACTAAGAAATGAATATAACTTATTAAGATCAATACGTTGCCCAACCTGAGCTTGAAACGTCGCAGATGAAAGAATCGATCTCGTTGGAACTCTTTGCATGGCAGCGTTTACTGTTGTTAAGATGATATATTTTTCGGCTGTGTCTTGAGCTAAATCAGTTAAAAAAGACAACCTACTTGCCGATATTCCCGAATTTGGAGAAATACGGTCGTATGGCAAACAATCCCAACTGGGAAATATTTCAACCCTAAGATCCGGGGCAAAAAACGCCAACGCATCTTTAACAGCCGCCATACGTTTATCATCACGCGCTATGTGGATAACACACGATTTCGATACTTCAAATTCTTTGGCAATTAGGGCTGCATCATATCCCTCAGGAGCGCCACCCATTTTTACGATATTATTGATCATTCTTTAGCTAACAAGTGATTACATTACTAAATTTTAAAAAAAATTTGTTTTTAAATTAAAATATGATCCCCAAGTAATGCTGCTAATAAGTGAGACAAATGCCACTATCACAACGATACGTCGAAAAAACTTAACTTTACGCAAAACATCTTTGAAGGACGCCTCATAGAGATCCCCAATAGACTGAAGGAGACAGAGACGCAAGAAAATGCAAACAATAAAAGGCCAATAAAGAAGAAACGCAGCTTGAAGAAATTCAACAGAATATAAAAACGCTATGATAAACCAATTGACTATCAAAAAAGAAAAAAAACAAAGTAACAAAAGACTTAGATTATTTTCCTGATTGAGCAACTTACCTTGTTTCAGATAAAAGGACTTCATTATTTCTTTTTGACCCAATTCACCATCTTTTGAGGCCTTGAGCCACGTAGAATAGCTAAGCACTGATGTCTTATCTATGGCAATTAACCAAGCTATAGTTAGTAAGGCCCAAAACCATACACTAGAATAAGCATCTATTGAAAAAAAATTCATAAAATATTCATTTAATTATGCCCATCACATCTTAACTTAGTTTTGGCTATCAAAACTACAACATGACATTTATACAAACACTTGAGGTACTTTTATATTCATGTAAAATTAAACAAAAAAGATTGTATTAATATGAAATTTATCGAACAGGAATTTCCATCACTGCGGTTTAGACGTAACCGAAAAAGTGAAAAAATTAGAAACTTAATTAGTGAAACAAATATAAGCGCAAATGATTTCATTTGGCCGGTATTTATTTGCGAAGGTAATAATGTTGAGCAAAATGTGCCTTCAATGCCAGGCGTAAAAAGAAGAAGTATCGACCGCCTTGTAGAAGCAGCATCTGAAGCATTTGATTTGGGAATTCCTGCTATATGCCTCTTTCCTTACACTGAGCAATCGCTTAGAACAGAAGACTGTGCCGAGGCTTGGAACCCTGATAATTTATCAAATAAAGCGTCAAGAGCTATAAAAAAAGCTGTTCCAGATTTAGTAGTAATGTCAGATGTCGCTCTCGACCCCTATAATATTAATGGTCATGATGGTTTTGTTGAAAATGGAAAAATTGTTAACGATAAAACGGTTGAAGCATTGGTTAAACAAGCCCTATCCCAAGCCGAGGCTGGGGTAGACGTAATCGGGCCATCAGACATGATGGACGGCCGAATTTTAGCGATAAGATCAGCATTAGAAACAAACGGATATTCCGATGTCGCTATAATGTCTTATTCTGCGAAGTACTCTAGTAGCTTTTATGGTCCCTTTCGAGATGCTGTTGGTGCATCTGGAGCTCTAACTGGGGATAAAAAAACATACCAGATGGATATAGCCAATTCTAACGAAGCACTTCGGTTGGTTGCAAGAGACTTAAAAGAAGGAGCGGATATGGTAATGATTAAACCCGGAATGCCATATCTCGATATTTGCCGAAGGGTGAAAGAGACATTTGGGGTTCCTACTTTTGCCTATCAAGTAAGTGGAGAATATGCCATGCTTTCCGCTGCTTTTGAGAATGAATGGCTCGAGCGAAATAAAATAATTATTGAAACACTGTTGGCTTTCAAGCGTTCAGGATGCGATGGAATTTTAACTTATTTTGCCCCAGAAGCCGCTAAATTATTGAAATTGTAAATTTAAGAGATTTTCATGAAAAAAGTTTTTAAGTGCCTACAAATTACTTTTCTACTTACTTTATTTTTGTCATCCTGCAGTAATATTCCCAAAATATCCAATCCTTTAAATAGTCCGAAAGCAGCGGCTAATATTGACGCAAGAGTATTTAAAACAATCGATCAAATGTATATGGAATATCCATACAGCAGGCAATTAGCTGCCAAAGCATCCGGGGTCTTGGTTATGCCCCTGGTCACGGAAGCTGGGTTTGGCTTGGGAGCCGGTTACGGTCGGGGTGCACTTGTTGTAGATGGAGCAGTGAAAAACTATTATTCCTCAATATCTGCAAATACCGGGATTCAACTAGGTGCTCAACAATATGCCCACGCATTATTCTTCATGACAGATACGGCTTTAAACCAGTTTGAATATTCTATGGGTTTTTCTGCAGGCGGAGATTTGGAGTATATAACGCCAAGTATTAGCGAGTCTTTGAAGATAGAGACATTAACAACTTTTTCACCCGTAATAGCTTTGGTATTTGGTCAGGCCGGGCTGAAAGTTGGCGCTACGCTCGAAGGTACAAAATACACAAAACTACGCTTTTAGATGCCAGAAAAATCCTGATTTGAAATATTCCCTTGTAAACCTTTAAATTTTAAGAATTCACAAAGTCTTTCATTGCGCACAACATACATGCTCTGCTATAATGATAGTAACAAAATATAGTAGTTTATGTTGGGTACAAAAACTTGAGCGACTCAGAAGACAAATCAGATGAAGGCGGATCGAGCATTGTAGAACGAAAGCCATATGATGGCCCCTCAATCTCGATAACCAAAGAGCTAAAAACATCTTATCTAGATTATGCTATGAGCGTAATTGTCAGCAGAGCGATCCCGGATTTAAGGGACGGCTTAAAACCTGTTCATCGTCGTATCCTTTATGCCATGCATGAGACCGGAAACACCCACGATAAATCATATCGTAAATCGGCGCGGCCTGTTGGTGATGTTATGGGTAAGTATCATCCGCACGGTGACAGTGCCATTTATGATGCTTTGGTTAGGATGGCACAGCCCTTCTCAATGTCTTTACCCTTACTAGATGGGCAGGGAAATTTCGGATCAATGGATGGGGATAATCCTGCAGCGATGCGGTACACCGAAGTACGTATGGACAAACCTGCCGCCTTTTTGTTGAACGATATCGATAAAGACACAGTTGATTTTCAAGATAATTATGACGGAAAGGATAGAGAGCCGTCAGTCCTACCCGCTCGCTTCCCCAATATGCTAGTAAATGGAGCAGGAGGAATAGCTGTTGGAATGGCGACAAATATTCCCCCACATAATCTTGGCGAGGTTATAGACGCAACTTTGGCACTCATCCAGAGCCCTGATTTAAGCTCTGAAGATCTGATACAATACGTACCTGGACCCGATTTTCCAACTGGTGGTATAATGCTTGGTCGTTCAGGAGCTCGTAAAGCTTATTTAGAAGGACGAGGTAGCGTTATAATTCGAGCTAAGACCAAAGTAGAAGAAATTAGAAAAGATCGATACGCAATCATAATTGAAGAAATTCCATATCAAGTTAATAAGGCGTCAATGATAGAAAAAATCGCGGAACAAGTCCGTGAGAAAAAAGTTGAAGGAATTTCGCACGTTCAAGATGAAAGTGATAGAAATGGCGTAAGGGTTGTTGTCGAGTTAAAAAGAGATGCAACACCAGATGTTGTCCTGAACCAACTTTACCGATTTACGCCAATGCAAACTTCTTTTGGGTGTAACATGCTTGCACTTAATGGAGGCAGGCCAGAACAATTAACTTTGAGGTCTTTTTTAACTAATTTCATTGATTTCAGGGAAATTGTTGTAGCGCGGCGCACCGCTTTTGAACTACGCAAGGCTAGGGAACGCTCCCACATTCTTTGCGGTCTAGCAGTCGCGGTTACCAATGTTGATGAAGTGGTTGCAACTATTAGATCTTCTTCAGACGCGGCAGAAGCACGCGAAAAACTAATGCAACGCCGATGGCCTGCTGGATCTATAGCTGAGTATATCAAACTAATCGATGATCCAACACATACAATCAACGAAGACGATACGTACAATCTATCAGAGACCCAAGCTCGGGCGATACTAGAGTTAAGATTACAACGTCTCACGCAGATTGGCGTAAAAGAAGTTACAGAGGAATTACAAACTCTTTCAAAGAAAATAAAAGAGTATCTTGCCATTTTGGGTTCTCGCGAACAAATCATGTCAATTATTATGACCGAGCTGAATGAAGTGAAAGAGCAGTTCGCAGTGCCTCGACGAACAGAAATCGTTGAATGGTCTGGCGATATGGAAGACGAAGACCTCATTGAGCGCGAAGATATGGTCGTAACGGTTACCTCGGGAGGTTACATTAAGCGAACACCACTCATCGATTTCAGAGCTCAGCGACGCGGTGGCAAAGGCCTAGCAGGCATGCAAACCAAAGATGAGGACGTCGTTACGACACTTTTTGTTGCAAACACCCATACTCAGTTGTTGTTTTTCACGACAGATGGAATGGCTTACAAGCTTAAAACTTGGCGATTACCTTTGGGAGGCAGAACAGCCAAAGGAAAGGCGATCGTAAATATATTACCTATCCCCGTAGGCGTATCTATAGCAGCAATCATGCCCGTAGATGTTGAAGAGAAGGAGTGGGATAACCTACAAATTATCTTTGCAACTTCTGCCGGTGACGTAAGACGGAATGCTCTTTCTGATTTTACGAATGTTCGTTCCAATGGAAAAATAGCAATGGATCTCAATGAAGGCATAGAATTAGTTAATGCTCGAATTGCTGGCGAAGATGACGATGTCATGCTTTTTACAGACTCTGGAAGAGCTATAAGGTTCTCCACAACGGCTGTAAGAGTTTTTAAAGGCCGAAAATCAACCGGTGTGCGCGGTATAAAGCTTTTGGGAACAGACAAAGTAGTTTCAATGTCAGTTATTAGGCATTTTATTGCTACGCCAGACGAAAGATCAGCCTATCTTAAAATGCGTCGTGCTGTCTCAGGGTTAGTCGATGAAGAAACAAGTTTAGATGAAGAAGAAGTCAGCGAAAATGCAACCATTTCACCTGATCGTTACGCAGAGATGTCGGCAGCTGAAAACTTGATACTTACAATTACGGCGGGAGGAGCAGGTAAGCTTTCTTCGAGCCATGATTATCCTGTAAGAGGTCGAGGTGGGATGGGTGTCGCTGCAATGGACAAGACAATGCGTGGCGGAGCAATCGTAGCAAGTTTTCCAGTAGAACTTGAAGACCAAATAATGCTAGCTACATCAAATGGTCAATCAATTCGCGTTCCTATCGAAGGTATTTCGTTTAGATCAAGAAGCGCCGGTGGGGTAAAAGTTTTTGATACAAAAGAAAGTGAAGAGGTCGTATCCGTAGCATGGATAGCAGATCAGGGAGATGATACAGAGGAAGATTCCGAAGATTAGCATTCTCCAAGAACTTTAATAAAATCAACTGGTTATAATAGTACTTGGAGGATATTTAGTAACAAATCGCGCCCTTATAACAAAAATCCAAAGTAATATAGCCCCAAACTGATGAATAATCGCTATTTCCCATGGTGCTGCGTACATTACGGTTGCAATGCCTAACACCATTTGAAAAAATGCAATCGCTAGAATTACGTTAAAACTAAATTTTAAAGTAGAGTTTCCTGATGATCTAGACCGTCTCCATGCAAAGAGGCAAAAGAGAAAAAGAGTGTAACCAATCATGCGGTGCATGAATTGAACTAATCCATCGTCTTCAAAGAAATTTCTCCACCAAGGTGATAATTCAAAAGGATCGGGCGGCAAAAACCCACCTGCCATTAAAGGCCAATCGACATAATTTCTACCAGCATCAATTCCTGCAACGAGGGCTCCCACTAATATTTGTAAAAATGTAAGATGCAATAGGCCTGTGGATAATGATACAAATTTTGGATCCATATTACGACGAGACTGTAATAGAATTTTTTCACTCCGCCCAAGCAAAAGAATAAACCACGTTAAATAACCCAGAATAACGAATGCTAAACCCAAATGGGTTGCCAAACGATAACTAGCAACGTCCAACATAGTGCCAGTCAATCCACTTGACACCATCCACCAGCCAACGGCACCCTGCAGACCACCTAGAATGCCTACAAACAATAGACTACCAGTCCAACCGTTTGGTATTTTTCTTAAAGCAAAAAATGTAATAAACCCTATTAACCATACGAGACCTATAACTCGACCAAGTTGGCGATGACCCCACTCCCACCAATAAATAAATTTAAATTCAGACAAGCTCATTCCCTTGTTTTGAAGCTCATATTCGGGAATTTGCTTATATTTTTCGAACTCTAAAAGCCAATTTTCAGATGACAAGGGCGGAAGTGCACCGGTTATGGGTCTCCATTCGGTTATGGACAAACCACTGTCTGTCAAACGTGTTAGTCCCCCAACCAAGATCATAACAACGACAAGAGAAAATAAAATTTTCAACCAAATCTGGATTGCCCCACGATTATTTTCTTGTGAATTTCGCTCGATCAGTCCTACAGCGCTTACTGTTTTTTCCTGCTTCGAACCAGAAACCTCTTCAAAAATCGCTCTTTTCTTAGTCATTTTTATTCCGTTACATTCCTAGACGAATTCAGCTATGATAAACCTTTGATACACTTTATTTAGTAATAGTAATTTTGAACTCAACTTTTTTTATTTGCTCTTAGTAGTTGTCTTAGCATACCGTAAAAAATTTGAACATCTGAGTTTGTTAGAGGCATTCTAGACCACATATTTCTAAAATTAGTCTTCATACTTTCTGCTTTATCTTCTGGATAAAAAAAACCAACTTCCTCTAAATTTTCTTCAAAATAATTACAAAGTTTTTCTACCTGCATGTTGGAAACAACATTTGACTGGTCAGAAGTTGAGCTATCAATGTCTGAATTATTGAGATTGAGCATCCATTCATAGGCTAAAACAAGAACACATTGAGCTAAGTTCAGAGATGGAAAATGTTCATTTACTGGAACAGAGATAATAGCATTGGCTTTGACGATGTCTGAATTCTCTAAACCTGATCTTTCAGGACCAAAGACAAACCCAACATTTTGACCCTCGGATATTTTGCTAATAGCTAACTTAATCGCTTCTTTTGGCGAGTATATTGGTTTGATTAAGTCCCGTGGCCTTGCAGTCGTTGCAAAAACGAAATGTTGATCGGCAATAGCTTCTTCAAATGTCGGAAAAATCAACGCTTCATCTAATAATCGACCTGCCCCGCTTGCCATAGCAACAGCTTTTTGATTTGGCCAACCATCTCGTGGAGAGACAACCCGCATTCGCTCTAATCCAAAATTCCACATTGCGCGCGCGGCCGCACCTATGTTCTCACCCATTTGCGGTCGCACCAATATAAAGCAAGGATGTTTATTTTTGGCTGCCAATTTTTGCTCCATCAGTCAACAAACGTAAATTTGTTCTAAACCTAAAAATAAATTTTTGTGTGTTGATATTGGTAAATTTCACTTTTGAGGTTAATGCTTAGTTAATGATAAAAATGGCTTTTGGAAATGATAAAATTAGAGCAGCCTAAACTTTATATTGTGAGTCCAGCAGAGTTTGAAATCGATACTTTTGCTGAGCAATTAAAATCTATTCTAGACACAGTAGAGGTTTCCTGTTTCAGGTTAGCCCTATCCACCCAGGATGAGAAAATTATTGGAAAGTCCGCAGATTTAGTAAGACATATTTGCCATTCAAGAGATGTTGCAGTTGTTATAGAAAACCACTTTCTTCTTGTACAAAAATACGGACTGGACGGAGTGCACTTATCAGACGGCTCAAGAAACGTAGGGAAGGCTCGCAAAAATTTAGGAAAAGACACTATTATTGGTGCTTTCTGTGGTAGCTCAAAACATGATGGACTAATCGCAGGTGAAGCTGGAGCTGACTACGTTAGTTTTGGGCCGCTGAGCAAAACCACCCTGAGAGATGGTAACATCGCACATTCTGATTTATTCAAGTGGTGGAGTACAATGATAGAAATACCGGTATTAGCAGAGGGCGCACTAGATAAGAAAGTTATAGGCGAGTTAAACAATTTAACAGACTTTTTAGCCTTTGGGGATGAACTTTGGCAAAAGAAAAACCCTCTAAACGAGCTTAATGATTTGCTTGGCTATTCTCAATAGAATTTGCAAAAACATGTGATGATCTGATAATTTTTTCTGCAGCTGTAGCTAACTCTTTGCGTTTTTTAAAGTCAGAAACCAATAGCGGGTCATGGTATCTAACCTCTATTCTCCCTTGTCTCCTTGAAGCAATAGTTTTTATAAGGTGTGCTCCAAAAGACATATCACCCCACCAACCATAAAATCTGGGATCTTCGTTTTTAGGAGAAAAGTAAGTGACAGTCACCGGTTGGACAAAACACTGCCCACTTAGATCTGAGTCAAAAAACGCCTGAAAAAGCGCCGATTTAAATGGTAAAACTCGCATACCATCAGTGGATGTCCCCTCTGGGAAAAAGAGCAAGGTGTGACCCATTTTAATTCTTTGTTCAAATAGTTTTTTCTGAGCAATGGCTTCTTTTGACTCTCGGCGAATAAATAAAGTTCCAGTCGCCTTAGCCAGTAATCCTATACCAGGCCACTTAGCCACCTCAGATTTTGAGACAAAGTACAGTCTGTGGCCAGAATTTAAGGCAAAAATATCCAGCCACGATGAATGATTGGCAACCAAAGCACCAGATCCTTCAAAAGGAGTACCAAATCGCTTTATTGGTATTGATAACAAATAAAGCGATATCTTACTCACAAAAATTGTGATGTACGGGGTTAATGGCCTTCTGTTTCTAAACATAGGTTTTTCAAAAACCCTAAAAAACAACTTTAATACCAAACCAGTGGTGATTACTAAGATAATCAAGGCACCTCGGACCATTACCAACAACCATCCAATAATTGAGATTTTTTTATCTACAGGTTCGCCATCCTCACTTATCCAGGTGGTCGTCATTTTAGCTCTCCCTGAACAAAAAAACTCTTTTTTTTGTTACTAATCACAGAAGTATCCATAACCAAACATACATCGGTCGTATTAAATTGATGATCTACATAGGCATCCAGACCAACTTTTCCACCAAGACGTAGGTAACTCTTAATTAAGGCAGGCATTTTTAAAACTGCTAGCTTTCTATCTATCTCATCTGGTTTTAGAAGGTTCATTTTTTGATTGAACGGCTTTTTTGCAACCGGTCTTAAACTCTCCTCAGCTAAATAATGATAATGCAGCAAACTTAAAGGCTCTGCTAATTCCGACACATCCGTACCGTGAAAGCTTGCAACGCCAAATAGAATATCTATTTTTCGTTCCAAAACATAGTTAGCCACTGCTTGCCATAAATAAGTTAAAGCAGCACCACCTCGATAATCTTTTTCCAAACATGATCGACCAAGTTCCAATAATTTTTTACCAGATTGTCGTAATGCTGTTAAATCATACTCCTCATCACTGTAAAATTCTCCAACTTCATTAGCTTTTTCACAACTCATAACTCTGTAAACACCAATAATTGGATTAGTTATTCGAGCATCATCAAACAAAAGAATATGATCAAAATAAGGGTCAAAGCGATCTCGCTCTAAACCTAATTCGTGATCAACCATATCCCCTCCTCCACCTAGTTCTTGAATAAAAACTCGATAGCGTAATTCTTGCGCAGCCCGGAATTCAGAGGCATCATCAGCTATTTTTGTTCTGAATTTGGGTGTGTTTTGTAACATGGTTTTTAGATAAAATTTTAGAGTTATTTCAGATAATTAAATTAGACTTAGGTGCTAATTAAAAACAATTTCTAAGCTAATGCGTGTACCATCTATCACAACCTTACCAGCTTCCTCAAAATTTACTGTGATTTTTCCTTTAATAGCTGATTGCACCTGCCCAACACCCCAATCGCTTTCTGTTGGGTGGCGCACATACATTCCAGGTTCTAAAAATGGGTTTAAGTCATCCAAAAGTTGTCCCTTTATTTCTAATTAGTCGATCTCATTAATCAAAAAAAACATCATTTTAAAAAATTAAATAAATTTTTAATCTCTCGTTGTTCCCTGACCTTCTACAAGGTACTTGAACGAGGTAAGTTGATTGGTACCAACGGGCCCTCTGGCATGCAACTTACCAGTTGCAATACCTATTTCTGCTCCCATACCAAACTCCCCTCCATCAGCAAATTGTGTTGAAGCATTATGCATTAAAATTGCACTATCGAGCTCAGAAAAAAACTTATCTCGCATCTCTAGATCTTCTGTAATTATACAATCTGTATGACTTGAGCTGTAATTTTGAATGTGAGCTATTGCTTCATCTAAATCTGCCACAACCTTAACAGCTATTTTACTATCTAGGAATTCTTTACCCCAATCTTCAGCCTTTGCTGCGATCGTACCAGGTATTTTGAGCACTTCTTTATCTGCTCTTACCTCTACTCCAGCATCAAGGAGGATTTTGATAATATCAGATCCTAAACTGTCTAAAATTTCTTTATTTATTAACAAGCACTCTGCTGCTCCACAAATTCCCGTACGCCTTGTTTTAGAATTCAAAATTACATCAACTGCTTTTTTTGGATCTGCAGCCTGATCAAGATAAATGTGTACAATACCTTCAAGATGAGCAAAGACAGGTACCCTCGCCTCTGCTTGTACTAGCCCGACCAAACTTTTCCCACCCCTCGGAACAATAACGTCAATATAATCTGTCATTTTGAGAAGACTCTGCACAGCAGCCCGATCTTTGGTAGGGACAAGCTGTATAGCTTCTATAGGTAGTTTAGCCTTTTCTAACCCTTTTTGCAGACATGCATGAATTGCCGTAGAGCTGTTATAACTTTCAGAACCACCACGTAAAATTACTGAATTTCCCGCCTTCAAACACAAAGCCCCCGCATCTGCGGTTACATTTGGGCGACTTTCATAAATTACTCCAATAACACCCAAAGGAGTACAAACTCGTTTAATTTTAAGTCCGTTAGGCCGCTCCCAGGCCTGCATTACCTCTCCAATAGGATCATTTTGATTAGCTATTGCTTCTAGCCCGTCTATCATTGAGCTTATTCGAGCTTCATTCAAAAGCAATCTATCCATTAACGCTTTTGAAAGACCTTTAGACGATCCAAGATCAAGATCCATTTGATTTTTTTCTAAAATAGTTGGGATGCTTTCTTTAATATTCTCGGCTGCAAAAATTAGAGCATCTCTTTTTTGCTGACTGGATGCAGTGGCTAAACTCCGAGAAGCCTTTCTCGCTTTTCTGCCTAAATCTACAATTAAGGAATTTATATCTAACATAACTAGCCTTACATTGCTAAATCATCTCGGTGAACTACAGCAGCCCTACCCGCATAACCAAGAATATTTTCTATTTCGTTGCTTTTTCGGCCAATAATTAAACTAACCTCTTCCGAGGAATAGGCAATAATACCTTTTGCTAATTCTCGTCCTGTATTGGTATAAATACTTACAGTGTCTCCTCTTGAGAAATTACCCTCCACGTCTGTTACACCGATAGGAAGCAGGCTCTTTCCATCTACCAGAGCAGTCATAGCGCCCTGATCAATAATCAATCTCCCAATGGACTTTTGAGATGAAATCCACCTTTTTCTTGCCGTTTGAGGATCAACATTCGGAGTAAACCAGGTGCAATTTGCTCCATTTTCAAGAGCAGTTATTGGATTGAGCACATCACCTTTAGTAATTACCATAGCGCAGCCAGCTTGTGTTGCTGCTCGGGCAGCCATAAGTTTTGTTATCATTCCACCTTTAGATATTCCTGAAATCCCTTCTCCTGCCATCTTCTCTATTTCAGGTGTTATTTCTTTTATTATATCCAGCCTTTTTGCACCTGCGTTTGTTAAAGGATTGCTGGAATAAAGGCCATCAACATCTGAGAGCAAGATTAAGTTATCAGCGCCAACTGTTGCTGCAATCTGAGCAGCTAATCTATCATTATCTCCGTAACGGATCTCATCAGTAGCCACTGTATCATTTTCGTTGACTATGGGAACCACACCAAAGGTGAGCAACCTTTCCATAGTAGCCCTTGTATTTAAATATCGTCTCCGATTAGCACTATCTTCCAATGTAACTAAAATTTGCGCCGTTTTGACAGAAAACGGTGCCAAAACTTCTTCATACGCACGCGCTAACCTAATTTGGCCTACTGCAGCCGAAGCCTGACTGTTTTCTAAAGAAAGCTTTGCGTCTTGAAGCCCCAAAGTTCCACGACCTAAAGCAATGGAGCCAGAAGAGACTAATACGATATCAATTCCTCTCGATTTAAGTGAAGAAACATCTTCTGCTAGTGACTCAAGCCAAGTTAGACTTAAATCTCCTGTTTTTTTATCAACCAAGAGAGTTGAGCCCACTTTTATTACAATACGTTTCGCTTTGGTTAAGGGTGCCATTCCAGTGAACCTTGTTCTTCCTCAACTTCTATAGTTTTACCCTTATCAACTTCAATACGAATTGCTCTAAGAAGTTTTTCTATTCCTTCTCCACTTACAGCAGAAATCATAAATATTGGCTCATCAATTATTGTTGCTAATTGATTTTTATACAATGCTCTCTCTTCTTTGGTAAGAGCATCTACTTTGTTCAGAACCGTTATTCTTGTTTTTTGTGAAAGGGTATCATCGTATTGATTAACTTCGTCTATTATGGTATTGTAATTATTAATGAAATTTTCATCTGTCACATCTATCAGGTGCACTAATACAGAACAGCGCTCAACATGCCCAAGGAAAAGATCACCCAAACCATGTCCCATGTGGGCCCCTTTTATAAGCCCGGGTATGTCGGCCATGACAAACTCGCTAGTGTCAATTCCTACGACACCTAAATTTGGGTACAGTGTTGTGAATGGATAATCTGCAATTTTAGGACGTGCATTAGAAGTCGCTGAAAGAAATGTGGATTTCCCAGCATTTGGCATACCAAGCAATCCAACATCAGCAATTAACTTTAATCGTAACCAAATTGTCCTCTCTAGCCCCTCTTGACCTGGGTTTGCTTTTCTTGGTGCTTGGTTCGTTGATGACTTAAAATGTAAGTTTCCAAATCCTCCGTTGCCTCCCTGAGCCATTAAAACTCGGTCTCCAACTTTGGTTAGATCAGCCAATAATGTTTCCTGATCTTCATCTAAAATCTCTGTCCCAACTGGCACTTGTAATACTTTATCAGATCCGTGGGATCCAGAACGTTGCTTTCCCATCCCACTCTTTCCATTTTCAGCAAAGAAGTGTTGTTGATAACGAAAGTCTATAAGTGTATTCAAACCATCTATCGCTTCAACCCAAACAGAACCTCCGTGCCCACCATTTCCTCCATCAGGGCCACCATATTCAATATTTTTCTCTCGCCTAAAACTGACCGACCCGGCTCCACCAGAGCCAGAACGTATATAAACTTTGACTAAATCCAAAAACTTCATGAAGTGACTTTCATATCTTCATCACGCGATAACTGTTTTATTAAAATGTCTCAAGTTTTTCGTTCAAATCGATAAAAAGTATTACTGCAATTTTGGGTCAATTTTTAACTAATAACTTAATAGAGCTAAGCCGACAAAAATTATCGTTAACAGTGCAAAAAATAGCATGAGATAGCGCTCATATACGGATCCACCTACTAACCGTGCAATTTTCTCACCAAAAAGTGTCCAAATGGGATGGCAAACCAACTGAATGATAAACAAGCACAAGGCTATCGCAGCGGTAGCAAAAAAAATAGAACTTGATGGATCTACAAAATTCGTAAAACCTGTTGTTATTAAAGCCCATGCTTTTGGGTTCAACGGATGAACGATTAACCCGGACAAAAACCCTGGAGGTGGTCTATCAGAAGTTTCTGCAGATATTCGCATATTGGCTATTCGCCATGCTAGCCATAAAATATAAGCTGCAGAAACATACTTAAAAAATAAAAAAACATAAGGGTGCTCTTTATTAAGAAGCAATAAGCCAAATCCAATTGGCCAAATTATTATTTGTTTGCCAACAATCACACCAAAAACGAAAGGAAGTGCATTACGAAACCCGTACTTTGCGCCTGTTGCCAACATAATCATATTTGCTGGGCCCGGTGTAGCTATTTGGCTAAAGGCAAATATCAGGAAGTGAAATACAGAAAGCAGCAACGAATTTTTCCAATTCTAAAATAAAAAGCTCGGCCAGTGTGCCGAGCTTAAATTAAAATAATTTAAAGATGGAACCTATTCAGCGGCTTCAGCAGAAGGCAGTACCGAAATATAGGTACGGTTTTTCAAACCTTTGTGAAATTTAACATTACCCTTTACAGTTGCAAAGATTGTATGGTCCTTACCCATTCCTACTCCCTCTCCAGGCCACATTTTTGTGCCCCTTTGACGAACAATAATATTTCCAGGAATAGCGACCTGACCTCCAAATATTTTTACCCCAAGTCTTCGTCCAACTGAATCACGTCCGTTACGCGATGAACCACCGGCTTTTTTATGTGCCATAACTAGCTCTCCTTATCCCTTAAGCTTTTCTTTAGCTTGATCAATCCAGCCCTCTTTCTCGACGCGGCCTTTCGACGAAATTTTTTCATTAATCTCTTCTGCATCCTTTGCAGTCCAAGCTGCTATTTGCTCGAAACTCTTAACACCTGCAGCGTGCAGTTTCTTCTCAAGTGCAGGGCCCACTCCCGACAGTTGCTTAAGGTCATCAACGACTTTAGCAGCAGCTTTTTTCTCCTTCGTAGGCGCTGGCTTTTTAGCCTTTGCCTCCGTAGAAGGCTTAACCGTTTTTGCCGGCTTTGTCTCTTTTTTTACTGTTTCTTTAACAGGCTTTTCTGTTTTTTTCTTCGCCTCAACAGGCTTTTTGGGTGCCACAGTTTCTGTGAAGTTGAAATCAACCGACCCTGAGCCTATGGCTTCTTGAACTTTTGATTTCTCAGCTCCAGACGCTAGAATTTCGGTAACTCGAACCAAAGTCAGATGCTGACGGTGACCACGAGTTCGTTTAGAACTGTGTTTTCTTCTACGCTTTACAAACTTGATAGTTTTTTCGCTTTTGATTTGGTCAATCACGTCGGCCTGCACAGCCGCGCCCGCTACCAAAGGTGAACCAATGACGGTTTTTTCTCCACCAAGCATTAAAATTTGGTTGAACTGAACCTTTTCGCCCGCATTTGCAGCTAATCTTTCAACACGCAAAATATCGCCAGCTTGCACTCTGTATTGCTTTCCGCCTGTTTTTACGACAGCAAACATTTTTATCATCCTATTAAATCGCGTTCTTTGGCCACAATTGTGTTTTGGTTATACCGCCTGGAACAGCGCGCCTTTCGGCGTCGTTAATTTTATATCATTGGCGGCTTATGTTTATTTTTTTCTTGATTGTCAATGGAACTTTCACAAATTGTGCCACAATTTAAACAGTAAAAATCGTTGATAATTAATTTATTTGTGCATTAAATTCACCTAATGCAATAAAATCCTTGGATAGTTGAATAAAATAGAAGTCTTAAATATGTCTAAAACCATTCTTGCCTTTGGCGATAGTAACACTTTTGGCACGCCTCCCATGCTTGATAGAGACAGCAATAACAGTCGATATGAAGAGGATATTCGTTGGCCAATGGTTATGCAAAAATATCTTGATCCATACTGGCAGGTAATTGAAGAAGGCCTACCAGGAAGAACCACATCTCTGGCAGATCCAGAAATGGGGGATCATATGAATGGGCAGATTGGTTTAAAAATAGCTTTAGCGAGCCATGGTCCAATTGACTTGCTAATCATTATGTTGGGTACAAATGATAGTAAAATTCAGTTTGGATTGGCTGCTGAGCAAATTGCTTCAGGATTGGCTAGCCTTTTAAACATTGCTATTTCTCCTGATATGCAGCGCAAGCATGATAATTTTGACATCCTGATAATTACTCCACCACATGTTAAAGAAAAGAACGCCTTAGAAAAAATTTTTTTTAACGCAGCAGAAAAAACAGCAGAACTAGATAAATATTATAGTAAACTTGCTGCTAGATACAAAGTCGGCAAAATAAACGCAGGTGATTTTATTGAAACTAGTGAAACTGATGGTGTTCATTTTGATCCAAGTGAACATAAAGTATTGGGAAAAGCGGTAGCAAAATACATTTTAAATAACTGGCCGTAATTAAAAATAATTCTTAATTATGGCAATAGTAGATGTCGCATTCAGACAATCTTTTTCTAATCTGAACAAGTACAAATAAAAAATGAGAAAAACCATGCAGAATCATATATCTAAAGTAAGGTTGATTATGGTTACAATCGGAGCAGCTAGAGGACGAGCAGCAAGGGGACGACCATAAATTTATCAAATTTCTAAATGATAATCTCACAAAAATGGTAAATTCTTATGTCTCATTCTAATTCTCGTCGATCCGGAGGCCGAACTGCACGCCGAACTGCCAGATCAGCTCCACTAGCCGAACATCTCAGACCCGTTAGAGCAGGTATGGTGGGCGGAACTTATTCACCTTTATCAACTGAGGGCGAAAAAAAAATACATAAAGCAGCTCTAGACGCTCTAGAGTTCATAGGTTTGGCTGATGCGCCACAATCAGGAATAGATTATATGGTTAAAGCTGGCGTGATTTTGGGGGACGACGGCCGTCTAAGATTTCCCCGCGCTCTTGTTGAGGACGCGCTCGCATCAGCAAATAGAAATGTAATACTTTACGGTCGCGATCAGAAATATGATTTAGACTTATCAGGCAATAGAGTTCATTTTGGAACTGCTGGCGCCGCGGTTCATGTAGTAGACGTTCTGAATAATGAGTATCGTGATAGTAAAGTAAGAGATCTATATGACGCAGCTTGCATTGTTGACGAATTAGAAAATATCCATTTTCTTCAACGACCTATGGTTTGCAGAGACATCACTGACAATAGAGAAATGGATTATAATACTGTGTATGCATGTTGTGCCGGCACAAAAAAACATGTTGGAACCTCATTCACTGAACCATCTTTCGTTCCAGACGCCATAGAAATGTTACACTTAATTGCTGGAGGCGAGCAGTCTTGGCGCGAACGTCCATTCGTGTCCAACTCAAATTGTTTTGTTGTACCGCCAATGAAATTTGCAACGGAAAGCTGCCAAGTCATGGAAGCTTGTATAGAGGCAGGAATGCCAATTTTATTATTGAGTGCTGGCCAAGCTGGAGCAACAGCGCCAGCACCCATAGCTGGAGCGATTGTTCAAGCAGTTGCAGAGTGTCTTGCTGGTTTGGTTTATGTTCACTCTATAAAGCCTGGTCACCCATGTATTTTTGGTACTTGGCCATTTGTTTCAGATTTAAGAACCGGGGCGATGTCAGGCGGCAGTGGGGAGCAGGCACTTTTAACTGCTGGATGTGCTCAAATGCATAGGTTTTATGATTTGCCTGGTGGAGCAGCCGCAGGAATAGCAGATGCTAAAATGCCAGATATGCAGGCGGGATGGGAACAGGCTATGTCAAATGTAATGGCTGGCCTCACAGGTCTTAACATGGTTTATGAAGCAGCTGGAATGCATGCCTCACTTTTAGGATTTTGTCTGGAGTCCTTGATTATTGGGGACGATCTCCTAGGGCAAGCAATGCGCTGCGTCAGAGGTATTGAGGTCACTGAGGATAGCGTCAGTCTAGATGTTATAAAAAGTACGTGCTTAGATGGACCAGGGCATTTTTTAGGATCTGAACAAACTTTAAATCTAATGCAAACAGAATACATTTATCCATCTTTAGGAGATCGAACCTCTCCAAAAGAATGGGCTGAAATAGGAAAACCCAATTTAGTTAAAAAGGCAGTTGAGAAAAAAGAGTACATTTTAAACAATGCCGCAAACAAAATTGATCCTGAGATCGATAATAAAATAAAAGCTAAATTCAATATATATCTCCAATAAAATAAATACTTTATTTCGGGATTTCAGAATTTAGCTCAATTTTGAACTTATTCACTGGTATTCGTCTCGGAAACCTTATACGTCGCGCCGTGAAGTAAAGAGGTATTCCAACATGGACATTCGCAACATTGCTATTATTGCTCACGTAGACCATGGAAAAACTACTCTCGTGGATGAATTACTCAAACAATCGGGTGCATTTAGGGCTAACCAAAATGTTTCCGAGCGTGTGATGGATAGTAACGATTTAGAACGAGAGCGCGGCATCACTATTTTAGCCAAAGCTACATCAGTAGAATGGAAAGAAACGCGAATAAACATCGTGGATACACCTGGCCATGCTGACTTTGGAGGCGAAGTCGAACGAATACTTAATATGGTTGATGGAGTCGTTTTATTGGTTGATGCAGCGGAAGGTCCCATGCCTCAAACAAAATTTGTAACCTCAAAAGCCCTAAATTTAGGCCTTCGCCCAATAGTTGTTTTAAATAAAGTCGACAAAAGCGATGCTGAGCCAGATAGGGCTTTAGACGAGTGTTTTGACTTATTTGCATCACTGGATGCAAACGAGGATCAATTAGACTTTCCGCACATGTATGCTTCAGGTCGCTCCGGATGGGCGGATCACGAGCTAAGTGGTCCAAGAAAAGATCTTTCTGCCCTCTTTGACTTAATAATCAATCACGTGCCTGTGCCTGAACAAATAAGCAGAAAAAATGAAGATTTTAAGATGTTGGCAACTACGTTAGGACATGACCCTTTCGTTGGCCGAATTCTGACGGGCCGTATAGAAAGTGGGCAAATCAAAGTAGGAGCCACTGTTCAAGCACTCAGTCGCATAGGCCAAAAAATTGAGCAATTTAGGATAACGAAAATATTAGCTTTCAGAGGCCTATCTATGAACGACATTGATGAAGCCACGGCTGGCGACATCGTCTCTTTAGCTGGAATGAACAAATCCACCGTCTCAGATACATTGTGCGCATTGGCTGTGGAAGAGCCAATTGAAGCACTTCCCATCGACCCTCCAACTATAAGCGTTACCTTTGGAATAAACGACAGCCCCTTAGCTGGACGTGAGGGAAATAAAGTACAAAGCAGAGTTATAAGAGAAAGACTTTTCAAAGAAGCAGAGAGTAATGTTGCCATAAAAGTCACCGAAACTCCCAGTGGAGATGCCTTTGAAGTTGCTGGACGCGGCGAGTTACAGATGGGTGTATTAATAGAAAATATGCGACGGGAAGGGTTTGAGCTTTCAATATCACGACCGCAAGTTCTGATCAGAAAAGATGAAAATGGAAAAACCTTAGAACCAATAGAAGAAGTTACTATTGATGTTGACGATGAGTATTCTGGGGCCGTTATAGAAAAGATTACGGGCGCAAGAAGGGGAGACCTAATCGAAATGCGTCAATCTGGAGCCAACAAAACAAGAATAATAGCTCACGTTCCTTCAAGGGGTTTAATAGGTTATCATGGAGAGTTTTTAACAGATACACGAGGGACTGGTATACTTAATAGAGTTTTTCATAACTGGTCAGAATATAAAGGCGCAATTCCAGGAAGGCGATCTGGGGTTCTTATATCAATTGAAAATGGTGAAACTGTCGCCTACGCACTTTGGAACCTTGAGGAAAGAGGTCGCATGTTCCTAGGGCCACAAACTAAGGTTTATGAAGGCATGATTTTAGGAGAGCACAGCAGGGAAAATGATCTTGAAGTTAACCCTTTAAAAGGCAAAAAATTAACAAATGTTCGCGCCTCCGGATCGGATGAAGCCGTTCGACTTACTCCCCATATAAAGTTTAGCTTAGAAGAAGCCATCGCATACATAGATGATGACGAGTTAGTTGAGGTCACACCTATGAACATACGGTTGAGGAAACGGTATTTAGATCCTCATGAGAGGAAACGAAAAGCTAAACAAGGTACCAACTAATAATCTAGTCACAAAGAAACTAGCGAAAAAAAAGGATTGCCTAACCGCAACCCTTTTTTTGTAAAAATAGTTTTTGTTATTTAGTTTAACGCTTTGAAAATTGAAACGAACGCCGCGCTTTTCTTTTACCATACTTTTTGCGCTCTACGACGCGACTGTCTCGAGTTAGGAAACCGGCCGACTTAAGAGCTCCACGCAAAGCGGGCTCATAAAGTTGAAGTGCTTTCGAAATACCATGCTTGACCGCGCCAGCTTGACCTGACAATCCTCCACCTTTAACTGTCGCATTCACGTCAAATTGGTCCTCCACACCTGCTACCTGAAAAGGTTGACGCAAAATCATCTGCAACACTGGGCGGGCAAAGTATGAATTCATCTCTTTTCCATTCACCATGACTTTACCAGAACCTGGTTTAATCCATACTCTAGCAATGGCATCTTTTCTTTTTCCCGTCGCATAAGAGCGCCCAAAATCATCACGCTTTGGTTCTCTGATTACCGCCGTGTCAGCACTTGCTTCATCAACAGAAGCAACTGTCTCTAAGTCTCCCAAACTTTTGATATCCTCTGCCATATTTATGCAACCCTTGTATTTTTCTTGTTCATTGACTTTACATCCAACACTTCCGGCGCCTGAGCTTCATGGGGATGTTCTGTGCCAGCGTAAACCCTAAGGTTAGTCATTATCTTTCGACTCAAACGGTTGCTTGGCAACATACGTTTCACAGCTAGTGTCAGAACTCTCTCTGGATAGTCACCCTCGAGAATTTGTTCTTTTGTACGAGATTTAATTCCTCCCGGATATCCCGTATGCCAATAATAATTTTCTTGGCGCTTGTTACCCGTTAACTGGACTTTGTCCGCATTTATGACGATTACGTTATCACCGCAATCCATATGAGGAGTAAATGCGGCTTTATGCTTACCTCTTAATCTGTTTGCAATTATTGAAGCGAGCCTACCTAACACTACACCCTCAGCGTCGATAAGTATCCATTTTTTCTCTATATCCGCAGGCGTTGCAGAAAATGTTTTCATAGCAGAATTCCTCGTAACTACTCGTCGTGCCGAATTAAACACTGTATCGAAGGTGGATACTTAGACAACTGCCTATAGTCAACACCGAAAACAAATAATTTTTATATACAAAACAATGAGTTATATTAACGGTATTTATATACCCCACATTTTTACAGCAGTATTAGCTGATCAAGCTTCTAATTCACTATCCCAATAGAGAAAGTCCATCCAGCTATCGTGCAAATAATTAGGCGGGAATTTGCGTCCTAAATTTTGCAGTTCAGGCGCAGTTGGCTGTCTTGGCTTTCGCCTGAGGTGCAACCCTGCCCTACCTAAAGATTTTGATCCTTTACGAAGATTGCAAGGGCTACAAGCTGCCACAACATTGTCCCACCTAGTAGTACCTCCAGATGCACGAGGAACAACGTGATCAAAAGTTAAATCACCTCTATTTCCACAATACTGGCATCTAAATTCATCACGCAAAAACAAGTTGAACCTTGTAAAGGCAACACTTTTCTGTGGCTTGACGTAATCTTTTAATACTACAACAGAGGGGATTTTTATCTTTGTAGTTGGGCTATGAACAAATTTATCATATTGCGCGACAATATCTACACGCTCCATGTAAGCGGCTTTGACTGCATCCTGCCAGCACCAAAGAGATAACGGATAATATGACAAAGGTCTATAGTCGGCGTTGAGAACCAATGCAGGGTGATGTTTTAAGGTGCCTGGATCTTGCGATAATTCACCATCTAAAAACTCACCCATACTAAATGACCCCCAATCATTTCTTATCACAATTCTAAACTGCTCTTAACAACACTATATATCGTATTCGATTTGTATCAAGCCTATCCATATAGTTATTTTAAGAAGATTTATTCTTTTTTTTATTCATAAGAATCCAAGCTTATCTCGAATAAAAGCTAACGAAACAGATAGCCCATCAGGAGCAATACCATGACCCGTACCTTTCATAATATGCGCAAAAACATCTTTAAAGCCGGCTAGTTGCAAGCCTTCAACAGCTGATGGAAGCGATTGCACGGGAACAACATCATCCTGATCACCATGTACTAATAAGACCGGAGGTTTACATTTTACTTCGTCAACTAGGGCTTCAGGCTCCAAGAGCCTTCCCGAGAAGGCTACTAACCCAGCAATCTCGTCATCGCGTCGAGGGACTACATGCAGCGCTAGCATTGTTCCTTGAGAAAAACCAAATAAAACGACCTGCTCTGGTAATAGATCTTCGTCAACCATCAATGCATCAAGAAAGGCATTTAAATCATTAGCGGCCGCCACCATACCTCTCATGCTTTCTTCCTCAGAAGATCCATCAATCCAGGGAATGGGAAACCACTGAAACCCAAAAGGTGAACCTGCACATCTTTCTGGAGCATCTGGGGCAATAAACAGAGTATCAGTTAAATGCTCAGAAAGTGGATCGGCAAGCCCTAGAAGATCTGCTCCATTGGCTCCATATCCATGAAGAAACACGACTGCTGATCTAGCCGGACCAGAGATAGCCTCTTTACGCTCAGAATTAAGTATTCGAGTCAACGAATTCCCTCCCGTTTTTTCTGATGATTATAATAAGACCAGAGTAATCTAGCAGCAACAGCTTGCCAAGGTGACCAATCTTTAGCTAGGAGCCGCAATTTTTTCTCACTTGGACGATCTGCAAGATCAAAAAGCAATCGTGTTGCTTCTTGAAGAGCCAAATCGCCGGGCGCAAAAACATTGGCTCGACCAAGGCTAAACATTGCATAAATTTCTGCAGTCCAGTTTCCAATACCGGAGACTTTAGTTAGCTCACTTATTACTTCTGAAGTTGGCATCGTTTTTAAAGAATTATAGTTGATTTTTGCATTTGCTAACGATCTTACATATTTTATTTTCTGCTTACTTAATCCAACCTCTCGTAACTCTTGATCAGATGCTTCTTTAATTTTTTGGATTTTGTTGAGCCGAGCCAATTTCATTTTTTTCCAAATTGCATCTGCTGCTGCTACACTGAGTTGCTGTGATACAATAGTTGAAAGAAGACGATCGAAACCTCCAGATGTCCTTCTAAGCGGAATTTCATCAATAATTTCAATTGCATGACAAAATCTGGGTTCTAACTTGCATAAAGCGTCCAAACCGTCAGAAATGCACTCCTGAGAAGTAATTATGCGCTCTTCCATATCAACCTCAATCTAATTATTACTTTGCTACTTTGGCAAATTTTAAATTATACCCGTTTAGCAAAAATTATAAATGACGGTCATTTATAATAAGTTCTTGATCATCGAACTTTTAACGCGTACCGCCGTTTTATGTCTATCATGAGAGATAATCAATTAGCGAAACGCAATGTCGCCGTTTTAATATGCGCTCAAGCAATTCTTGGCGCTCAAATGCCAATGATTTTTACCGTTGGTGGGCTTGCAGGACAGTCTTTAGCTTCAAACGCATGTTTTGCCACCATGCCTATTTCAATGATTGTATTGGGCTCTATGATAACAGCTTCTCCTCTCTCAAACTTAATGCAAAAATTTGGAAGACAATTTGGATTTTTTATTGGAGCATTAGGCGGTTTAACTGGAGGAATTGTTGGGGCAGTCGGTCTTGCCACAGGATCCTTTTCCATTTTTCTTTTGGGAAGCTTTATAACGGGAATTTACATGTCTGCTCAGGGTTTTTATAGATTTGCAGCCGCTGATACAGCAACTGCAAGCTTTAGGCCGAAAGCTATATCCTACGTCATGGCTGGTGGGTTAGCCTCAGCAATCATTGGGCCACAAATTGTTAAAGTCACAGCGGACTCAATGGTCATACCTTTTCTTGGCACCTACATCGCGGTCGTTATTTTAAACTTCTTTGGCTCATTTTTATTTTTATTTTTAAAGATACCAAAACTTGAGAAAAAAAATATCAATACTCTTGATAGTCGATCTCACAGGCAACTAGTGACTACACCGCGAATAGCTGTAGCCATGATTTGCGCGATGGTTTCTTATGCGATGATGAATCTAGTTATGACCTCTACACCTTTAGCGGTTGTGGGATGCGGATACTCTCCCAACGATGCTGCAAATGTTGTTTCAGCTCATGTTATTGCAATGTTCTTACCTTCATTTTTTACCGGACACTTAATTGCTCGATATGGTGAAGAATTGATTGTTGGAATTGGGTTGTTTTTTCTGGCGTTTGCAGGACTTGTAGCACTTACGGGAGTTCAATTAGAAAACTTTTTTATAGCACTAATTTTCATAGGTTTAGGCTGGAATTTTGGTTTTATTGGTGCCACCACAATGTTAACAAACAGCCATTCAGAAAGTGAGCGCGGAAGAATGCAAGGCATGAATGACCTTTTTGTTTTTGGTGGCGTTACCGTAGCATCATTTTCATCAGGAGGCCTTATGAACTGTACTGGGGGAGATCACTTAACAGGCTGGACTTCAGTCAATTTAGCAATGTTTCCAATGCTTGCGATCGCAGGCGTAGCATTAATATGGCTATTACAAAACAAAAAACCCTCATCGAATAAGACATAATTGACATAAATATGAGCAAATCAAGACTTTAAACAGGCAATCCAAAATCTAAAAAACCTTACCGGGTCGTACGGTTTACCTGAAGCACTAATGTAATCAGGCTTCCGCAAAAACTGGTGAAGATAAAAGCTTGTATCCCAGGCAAATCTTCGAATTGCTTTTTTTGAATGCGGCAAGCCTCTTATTTCGGCTCTGCCCTGCTCCAGTTGATTCAACCCCCATTGTAAAAAAATGCGAATAATTTCTTTATCCGGTTTGGGAAATGGTGTTCTACCTCTTTCAATAAACTTTTTATTTGCTTTACAATACTGAACGACCCCCATTGCATTTCCGAAAAGTCGCCCAATGTTTTTAGGTGTACCCAGTAGTTCGGCAGCGACTGCCCAAATGTTGCCAGAAGTCATATCAATATAATTGAAAAGCTCTTTTTGGCTTAGGTGTGGATCAAAGTTTATATCCCAAAAACGAGCTGAAATGTTTTCCCTAATTAATTTTGCTTGTGACTGGCTCAAAAACCGTTCAAGAGGTGATGTCACAAAGTGCCTGCGTACACTTTTGCTAGTCTCAATTTCTTCAATCGCTTCAAGCCACCACTGCAGTCTGATTTCTGAAATTATACTTTCTTTACTTACCCAAGGCGCTCTAGAAATTTCAATATTAGCAGCTAGTAAAACAAATAAATTAGATCGTAAATTAGGATCTAAAGTCATCACCGCTCTATAACGATCATAATCACCTTGTTTAACTAAGTAAGCGCATTGATTTATATCATCAGATAAATCCAAAAGTGCTTCCGATCTTCAAATCTCTAAAAAGGCCGCAACAAAATGTTTTTTTAACTCGTATCTCTGACTAACTTCCAGTTAATCGCATCCAACAGCGCTTCAAAACTTGCATCAACAATATTCGGCGAAACTCCGACCGTCGACCAGCGCACTCCATTTTTATCTTCACTATCAATCACAACTCGCGTCATGGCCTCTGTGCCACCCTGTGTAATTCGCACCTTAAAATCAACCAATTTTATATCATCAATTAGATTTTGGTAACTTCCCAGATCTTTAGTCAAAGCCTTTGATAGAGCATTAACCGGCCCTCGATCAGAACCAATTTCATCCATACTTTCGCTGGCAGAAAGTTTTTTTTCACCGTCTACTTTTACAACAACCACGGCCTCAGACAAACTCACTAATTTATTGTACTTATTTTTACGTCTTTCGACCGTGACTCGGTATCTTTTAACTTCAAAGAAAGGTGGCAGCGCACCAAGCTCACGACGGGCCAAAAGTTCGAAGCTTGCTTGAGCAGTATCAAACGAATATCCAATAGCCTCCCGTTCTTTAACAATTTCAAGTATGCGACCAATAGCTGGATCCTGTTTTTTAACGTTCAGGCCTGCTTCGTTTAATCGACGGATTAAGTTGGACTGACCAGCTTGGTTAGATACAGGAATAACTCTAGTGTTTCCGATCAAGGAAGGCTCAATGTGCTCATAGGTGGTTGGGTCTTTTATGATTGCAGAAGCATGAAGACCAGCCTTGTGCGCAAAAGCTGATGCCCCAACATAAGGCGCTTGCCTGAGAGGAATTCGGTTTATTATATCATCCAATTGACGAGAAACACGCGTGAGACCCGAAAGAGAACTCATGGATATATTTGTCTCAAACTGATCTTTATAAGGCTTCTTAAGCAGTAAAGTTGGAATAATTGAAGTTAAGTTTGCGTTTCCACACCTCTCTCCCAAACCATTTAATGTACCCTGTATTTGACGCACACCTGAGTCAATTGCTGCTAATGTATTGGCAACAGCATTTTCAGTATCATTGTGCGCATGAATACCCAAACGATCTCCAGAAATACCTTGCCTTATAACCTCATCAACAATTTTTCTGATATCGTTTGGAAGGCAGCCACCATTTGTATCACATAACACCACCCATCGTGCTCCGGCATCCAAGGCTGATTTAATTGTTTGAATGGCATATGAAGAGTTATCTTTAAAGCCATCAAAGAAATGTTCCGCGTCAAAAATAGCCTCTCTCTTGTTATTAACCAAATGACTAATTGAACTTGAAATATTTATTAAATTTTCATCAAGGGAGATGCCCAAAGCTTTTTCAACATGAAAATCATGAGACTTTCCCACCAAACAAACTGAGGAAGTTCCAGAGTTAAGCACAGAAGAAAGAATTTCGTCATTTTCTGCAGAACGTCCCGACCTTTTAGTCATTCCAAAGGCAGTAAAATTTGCCTTCGTTTTTTCAATGCGTTCAAACAATTCACTGTCGACCGGATTGGCGCCCGGCCAACCACCCTCGATATAGTCAACACCCAGATCGTCCAATGATCTAATAACGGAGAGTTTTTCATTTAAAGAAAACTGAACACCCTGAGTTTGTTGTCCGTCCCGCAGAGTAGTGTCATAAATAAATAGTCGTTCTTTTTGCATATAGGACCTAACTTAAACCATAGAAATCGAGTATTTCAGTTACTTTTAGCTGGGAAAATCTCGCATTTTGTACCAGCGTAACATTTGACTTTCCAATTTGGACATCAAGTCCAGCGTTTGTAAGTTTAGACCTCAATTTATCAACATTTTCAAAATTTTTGCTTTCTATGGCCTGTTTTCTTAATGTCATAAACAGGTCCTCTAAAGAACTCACATCAACCTCTGCGCACCACTCTCCCATTTCTTCTGTCAAGATCCCCAGAAAATTAGCAGCGGCCTTTAACTTTCCTATTTCTCCTTTACTAGCGTAACTATGAATTAAAGAAATAACACCCGCAGTATTCAGGTCATCAGATAATATTTGCACAACTTCATCTGGTATCGAGACAATTTCGGTATTGTCTTTTGTTAAACCTCGCCATTTTCTCAGTATATTTTCGGCCTCCATGGCTTTCGGCAAATTCCAATCCATTGGCTTGCTGTAATGAGTTGAAAGAAACACGAACCTTATTACTTCACCTGCAAAACCCTTATCAAGCAAATCTCGAACAGTAAAAAAATTACCAAGAGATTTCGACATTTTTTTTCCATCAACTTGCAGCATTTCATTGTGCAACCAATAGCGCGCAAATTCACTTTCAGGATATGCACAACAACTTTGAGCTATTTCATTTTCATGATGTGGAAACTGCAAATCGTTTCCACCTCCATGAATATCAAAAGTCGCGCCCAATATATCGTGTGCCATAGCAGAACATTCTATGTGCCAACCTGGCCGTCCCCTTCCCCATGGACTTTCCCAGCCTGGTAAATTTTTTTCTGAAGGCTTCCATAAAACGAAATCCATCGGATCTCGCTTGTAAGAAGCAATCTCCACACGGGCACCTGCAATCATATCCTCGACACTTCGCCCAGAAAGTTTTCCATAATTTTTATATTTGGAAACTGAAAAAAGCACGTGACCTTCTTCAACGTATGCAAATCCTTCAGTTATTAATCGTTCAATGAAATTTATCATTTGAGGAATATAGTCTGTTGCTTTGGGCATTAAGTTCGGTTCTAAATTTCCCAAAGCAGCCATATCATCCAAATACCATTGAATAGTTTCCGAGGTTATGTCCGTTATCGGCCGACCACTCTCTAGAGACTTATTATTAATTTTATCATCAATATCTGTAAAATTTCTTACATAAGTTATACTTTTCTTTCCATAAACTTGGATTAACAGCCGATACAAAACATCAAACATTATTACATTTCGAGCGTTTCCAAGATGGGCGCGGTCATAAACCGTCGGACCACAAAGGTAGAGCCTGACATTATTTTCGTCTAAAGGAACAAATATCTGCTTTTTTCTAGTAAGCGTATTATGCAGTTTAATTTTTATCATTCATTTTTAGTTCGTTAAATCTGACGGAACCGCAATAACAAGAACAAGCACTTTTGGAAATGACAAATCACTTTAGTGTTAAAAAAATAGATACCGTAATCTACTAAATTTACTCTAATTGTTCATTTCTAATTTGACATCGCATAAAATAATCGACCGTAATGTGCGAAAAGTCGTTGTAGGAACAAGAGTATGAGATCTTCCAATCGTATTGAAAATATTACCAATGGTGGCTCAGATGGTTGGGAAATATTTTATAAGGCCAGAAAATTAATAGCATCTGGTACTGAAGTTGTAGAGCTCAGTATCGGAGAACATGATATTGGTACCGATCCAGCCATTCTTAACGCGATGTATGAAGCTGCTTTAAATGGACATACCGGATATGCTTCGGTACCAGGAATTGAAGAATTAAGGTCTCTTATAGCAAATCGAACATTAGAAAAAACAGGAATTGAAACAACTTTAGACAACGTTATTGTAACACCGGGAGGGCAATCCGCTTTGTTTGCTGCTCATATGGCAGCTTTAGACGATAAAGACATAGCTGCATACATAGATCCTTTCTATGCGACATATCCTACTACGATTAGATCAGTTGGAGCCCGTGAAAGTAGAATTGTAACCAGCGCAAAAAATTATTTTCAGCCAACTTTTGAACAACTAGATAGCGGGACGAAGCAGGCAAAATCACTATTGATTAACTCACCCAACAATCCAACAGGCGTAGTTTATAGCAAAACCACTGTCGCAAATATTTGCGAAGTAGCAAAAAAAAATGATCTTTGGGTCATTTCGGATGAAGTCTATGAAACTCAAATCTGGAGCAACAAACACATTTCACCGCGAGAAATTGAAAATATGTCTGAAAGAACTCTAGTTGTGGGCTCTCTTTCAAAAAGTCATGCAATGACAGGTTCCCGCTTGGGATGGCTAATAGGGCCAAAGGAAATAATATCTAAAGCAATAGATTTAGCAACAAATATGACTTACGGCGTACCCGGTTACATACAGCATGCTGGTATTTTTGCTTTGAGAAAAGGGAAGGAATTTGAGCAAAAAATATCCAAGCCATTTAATCGCAGACAAAAGCTTGCTGTAGATATTTTGAAAGATTTCCCCAAATTGGGGCATATTCCCCCTCAGGGCGCTATGTATATCATGCTTGATATCCGCTCGACAGGAATGAACGGAATAAGTTTTGCTCATGAACTTTTAGATACAGAAAAGATTGCTGTAATGCCGGGAGAAAGCTTTGGCGAGGCTGCTTCAGGCCATGTGAGAATTTCACTTACTTTGGATGATGAAAAATTTAAAAAAACCTTTCGAACCGTTTGTAATTTCGCTAATAGTCTTTCGTAGGTTTCAAATTAAAAAGATCGGGTTTGATACTCTAAAAACCCGATCTAATATTTACATTTCTTACCTTCAATTATTCGCTTTTAGCTGACCAGCTATCCAACCAATTCTATTCCAGAAAAGAAATAAGAAATTTCAACAGCAGCAGTCTCTGGAGCATCAGAACCATGAACAGAGTTTTCTCCAACGCTCTCTGCAAACTCAGCCCGTATAGTTCCTGGAGCCGCATCTGCTGGGTTTGTCGCACCCATAACTTCTCTATTCTTTGAAATAGCATTTTCTCCTTCAAGAACCTGCACAATCACAGGCTCCGATGACATAAATTCGCACAATTCATCGTAAAACGGACGTTCAGAATGAACTTCATAAAATTTACCCGCCTGCGCCTTTGTCATGTGTATGCGCTTTTGCGCCACTACTCTAAGGCCAGCATCCTCAAATTTAGCATTTATTTTTCCAGTAAGGTTACGACGTGTTGCGTCAGGTTTAATAATACTGAATGTTCGCTCTAAGCCCATATAAAGTTCCTCTTTTCTATCAAGTTTCCATCAAAATTAAATCGTTGGTTGGAGCCACTATCACGAGAAAACTCAATTTAAAAGACGCATTATTTTAGCCACACAAATTAAATATTTTTAACGTGTTATTCTTTTAAAAAAATTTTTTCACTGTTACTCAGGAGTAATGATCAAAATAGAAAAAATTTCATTCAGCATAGGTGGTCGGAAACTTTTAGATACCGGAAATATCTCTATACCAACGAAGCATAAAGTAGGCGTAGTTGGTCGGAATGGGACTGGAAAAACAACCCTATTTGATTTGATCAAAGGAAACCGCGAATTAGAGTCTGGCAAAATTTATGTCCCAAGAAACACCAAGATCGGTGATGTTCAACAGGAAGTGTCTGAAAATAATCTGTCCGTTTTAGAGACAATTTTAGCAGCAGACGAGGAGCGGGAAACGCTCATAAAACAGAGTTCAACTGAAAAAGACCCCATTCGTATTGCTGAAATACAGATGAGACTTGAAGATATAGACGCTTGGTCTGCCGAAGCCAGAGCTTCCACTATTTTAAAGGGACTTGGGTTTGACGAAAAAGATAATAACCTGCCGTGCAAATCCTTTTCGGGAGGTTGGCGCATGAGAATATCTTTGGCGGCTGTGTTATTCAATCAACCAGATTTACTTTTATTAGATGAACCTACTAACTACCTTGATTTGGAGGGCACGATTTGGCTTCAAAACTACTTGATCACTTATCCCCATACGGTTCTTATTATTAGTCACGATCGGGACCTTCTAAATAATTGCGTCAATTCCATCCTTCATCTTGAAGATAAAAACCTGAATTTTTACTCCGGAAATTATGAAAAATTTGCCGAAACTAGATTGGCTAAACTTGAAAGCAAACTTTCAGAAATAAAAAAACAAGATAAAACCCGCGAGCATTTACAGTCTTTTGTTGACCGATTTCGATATAAAGCAAAAAAAGCTAAACAAGCACAGTCAAGATTGAAAGCTTTAAGCCGGCTCAAAACTATCACATTGCCAAAAGAAAAAGCTTTACGAAAAATTTCTTTCCCAAGCCCTGAAGAGTTGCCCTCACCATTAATATCAATTGAAGATGGTTCAACTGGCTATGAAAACAAAACAATTCTTTCGAAGCTTAACTTGCGTATAGACCATGACGAAAAAATAGCATTGTTAGGAAAGAATGGTGAGGGTAAGTCAACATTATCAAAGTTATTAGCTGAAAAAATTCCTCTATTTAGTGGATCTATAGTAAAATCTCCAAAACTAAGAATAGGGTACTTCTCTCAGCATCAAACTGATGAGTTGAGAAAAGACGAGACCCCATTTGATCATCTTTCAAGAGCCAGGCCTACTAAAAGCATTGCGGAAAGAAAAACAATATTAGGGACTTATGGAATTGGAGCTGAGCAATCTGAATTATCAGTTTCAAACCTGTCGGGAGGACAGAAAGCTCGTTTATTGTTATTATTAGCAACATTAGACAGCCCTCATCTTTTGATTTTAGATGAACCAACAAATCATCTTGATATTGAAAGCCGCGAGGCACTTATTGAAGCCCTGACAAAATTTACAGGCGCTGTCATTCTGGTAAGCCATGACTTCCATTTATTATCATTGGTTACCGAAAAATTATGGCTGGTAGGAAACGGCAGCGTTAGTCAATATGAAGATGACTTGGACAGTTATCGTTCTGGCATTTTAGCAACAAAACAAGGAAAACGGCCAAGAATAGAAAAAAAGCACGATGATAAAAAAGAGTTTCAGAAGAGAGCACTAACCTTCAAAAACGAAGTTAAAAAGTGTGAAGAAAGACTAGAAAAGCTTCAAATCATGAAAAGAAAAGTGGCTGATATTTTATCAAACCAAGATCTCTACTCAAACGACAAGCTAAAAGAATTAGAAAATTGGAACAAAAAATATTCAGAAATAAATGAAGCCATTAAACGAGCAGAAGATCTTTGGATTAAAGCTCAAGATAAGATATGAAATTTTATCACATCGTCAGATTAAACTTAATTTAATAAATTTTTGATCTATTCCTTTATGCCTTAAAGATTGATT
>JAAXIY010000039.1 GCA_012270125.1 Paracoccaceae bacterium
AATTTCGCGCTGCCCAAGACGAAATTCATCAAATCCAAAAATATCACGCAAAAGCTTTTGGGGTTTTTTCATTAATTTGCCTGCTGGCTAGTTTGCTCGATATACTTGTTTCACATACAGATAATTGGCAGGCAAGCCCTGTTACAAAAAATACATTAAATAGGCAAACATCTAACTCACGGAATCTGAAGGCTTGAAGCATCTGAAATTGATACGACATCCATTTTTTGATCTCTACCCCGCACTTCAACGGCTTCAGAAGTGAACTTGGATATATCTATATTAGCTTTCTCAGCTACCAACTTAGAAATTACCAACTCTGAACTATAGGCTTTGGTCATTTGTTCCAGTCTGCTAGCAACGTTAACATTGTCACCAATTGCGGTACGGCTAAATGCCTCACCGTAACCCATCATCCCAACGATACTTTGACCAGTGTGGATACCCATGCCGCACTTTACATCTGCTGAAAACTCTACCTTTAACTCTTTGCCAAGGACTTTCATTTGTTCAGAAATTTTAGAAGCCGCCTTTACAGCATTTCTACAATTTTCTTCAACTGTTTCAGCTGCTTCAAAAATAGCCATTACACCGTCACCTATAAACTTGTCTAAACGCCCACTATTATTTTCGATAGCACGACCGCAGGTGGCATAGTATCTGTTCAATATATACACTACATCATACGGCAGCGTAGTTTCAGAAAGTTTCGTAAAATTCCGCAAATCAACAAAAAGAATTACAGTGTTTTGCTCTTTCCCTGAAAGCTCCCTTGATTTACCAATAACATCAAATTCGCTTTCAGGATTTAAAAGTGGCGTGATTGTCACATTAGAGTGAGGCTTAAGCTGACAAGCAAGTCGTATAGACGGATCTAATCCTGCTTTTTCCAAGGCTCGTTTTTCGTAGACGCTCATATTTGGAGCTGTGACATTCTCGCCTGATACTTTGACCCTACAGGTTGTACATCTACCTCGGCCTCCACATACTGATTTATGAGGTATGCCAGCGGATCTACTTGCTTCTAGCACAGTCGTGCCTTTAGGAACATTTACAACAACATTGTTTGGATACGTTATTTTTACTCTACCAAAGTATTTCGTTCGCACGACATTGGCTATAGTAATTAACACAAGCACCAATAAGAATAATGGCCAATATTTTAAAGTAAGCGGCTCAACCATTTGTAACACTGGAAAGGCTTCCGCAGGAAGTGTCTCTAGAATGACAGAAAACAAATACTGATCATTGCCTGATTGAATATTGAACGTAGTCAGTAAACTTTGCTCTTTAAACCCAGCCCAAAAACCGAACATTCCCAATATCGGCACAGCAAAATATAAAGTGTAAAATTTTCCAATGTTGTTCGCATAACCCTCCATTCTGTACTTGAGAGCTGTATGGATGCCAATACACCCATGCACCCATATAAAAACGCTCATCAAGGAGTACAGTACCATCGATGCTACTGTATCTTCTGGTACTGCTAGCACCATTGAGTAGAGCGCCGAATACGGCAATACAGAGTCAAATGTTCTGGTTGCGATATACATTGAGGCTACATGCTGGACAAAAACAAAAGTGGCTAAAATAATAAAAATAATCTGAAGCCACTCTCTTGCTGTGATTTTAAATGATTTTCTGGTTAAAATTGCCAATAAACCTAATGGAATGTGAACGAGGAGAGATCCATAAAGCAAGATAGTTCCAGGCCAGCTTTTCCAGATTAGCTGAAAATAATGTTCCTTAACGTAGCTTGCTGAGTCTAACGAGATAATATTTAATGAGTGGTTAAGCAGATGCATTATTGCATATATGAAGAGTATGAAACCTGAATAAAAACTAAATCGTTTAAACAGCGCGTTGAGATCATCCGTCATTTAAAGCCCTCCCTTTATTTGATAGTGAACAACCTTAAATACAAAAGTCCAACATTATTTAAATTACCTTAAGTTTCTTAGTTTACATTGTAGTATTTTGATTGAAATATAATCAAAAATTTTGGGCGGAATTCTTAAAAAAATAAAGGTAAGTAATGGAAAATATAATTGACGCCTCATCAAAATATCAAAATAGCCTTCCAATATCGTCAGATGCTATCTTGAATT
>JAAXIY010000053.1:0-1767 GCA_012270125.1 Paracoccaceae bacterium
ATCAAAACCAGGAGACGACGAATCTGGATCAATCCTAACATTAACACTATCTCCAAGAATTCGTCAGTCCGTTGGTAGCATAACAGCAAAATCGTCATTGGAACCACTAAGATCGCTTTTATCATATAGGCCCTGCTCAACTCTTTGTAAAACAACATCATTTATTCGCTGTTCGCCACTCGCAGGTTTTAAGGCAAAAAGACCGCTTTCAGAAAATCTGCTTTCTTTTAAAGATAGGCTATCCCCACTAGTGAATAACGTGAACACTTCGCCAGTTGCAAAGGGAATAATAAGATCAGAATAGCCATCTTTGTTTTCATCAAATCCTTGTATATCGGGGCCAAGAACTACACGAGCCCCATTTAAGGTAAATACATCAGATACAGAGCTACCTGTTTGTAAGGAGAATACCCCAACTTTGAGAACGTTAGACTCAGGGCTTATAAGAGCTATTAAAGGACCTGTTTCATTCTCAAAAATTCCTGTAAATACTGGGCCATAACCGTTCGTAACTATTGGGTCGGTTAAAATTTCAGTCTCAGTCACAGAATATTCTCCATCCACAATATCAAGAACAAACGTTTTAGCGCTTCTTGTTGGTGAGGATATCGCAGATGAAAATAAACCCTTGCTGTAAGTGAGATTAGAAGGCCGGACTTTGTCAAGCGTTCCGTTTCCATTTGAGAAGGGATCACCTTTTAGAGTAAAATCAAATCCATTCCATTCAAATATACTTAACCATCCTTTTTCAACATCGTTCTTTTGAATAACAATAAGCTCAGAAATTTGGTCATCGTTAAGATCAGCAAATTTCGCATCAACAACCGATCCTCTCTTTGGAGAGTAAGCCCAAATGGTGGTATGATTACCTGAGGGGTCAAGTTCAACAAATTCTAATGGTGCGCCTACGCCATTAATTTTAAGAATTTCGCTTTTGCCATTGTTATTGAAATCAAACGTACCAATAACATGCAAGGTGGTAGCAAGCGATGAAGCAAAAAAACTTAAACTAGCCAATATGAGACGGCTATAGTGCAATAGTCCCTCCAGCGCAAATGAGCGCTATTTTAAACATACTAATCTTGTAAATATAAAAACCCTTACCGAGAGTTAAAACGAAATATAGGTTCTCGCTTGCGATATATCAAGGAAAAGCCTGAAAACTAATTTCAATTAACCCCAACAATAATCTTTCGAATTATGGAGCATACTAAATAAATTGAGTGTATAATGTTCCGCACTTATTTGATTTGATGAAACGTTTACTAATAGCTAGCTCCCTTATATTTACAGTTGGTCATTCACAGGGCGACATATATCCTGTCGAAACCTCTTATGGTGGAGGTATTGGTTTTGGTAACATGTATTTAATCATGTCTCAAGTTCCTGGCGGAGAAGTCCTAGACAGTTTAGGCTTCGATGCTGATGAGCTTGATACTAGACCTATGGTCTTTTATGGTGGAGAAGGATTTGCCCAAATGACAGGTCCATGGAGACTGGGAGGCTATGCCGGTATCGGATCAGCACAAGTCAGCAATGTCTACAACGTTGTTTTGTTTGCCAACCGAGATGGCGTAGATCAGTATCAAGCTCCCGCTGCCAATGCTGGTGACAAAGGAGATAAGTTGTACAACTTTACAGATAATCTTTCAGTTAAGGCAAAAGTCAATATATTGCTTGGAGCTATGACCGCTGAATATGTATTTCCAATCTATCGTGAGCTAGAAGTTATGGCTGGATGTTTAATGGTTGTAGGGACATATACAT
>JAAXIY010000053.1:1777-2097 GCA_012270125.1 Paracoccaceae bacterium
AAACCTAATGCGCGAGCGCGGACTAAGAACTATCAATGTTAACGAATCTATGACGGAACTAAGCGGAATGTTTTTCAATTTTCAGCCCTATGTTGCTGTAAAATGGCAGTTTCTTGACAGAATGGGCCTTAGAATAAGCGCAGGGTTCAACAATGGCACGATAGGTGCGGGCAGATGGAGGCTCAATGGACACATACCTATCAACGATTCGCCAGAAGCATCAATCAGTGGTCTCACCGTTCGCCCAGTAATTTATTTTGGGCTCTAAGCACCAATCTAAAAAAAGCAAATTAATCAATGGGGCAAAGCACGTTGTTTTT
>JAAXIY010000002.1 GCA_012270125.1 Paracoccaceae bacterium
GTCTTCAGAGATCGAAAATCTGATATACCGGATGATAAAATACTGGTGCCAGGCGTGGTCGACACGACAACAAATTTTGTGGAGCATCCTGAATTAGTAGCGCAAAGAATCAGGAATTTTATTAATATAGTTGGTGAAAATCGAGTTATAGCTGGTAGTGATTGTGGTTTCGGAACATTTGCAGGGTTTGGGGCAGTTGATCCAGAAATAGCCTATGCAAAATTGGATGCTCTTTCTCAAGGCGCTAAACTGGCTCTCTAAACCCTGTTTGTTTATGCTCGAGGCGTTGCCTCGAGCTAAATTTTACTCAGCTGCCTCAGCATATTCTGACATTGGTGGACAAGTGCAAACAAGATGACGATCGCCATAGACGTTATCAATTCTATTAACTGGTGGCCAATATTTATCGACTTTAAAAGCTCCTGGAGGGAAACACCCTTGTTCACGTGAATATGGTCGTTCCCAACTGCCGACAAGGTCTTGGACAGTATGAGGTGCATTACAAAGTGGATTATTATCCCTAGGATATTTACCATCTTCAATAAGTTTAATCTCTTCTCTGATTGACAACATGGCGTCACAGAACCGATCTAATTCTGCTTTCGTTTCTGACTCGGTGGGTTCAATCATTAAAGTACCCGATACTGGCCAGCTCATTGTCGGAGCGTGGAAGCCACTATCAATTAAACGTTTTGCTATATCGTCAACACTTACACCAGCTGTTTCGGCAAATGGTCGTGTGTCAATAATACACTCATGTGCAACTCTTCCATTCGCACCACGATAAAGAACATCAAATGCTCCCTCTAAGCGTTTAGCAATGTAATTTGCATTCAAAATTGCCACTCTTGTAGCTTGAGTAAGTCCTTCGCCACCCATCATTAGGCAATAGGCCCAAGATATAGGTAGTAAAGAGGGTGAACCAAAAGGTGCGGCTGATACTGGCCCAGTGTCGTCTCCAAGCTCTGGGTGTCCAGGTAAATGTGGTGTTAGGTGGGCTTTTACACCAATAGGTCCCATTCCTGGTCCGCCACCACCGTGAGGGATGCAAAACGTTTTATGTAGATTTAGATGACTAACGTCGCCTCCAATATCACCGGGACGACTTAATCCGACCATTGCATTCATATTGGCCCCGTCAATATAAACCTGACCGCCATATTCGTGTGTGATTGCGCATACTTCATGGACTGTCTCCTCAAATACCCCATGAGTTGAAGGGTATGTGATCATGCAGCCAGCTAAATAATCTTTATGTATTTCAGCTTTCTCTCTGAAGTCATTTACGTCGATATCTCCATTTTCTGCGGATTGTACGGGTATTACCTTCCATCCAACCATTTGAGCGCTTGCTGGATTGGTTCCATGAGCCGACGTTGGGATCAAACAAACATTTCTATGCTGATCACCATTAGCTCTATGAAATTCTGCTATTGTTAATAATCCTGCATACTCACCCTGCGCGCCCGAATTAGGTTGCATCGAAATTGCATCATAGCCTGTAATATCACATAGCTTTGACGAAAGATCTGAAATCATTTCTTCATAACCAAGCGCTTGATCTCTTGGTACAAAAGGATGCAAAAGTGAAAATTCACGCCAACTAACTGGCATCATTTCAGCAGCTGAATTTAATTTCATAGTGCATGATCCAAGTGGAATCATTGCACGGTCTAATGCTAGATCTCTATCTGCCAATCTCCGCATGTAGCGCATCATTTCAGTTTCTGCGCGGTTCATATGAAAAACGTCATGCTCAAGGTATTTAGTCTTTCGATGTAGGCTATTGGGAACACGGTAATCATGGGACAGATCATCATCATTTCGACTTATACCAAATGCACGCCAAACTGCCTCTGTAACTTTGCGCCGTGAACGCTCATCTAAAGTGATGCCGATTTTTGTTTTCCCAACAGCGCGAAGATTAATACCTTCGCGCACAGCTGCGTCCATGACAGTTTTTTGCATTAGACCGACTTCAACAGTGATTGTGTCAAAAAATGCATCTGGTTCTACTTTAAATCCGGCAGTTTCCAGGCCTTTCGCTAACCTTACTGTTTTTCTGTGGATCCTTTGTGCAATGGCTTTTAGACCTTCTGGGCCATGAAATACTGCATAGAATGAAGCCATAACTGCCAAAAGTGCCTGTGCTGTACAAACATTAGAGGTCGCTTTTTCCCGTCTAATATGTTGCTCTCGGGTTTGCAATGAGAGCCTGTAAGCAGTTCTATTCTGCGCATCAATCGAAATCCCAACTAGTCGCCCGGGCATTGATCTTTTATAAGCATCCTTTGTGGCCATGTAAGCTGCATGGGGACCGCCGTATCCTACTGGCACTCCAAAACGTTGAGTGCTTCCGATTGCGATATCAGCTCCCATGGCTCCTGGCTCTTTTAGTAGAGTAAGTGATAGTGGATCAGCGGCGATGACAGCGATAGCTTTGTTTTCGTGGAGTTTTTCAATATGTTTTGTGAAATCTCTAACATGACCAAAAGTACCTGGATACTGAAAGATTGCTCCAAAAACGCTTGATGGACTAAGATTGTCAGGGTCCCCAACAATAATTTCAATATTTAAAGGACGGGCCCTAGTTTTCATAACTGCAATGTTTTGGGGATGACAATTTTCATCAATGAAAAACGCTTTTTCTTTTGACTTGGCAACTCTCTCCGCCATTGTCATCGCTTCTGCACAAGCAGTGGCTTCGTCCAAGAGTGATGCATTAGCAATTTCAAGACCAGTCAGATCGGAGATCATTGTTTGGTAATTTAATAGAGCTTCCAAGCGCCCTTGGCTTATTTCCGGTTGATAAGGTGTGTAGGCCGTATACCAGGCTGGATTTTCTAAAATATTTCTTTGAATTACTGGGGGTGTAACTGTTCCATGATAACCTTGGCCAATAAGGCTGGTTAGAACTTTATTTTTAGATGCAGTGATCCGCATGTGGTTTAATAGAGCTCTTTCTGATTTAGGCTTTCCAAAGTTTAAAGGTTTTTTCTGCCTGATAGAACTTGGAAGCGTCTCATCAATAAGACTATCGAGATTGGACAGGCCCAGTGTTTCTAGCATATGAGCCATCTCCGATGGTGAGGGTCCAATATGCCTTCGGTTTGCGAAATCGTAGGGTAGGTAATCTGTTGGTGTAAATGGCATGAATTATTCCTTAATTTCTACAATATGAATTCAGCTAATAAGTTTATTGTATTCGTCTTCAGTCATATAGTCTTCTACTTGTGATGGATCCGATGGTTTCATCTTAAAAAACCATGCCTCGCCCATTGGATCTTCATTAACTTTACTTGGCTCATCAGATAATGCCTCATTAATTTCAATAATTTCGCCATCTAATGGAGCTAAAATATCTGATGCAGCTTTTACACTTTCAATAACTACAACCTCGTCATCTTTCGAAACAGTTATACCCTCATCTGGAAGCTCAACAAAAACCACGTCGCCTAATTGCGTGCTAGCATGCTCGGTAATACCAACAACAACTATTTCTCCCTCTGTTCGAAGCCATTCATGTTCTTCTGTAAATTTCATTTTGGTTCTCCTGTTGATTAGCGTTTAAAATTAAGCGGGACAAAAGGAAGTTTTGCAATCTTTACTGGCACCCTTTTCCCACGAAGTTCACCGAATAAGTTATCATTGCTATCCTCATATTCGCTATTAATATATCCCATTGCGACGGGGTGACCTACAGTTGGCCCATATCCGCCTGAAGTTATTTTTCCGATAACTTCTTTTGAGCTTTCTGTTTCATAAATTTCCACGCCTTCTCTCATTGGAGCTCGGGTTTGTGGAAGAAAACCCACTCTTTTTCTATAAGTTCCCATGTCAAGCTGCTGGGTTATAATCTTATCACCTAGAAAGCCGTTGGCTCTTTCTCCATTTGTTCTTCTGGCTTTTTGAATCGCCCAAGTTAATGAGGCTTCTACTGGTGTAGTCTCCTCATCAATATCATGGCCATAAAGGCATAATCCCGCTTCCAACCGAAGGCTGTCACGAGCTCCCAGACCAACAAATTCGACTTCCTGTTTTGATAAAATACTTCTTGTTATAGCCTCAGCAGCGCTTGAAGGTATCGATATTTCGAAACCGTCTTCTCCAGTATATCCAGATCTTGATATCCAGCATTCAGCGCCAGCAATAGAAAGGGTTTCTATATCCATGAATTTCATGGCTGAAATCTGTGAATTGAATTCACTCAGAACGGTTTCGGAGGCTGGCCCTTGCAAAGCGATTAGGGCTCGATTTTCTATTACTTCAATTGAAATTTCTGGCTCTAAAAGTGTCCTTAAGTGAACTATGTCTGAGTCTTTGCAAGCGGCATTTAAAACAACAAATATATGATCTTCTCGGTTACTAAACATTAAGTCATCCAAAATACCGCCACCATCGGTTGTTAAGAAACCATATCTTTGCCTTCCCACTTTTAAACCGAGAACGTCCATTGGTATTGCTTTTTCTAATGCAAGCGCGGTTTCCTGATATGAGCTTCCACGCAAAGTGATTTGACCCATATGGCTCACATCGAATAGGCCAGCCTTTGTTCTTGTATGCTGATGTTCGCCCAAAATTCCCAAACTGTACTGAACTGGCATTTCATAACCAGCAAATTCAGTCAGCTTGGCACCAAGCTCGCAATGTAACTCATAAAGCGGTGTTCTTTTCAAGGCTTGGGCCATTTTCGTCTTTCCTCTCGCCGGAATTACGAAAATCCGGCACCTATTTTCTCGCACAGATGTGCAAGCTTCTAGATGCCCCCTCTGTCCTTTTGCCTGAGATCGTTATCCCTTCGGCGGGTGCGTTTTGCACCACTCTCCAGAGTTATTCGTCACGACGGTCCTTTTGCCTGAGAGTTTCCGGGGGCGGTTGCTCCTTCGGCACTGCAATGCAGTTCTCCCATCGTGTCATGTCGACTGTAGTATACCTTTTTGTTTCTGACAAGAACTGAAACCGTGATATCTATTTACCTTTGCTAAATTGCTACCTTTTTGCTTTCTTCCAGATAAATTTCTCTTAATTGGGAGGAGTTGGATCCGGGTACGCCTTGACCAATTTTATTCCCATCAATTTCTATTACTGGCATAACAAAAGTACTTGCAGAGGTTATGAAGGCTTCATCTGCCTCATATGCCTCATCAAGAGTGAAATTCCGCTCTTCAACCTGCATTTGAGCCTCTTTTGCAAACCTTAAAACAGCTGCCCTAGTGATGCCGTGCAAGATATCATTCGAAAGACCTCGGGTGATTATTTTATTATTTTTTATAATGTAGGCGTTGTTTGAGGTTCCTTCAGTAACGTACCCGTCTTGAACCATCCAAGCATCATCAGCGCCGACTTTCTTAGCCATCATTTTGCCCATAGAGGGATATAATAGTTGAACAGTTTTGATATCGCGCCTTCCCCACCTTTCGTCGTCAATGCTAATAATTTTTAACCCTTTATTAGCCAATGTGCTATTTGCTAAACCTGGTTTGTTTTGCGTAAATAATACAACTGTTGGATCCGTTTCATCTGGATTGGGATATACGAAATCTCGGTCGGATGGAGATCCGCGTGATATCTGTAGATAAACCAAGCCTTCATCAATATTATTTACACGGACGAGCTCTCTGTGGACCGCTAAAAGTTCTTCATAGGATATGGGGTTTTTCATATCTAATTCATCAAGAGATCTATTGAGTCTCTTGGCATGCCCTTTGAAATCAATAAGTTTTCCATCTAAAACTGATGTCACTTCATAGACCGCGTCAGCCATCAGAAATCCTCTATCAAAAACTGATATTTTTGCTTCATTTTCTGAAACGTATTCACCATTGAGATAAACTGTTCTGGTCATGCACTGCTCCTTTATTAGCCCCAGAGATCTTTTACAGGAGGATGAACCCAACTTTCATCATATAAAAGACCATGTTGTCTGTCTTGCGCTAGCAGCAGAGGACCGTCAAGGTCTACAAATGTCGCGTTTTGTGCAATTAACGTTGCCGGTGCCATTGCAAGAGAACTTCCCACCATGCAGCCAACCATAATTTTGAAGCCAGCCTCCACAGCTTTATTTTTTAGAAGTAATGCCTCAGTCAATCCACCAGTTTTGTCTAACTTGATATTAACAAAGTCATACTTTCCAATTAATTTTTCTAAACTTTTTCGATCATGACAACTTTCGTCAGCACATATTGGGAGTGGGCGAGGAAGCCCAATAAGATCGTCGTCTTTATCTGCTGGAAGAGGTTGCTCAACTAATTTGACCCCAAGTTTTACTAACTTAGGTGCAAGTTGTGAATAAACTTCCGCATCCCAACCTTCATTTGCATCGACTATAATCTCTGAGTTTGGAGCGCCTTTTCTGACAGCTTCAAGGCGGGGCATGTCATTTGGTGTTCCCAATTTGATTTTCAGTAGTGGCCTATTTGAATTTTTTTCTGCCTGCTTGAACATATTTTCAGGCTCGTCTAGTGAAAGAGTATAAGCAGTTATATTTTTCTCAGGTTTCTGGATATTAGCTGTTTCCCAAATTCTTTGGTCTAGTTTTTTACATTCAAAATCCCACAGTGCGCAGTCTACAGCATTTCGGGCGGCTCCGGGGGGTAGAGTTTCTTGCAGAGTTTCCTTGTCAATATTGTCTGGTAAGTCTTCTATTTGTTTAGTAACGCTTTCCAAGGTTTCATCGTAGCGAGCATAGGGAACACATTCCCCACGACCAATAATACCATCTTTTTCGTAGATAACGGTTACAACTTCCGCTTGAGTTCTAGCACCTCTAGATATCCTAAAGACCTGAGCAAGTGGAAAAATTTCAACTTTAGCTTGGATCACAACATGCAACCTAATTTAATTAAATGACTCAACTAATATTTGCCAAAGCGTCTACCAATTTATCTGCTCCAAATCTAAAAGGATCAGTTGCAGGTAAATTCAGCTCTTTTTCTATCGATGAAAGATAGGCTTTAGCCTCCTGTTCTTCCATGTTCTGAGTGTTAACCGAAACTCCAACAACCTTACAGTCTGGGTTTGCGACCTTTGCCAGGTGGAGTGCAGTGTCGTTTAGATCCTTTAAGCTAGGCAAACTGTATTCAGGTAATCCCCTCATATGTTTCCTCGTTGGTTCATGACAAAGTATCAAAGCATCTGGCTGACCGCCATGGACAAGTGCCATTGTCACACCGGAGTAAGACACATGAAATAAACTGCCTTGCCCCTCAATTAAATCCCAGTGGTCTTCATCATTATCAGGTGTGAGGTATTCTATTGAACCAGCCATAAAGTCAGCTATCACCGCGTCTAATGGGACACCATTACCCGTAATTAATATTCCTGTTTGACCTGTAGCTCGAAAGGTTGACTTCATACCTCTTTCTTGCATCAGTCTGTCCATTGCCATTGCAGTATACATTTTGCCCGCTGAGCAATCTGTCCCGACCGCAAGGCATCTTTTGCCACTACGTTTCTTTCCGTTTGCAATAGGGTATTCTACGGTCGGTATTCGAACGTCATGAAGGCGGCGACCATATTTTTTAGCATGAGTAACTAAATCGGGTTCATCGCGTAAGAGATTATGCAGGCCGCTGGCCAAATCAAAACCCGTTTTAAGGGCTTCAATTAATATTACTTTCCACGCTTCGGAGATGTAGCCGCCTCGATTTGCCACGCCGATTACCATCGTTCGGGCGCCTTTTTCAAAAGCCTGCTCTAGAGTAAGATCTTCTATATTTAAATCGGCATTGCAACCAGGCATGCGAAGCTGGCCTACCGCGTTTTCAGGCCGCCAATCTTTTATTCCTTGGGCTACTTTGGCAGATAGTTGATCTGGTGCATCACCTAGAAAAAGTAAATATGGTGTAGGAATCACTTTTTTATCTCCTCTTTATCTAATCAGAATACCTCAGATAAATTTTAAAATTATCTTTTTTTTGTTAAAATTATCTTTTTTTTGCATAATCCTTTTAATCAAAAGTAGTTTGATCAAAGAATATTTTAATTTATGTAAATTTTGTCTAATTATAACGCTGTAAATTTTTGAAATTATCTTAAATTTGCTTGCTTAATGTTTCTAAGTTTGTCTTGAAAAAATCATTCGTACTAAATAACAAATGATCACTTCTAGTTTGCTTAAAATCTTTAAATTAGGGCCATACATATGTCTTTTCAAATACAACCAACTCCTGTCGCCCGTTTAAACAGGTGCCAGTTATTTGGACCTGGTTCACGCCCACAAATTTTTGAAAAGATGGCGAATAGTACCGCAGATGTAATCAACTTAGATTTGGAAGATTCTGTTTCTCCTGGGGATAAAGAAAAAGCCCGGTTGAATGTAATTCAGGCTATAAATGATATAGACTGGAAAAATAAAACTGTTTCAGTTCGTATCAACAGCTTAGACACACCATACTGGTATCGAGATACAATAGATTTATTGGAGAATTGCTCTGAAAGATTGGATAATTTGACTATACCGAAGGTGGGCTGTGCGGCCGATGTTTATGCAGTAGATTCTCTTGTATCTGCTGTTGAAAAAGCAGCTGCGCGCTCAAAAAAGGTTGGCTTCGAAATAATCATTGAAAGTGCTGCGGGCATAACCAACGTAAATGACATAGCCCGCTCAAGCAGTAGAATAGAGTCAATGGCTTTGGGAGCCGCGGATTTTGCGGCTTCAATGGGTATGGCAACTACAGGCATTGGAGGGACCCAGGAAGGTTACTATATGTATCATGGTGGTCAAAAGTATTGGTCGAACCCATGGCATTGGGCTCAAGCTTCGTTAGTTGCAGCCTGCAGAACTAATGGCGTGTTGCCAGTCGATGGTCCATATGGAGATTTTTCAGACCGTGATGGATTTTTTGCTGAAGCGAAAAGGGCTGCCACTTTGGGAATGGTTGGAAAGTGGGCAATTCATCCTAATCAAGTCGAATTAGCAAATGAAGTGTTTACACCCACACCTTCTGCAATAAATGAAGCAAAAGAAATTTTGAATGCTATGAATGAAGCCGCAGAAAACGGCGATGGCGCAACTGTTTATAAGGGTCGCATGATCGATATTGCGTCGATTAAGCAAGCTGAAATTTTGGTAAAATTGGCAAACTTAATAGAAAGTAACTAACGAAATTAAAAACTTTTAGCAAAATTCTATCAAAAGTTGGTGGAATGACTGAAATAAAAAAATTATAATCAAATACTGTTAAACATCTCTTAAATTTGGAGAAATAAATGGCGCACTATTTAGACTTTGAAAAGCCCTTAGCTGAAATTGAAGGTAAGGCAGAGGAATTGAGAGCTATGGCGCGTCAAAATGAGGAGATGGATGTTGAAAAAGAGGCAGAAAACCTAGATTTGAAGGCCCAAGAGATTTTAGTTGATTTATATAAGAATTTAACACCTTGGAGAAAATGTCAGATTGCTCGACACCCCGAAAGGCCTCATTGTAAAGATTATATTAAAGCCCTTTTTTCTGAGTTTGTGCCGCTAGCTGGAGATAGGAATTTTGCAGATGATCAAGCAGTAATTGGTGGACTTGCTCGTTTTGGTGACAAACCTGTCGTGGTTATAGGGCACGAAAAAGGAAGCGATACGAAAAGCCGTATAGAGCGTAATTTTGGTATGGCGCGACCGGAAGGATATCGAAAAGCTATCCGTTTGATGGATTTAGCTGATAAGTTTGGTCTGCCAGTTATAACTCTGGTAGATACGCCTGGTGCATATCCGGGTAAAGGTGCAGAAGAAAGGGGCCAATCTGAAGCAATTGCACGATCAACGGAAAAATGCCTTCAAATTGGTGTGCCTCTTATAAGTGTTATTATTGGCGAAGGTGGATCTGGAGGAGCTGTAGCTTTCGCAACAGCAAATAAAGTGGCGATGCTTGAACACTCTGTTTATTCAGTTATTAGTCCAGAAGGCTGTGCGTCTATTTTATGGAAAGATGCGGAGAAAATGCGTGAAGCGGCTGAGGCTTTGAGATTGACAGCAGATGATCTGTACTCTCTGGGAATTAGCGATCAGATCATTTCAGAACCTGTGGGCGGTGCTCACAGAGACCCTGAGCAGGCAATTGACGCTGTTAAATCAGCCATTGCTTCAATGCTTTCTTCGTTGAAATCAAAAAAGCCAAAAGATCTTATAAGCGAGCGTCGAAAAAAGTTTTTGAAATTGGGTGAAAAAGGGCTTGCGGCGTAGCTTATTTTAGTAAGTGCCTCAAACCATGTGTGACATCTGATCTAACCGCTAATCGTAAACCAGGCTCATCTCCAGCAGTAAGTGCAGCTATAATTGCTGTATGAGTGTGCGGAGGCTCTTTGCGGTTTAGCTTGTCATAAAGCGCCCGCATTGTTGGTCCTAATTGAAGCCATACGGTTTCAGCTATAGCGAGCATGGCTGGTGCTTGAGCTCTCAAATAGAGCATTCTATGGAATTCTAAGTTAGTTTTAATATAGGAGACGGGGTCGTGAGACACGATTGCTTGAGAAACAGCGGCATTTATTGTTTTTAATCTGTCTATTAGAGCTATGTGCGCTCTTGGCAGAGCTCTACTAGCAAGCTCTACTTCTATTAAAGACCGCATCGAAGCTAATTCTTCTATTCTATCATGCGTTAGCTCAGGTGTTGAAACCCGACCAGATGGGGATAGCATTAGCGCGCCTTCAGCAATCAGTCGGCGCACAGCTTCTCGAGCTGGTGTCATTGAAACAGAATATTCCTTTCCTATTCCTCTTAAAGTCATAGAGGTTGCTGGAAGAATTTCGCCATGCATTATTCTTGTACGAAGGCCTTTATACACAAAATCATGGGCTGATTGATTTGGTTCTTTTTTTCCATCTATATTCATATCTGTTTGTGATCACAAATATAGCACTTCGTCAACTTTGAAATCTATAACGGTGTAACGAAGAACCATTCTGTCTAAGCCAAGTTCTCTCCTTATGATAAGGTCCGAATAGGTATTCGACTGTTTCCCAAAATTCTTTCGAATGGTTCATGTATTTTAAGTGTGCAACTTCATGGGCCGCTACATACGCTAAAATATCTTCTGGTGCCATTATTAAGCGCCATGAAAACATAAGGTTAGCATCACTAGAGCAAGATCCCCAACGCGAGCGTGTGTCCCGTAAACTCATTTTATCAAACTTTTCACCAAGTCTCTCTGCAAATTCATTACAAATATAACCAAGATGGATTTTGCAAATTTCGGTTAGATATTTTTTGACTTGGCTTGCAACAGCTTTGTGGGAATTTACGTATAAAATACTTCCTTCTTTTTTCGGCTTTTTTACGTCACTTAAGGAAATTAAGGTCTTGTTACCTAAGATTGGTATTTTAGCCCCCTCTGACACAAAAATTGGTGTATCGAAAGAATTTATCGTAGACTTTAGCCAGGATTTTTTACTCTCTGCAAACTTCTTAAATTCTTCTAAATTGAGATTTCTAGGGCCTGTTAATGTAATTTTCCCATCTAAAGCACTTATGCGAAGCGACATCCTTCGTGAATTGCTATTTCGCCGAAGAAAAATTTCTAAGTTTGGTTCATCATTAAGAAAAATCTTTTTCATAATATCATACCCTAATAATTTACCTAACTTATCAATATAATTTAAGCAAAGCCTTTGACATATGCGCCGTGATATGGCAGTTGGCGCAAACTGGTTTAAAGATTTTTTGATGAAGGGAATAAAGATGCCCAAAGAAGAATGGGGTGTTAAGAGAATTTGTCCTACTACAGGCAAAAGATTCTATGATCTAAACAAGGATCCAATTGTAAGCCCATATACTGGTGAAGTTGTTGAGCTGGATACTTCAAAAACTAGAATGATCGCTGCTGATGCTGAGGATATGTCGTCCAAAGGAAATAAGGCCGCTGACTTGGATGCGGATGACGTTGTATTGGACGATGAAGATGTAGACGTAGATCTTGGTGATGATTTGCTTGATGAGGACGATGATGATGATAATGTTCCTCTAGAGGAAATTGCCGATATGCCAAGCGAAGATGATAGTTAATTTGTTTAAATTAAATTGTTTTCATTTGTTAAATTTATAAACTAAATTCATCGAAGAAGGGGCCTTAGCTCAGCTGGGAGAGCGCTACAATGGCATTGTAGAGGTCAGGGGTTCGATCCCCCTAGGCTCCACCAAAACATTATTTTTTATATTTACAAAAAACATTTCGGCCACCGTTTCTACATTTTTTTATTAAATTTGTGCTGGGTATTCTAAAGCAAAAACATTGAATGATTTGCCTTATTGTCTATTCTGAAACAAACATTTGGGGCTTTAATGAGGCTACTAATTTTAATTTCGATAACTTTGTTTGGCACCACTGCCAAGTCTGAGGGTATGTTTTCCTGGCTATTTGGTTCAGGTAAGGAAATAATTGCTGAAGTCAATTTAGTGAATAAGTGCCAGCTTGACTCTAAATATTTTGTTGTTCGTGATTTGGAAACTGGCAAAAGTGCTATGTTTATAAATGGTATTGCAAAATTACCAACAAAAACAAAATCATCGATACAATTGCAACTATCACCATCGGTTAAACATGTGACTTTCTCTGGTAATGCCGCTGCAGCTAAAAAGAAAATGAAGTTAGTTGCGGATTGTAGTAATAGAAATTTAGGTGATATTTCAAAAAATTAATTTTTGGGTATTTTATAAATACTATGTAAAGTTTGTCGATTAATCCCCTTAAATTTATTGAAGCCATGTAAGCTAGAATTTCTGATTTTCCTATTTTTTTTGGCTAAGATTGACCCGTTTTCTTATTAATTTCCAAACTAAAACACTAGTTGATGAAACAATCCAAACCAACCACCAATACTCGATCGCTTTAGTAGGTAAAAGAAAAAGGCTGAATAATCCAACTAGAGCACCGCCGATAATTATATTGATTACTTCTTTTATCAAATTTGATTTTTCTGCTCCGCTATCAGCCATGCTAAAATTTGCCTAAATTCGCGCTTCAATAACCATATTAGAAGCTGTCTTATAGGTCATTTCTACTTTTGAAAAACCACCTTGATTTAAAATACTTGTTAACTTTCCAAGACCTGCTTGAGCACCTAAAGCCATACCCACATCTTGGGATTTTGATGCGGGTATGCAGGCTATCGTAGAAAAGGAGTAATACATTTGACCTATCAGATTAAAATTTTGGGAAACTTCATCGTTTGCAAAAGGTTCAATAATCATTAAAATCCCTCCGGCTTTTAATTTTGTCTTGGCGTAACTAACCGCTGCTAATGGATCCCCCATATCGTGGAGACAATCAAAAAATGAAATTATGTCGTACTCTCCTGTGTAGGACTCTGCACTACTAATTTCATAAGATAAATTCTCCAAATTCTTTTTTTTAGCTATTTTTTGAGCTTCGATTATTGACTGTTCGTGTGGATCAATTCCCGTTACTGATGACTCTGGAAATGCTTCAGCAATCATTGTGGTAGAATGACCAAAGCCACACCCAATGTCAGCAAAGCTACCTCCATTTTTCAGAGTTTCAATCGCACCTTCTATACTAGGCAGCCATTTATTTAAAAGAAAAATAGAATACGCAGGTTTAAAAAAGCGAGCTGAACCTGACAAACAACAAGGGTGAAGCGAACCCCATTCTGTTCCTTCACCTGTTTTGAAATTTTGTTTGATTATTTCGTAGTTATGAACAGCTCCTACTAAATTTTCAAAACCACCTATCATTAAAGAAGAGCTATTTTCATCTCCTAAAACACTATATTGTTCATCTGACATACTGAAAAATTCAGTATCAATATCATAAGTGATGTAGCCCGCGGCACTTAGGGCTAGTAGCCATTCACGTATGTAGCGGTGGTCCAAGTTTATTCTTTTAGAGAAATTTTCGGATGAACATGGTCCAAGTTTGTATAGTTTTTCAAATAAATCTAAATCGTCGCCAATCATCATTATAGGAATTATTGCTCCAGCAGCTATATCTCGCATAACTTTTGATTGTAATTCACGCACCTTTTCAGTATTTGCCATTTCTTATCCTCAGATCTGAGTTAGTTTGAAAATTAATATTGATTGGCTAATCTAAGTTGCTAAATCATTCGGGACTATAAAATTGTAGCGACAGTAGATAGCAAAATTTAAAAATTTGCTAAGTCAGATGGCTGCTTGGAAAAAACAGCCATCACAAAATTTTCAACCATATATTTTGTCTTGTAGCCCGTAAATTAACACAACGTTGACAACGACAAATACTATTGAAAGTATTGTGTCTTCTGTTTTGTTAATTACCGTGTAGCCCTTATCAATTATGCCGTATCTTGTGCCTAAATCATAAGTTAATTGGTATAATGATGTTAAAAATCCAAAAACAAAATATATCCATGCACCTTCTATGGAAGTGAAAAGCAAATATATTCCGATTAAAACTATTGGAACAATAAAAGATCCTATTAGTCTTATTGGCGCAATTGCGCCGTCACCAACTTGGTAATCGTTTATAATTTTCTTTGGATTGAATAATACCAAGTAACTATAAAAGCTAAGCCCTAGAAGTTGAATTATATAAAGTATTAAATATAAAGTACTGCCGCCAAAATTCTCTACCATAATGTACCTCTCTGATATCAATTCTATTTTTCGTCCAATATAAAATAGTCTATCAACTGAAATATTTGAATAAAGAAAATTTTTTGCGGCAAATATTCACAGCAAAGACGAGATATAAGATAGCTTACTCTGTGAGTTGATAATCTTCACTAATTTCTTATTTGGCTTAACAGTCTAGTAACGGCATCGAAGATATTATCCGAAGGGTGTTTTTCACAATATTCGCGTGTAGACTTGAAAAGCGTATCTATTTCTTTCAAACCTGTAGACTTGCTCTCCATAGCGTTTACCCCGGTAAAAAAGCCCAGAATGTAAGCGGTATATGCAAATTGATACACTTGGTCCATTTGAGAGCCAGTACTCGTGTTCAAAACCATAGTGCTACAACTTTCTTTCCCAAAACCGAGAATAGCAAATTCAGACTTGGCTGGCGTTGCTACTATTAAAACAAGAACAATAGTTGAAAATATTTTTTTCATGAAAATCTAAATATTATGTTTTCAGTTTATGTTATGGCTGGGATGGTAGGATTCGAACCTACGATACACTGTACCAAAAACAGTTGCCTTACCACTTGGCTACATCCCAGCAACACGGCACTATTTACGATGGAGCATTAGAGTGTTCAAGGGCTAATCTATTTTTTATGGAAATTTCATTAATTTTAATTATGATCAATTTTTATTTCTTGTGATCAACTATTTCTTCTTTCATTTAAGTTTTTTAACCAGTCAGGGTCCATTTCTGGTACCGATGAAAGTAATAGTTCTGTATAATCCGGATGAGGAGGACTAAACACATCTGCCTTAAGACCCTGCTCGACGACTTCACCTAGGTTCATAACTACGACTTCATCTGATATGGCGCGTACAGTGGATATGTCGTGTGTGATGAATAAGTAGGTCAGATTTAATTCTTTTTGCAGTCGCATTAGGAGCTTAAGAATCCCTTCCTGCACAATTTGATCTAAGGCGGAAGTTACTTCATCACAAATTATGAACTTAGGATTTGCCGCTAGCGCTCTAGCTATACATATACGTTGTTTTTGACCACCTGACAGCTCACTGGGCAAACGATCTATGAATTGATCATCTAACTCAATCATATCTAAAAGTTCTAAAATGCGTTTTTCTTTTTCTCTGCCTTTCAAGTTTAAATAGAACTCCAGGGGTCTTCCAATTATTTCTCGGACTGTTTGTCTGGGATTCATGGCCGTATCTGCCATTTGGTAAATCATTTGGATAATTCTTTTCTGTTCTTTGGTTCTATCTTCAAGGCGTTTTGGAAGAATTTGTCCATCAAATTTTATTTCGCCCGCCAATTGAGGTAACAGACCTGTTATCACTCGCGCAGTTGTTGATTTTCCAGAGCCAGACTCTCCAACCACTGCAACAGTAGATCCTCTGGGCACAGAGATGTTTACATCATGTAAAACCTTAAATTTTCCATAAGCCGCATCGATATTCTGAATTTCTAGAATAGGTTCTTGTACTTTTGCTGGCTTTTTTTCTAAAGATCGGACCGACCAAAGTGATTTTGTGTAATCCTGTTCGGGGGCGGTGAGCATTTTGCGAGTTTCTGCTTCTTCGATTTCATTGCCATACCTTAGCACCTTTATTACGTCTGCCATTTGTGCGACGACAGCCAAATCGTGAGTTATATATATCGCAGCTGTGTTAAACTCTTCCACTATACTTTTCATAGCAGTCAGCACTTCGACTTGAGTTGTAACATCTAAAGCAGTCGTAGGTTCGTCAAATACTATGAGATCTGGTCTTGGTGACATGGCCATAGCCGTCATCACCCGTTGTAATTGTCCACCAGACACCTGGTGAGGATAGCGATCTCCTATGCTCTCTGGATTTGGAAGATTTAATGCTTCATACAGTCTTTTTGCGTCTTTTTTTGCATCACTTTCATTTTTTATTTTAAATCGTATGGCTGAGGCTGTCGTTTGATCAATTAAACGATGTGCAGGATTAAAAGATGCGGCTGCTGATTGAGCAACGTACGTCATCCTATTACCCCAATATTGCTGTTTAGCACTGTCATTAAGCTGCGCCAGATCAGTCCCGTCAAATATGATTTCCCCATCGGTTATTCTGCAACCTGGCTGAGTATACCCCATTGCCGCTAAACCAAGTGTGGATTTGCCAGCACCTGACTCCCCAATAAGGCCCATTACTTGCCCTCGCTTTAACGTAAGGTTTACGCCTTTTATGATAGGGTGCCACTGTTCGTCAGAAAAACCCTCTATCTTAAGGTTATTGATTTGGATAAGTGGGTCGGCTTTTTGATTTTTACTGCTCATCGCGTATTCCACTTGTTTTGTGCAAAAACCAATCCACAACAAAATTTATAGCTACGGTAAGAAGTGCGATCGCGGCTGCTGGCAAAAGTGGCGTTAGGCCAGCTTTTAAATCATATTGGGCAAACATTATCAAAGACGCATTATCACGAACCATCGATCCCCAGTCAGCAGTGGGCGGCTGTATTCCGACACCAAGGAAAGAAAGAGCTGCGATAGTTAGGAACACAAAACAAAACCTTAGCCCAAACTCAGCAATTAAAGGCGGCATGATGTTTGGTAAAATTTCTTTTCGCATAATCCAGCCTAAACCCTCACCACGTAATTGGGCAGCTTCAACATAATCCATCACCACGACATTTACGGCGACAGCTCTTGTTAGGCGGAAGACGCGTGTGGAATCCAGTACGGCTATAATGATGATTAAATTAGTAACCGTTGATCCAAAAATTGATAATAAAACAAGTGCAAATATAAGGCTGGGAATTGCCATTAAAACATCGACAGCTCTACTCAGAAGTTGATCGATGTATGATCGATTAATTGCTGCAGCAAGGCCTAGCGCTCCACCAATAAGGAAAGCTAATAATGTTGTGGCTACGGCTATTCCAACTGTATTACGAGCCCCGTATATCATACGCGAAAATATATCACGCCCGATTTGATCAGTACCGAATATATGCTCTGAACTCCAAGCGGCATAAGGTTCTGGAAAAACTTCTGCTTCTCCGTATGGAGCAAATATTGGTGCGAATATCGCTAAAACTGCGTATATGAATATTACCAAAAGTCCAAAGCGGGCCGTCCAGGGTGATTTTGATAATTCTATTTTTGCTCGCGCCCAAAAAGTCCGTTTTTCAAGAACGGAACCAACTTCACCAGCTGCCGAGTATGTATTTTTTTCTTGTGTCATTTTGGGTGAAGTAACCTAGGGTTTGTTATAATTCCGATTATATCAGCGATTAAATTTAATAAAATGTATGTGACGGCAAATATCAGGGCACATCCCTGCACAACCGGAATATCTCTGCTGGTGACGGCATCAACCATCAATTGACCAACTCCAGGATAAACAAATACAACTTCTACAACGACGACTCCAACAACCAAGTAGGCTAAGTTAAAAGCAATTACCGTAGCAATAGGCGCCCAAGCATTGGGTAGGGCATGCTTAAGTATTACTTCGGTTTGTGATGCTCCCGATAATCTGGCCATTTGTATGTATGGGCTAGCCAAAAGATTAATAATCGCAGCTCGGGTCATTCTCATCATGTGCGCAACAATCACAAGTGTGAGTGTAAAGGCAGGCAGAGCACTTCTATATAATCGCTCGCTCAACGGAGTTGAGGCATCAACATTGGCAAGAGATGGGAATATTGGATAAAGAGATGCCAATAATAAAATCAAAATGTATGCTACGAAAAATTCAGGAAAAGATATCGTGGTTAATGTAGTTGTATTGATTGTTCGGTCATAAACAGAATTGCGATACAAAGCACTGGTGATGCCTAAAAACAGAGAAACTGGTACCGCAATAATTGCTGTAACACTAGCTAAGAACAGAGTATTCCAAAGGCGAGGAGCGATTAAGTCGATGACTTCTCTAGATCTATCTGTTCCAGATGCGTTACGGCCAGAAAAGGATGTCCCTAAGTCTCCTTGGATAGCACCGCCGACCCATTGCAGATATCTCACATAGGGAGGCTCATCTAAGCCTAACTCTCTCCTGAATGCCGCAACGGTTTCTTCAGTAGCGGCTTGCCCTAATATAGCTTGCCCAAAATCTCCTGGAAGCATTTCGATGGCGGAGAAGATAATAAGAGAAACGACAAAGAGTGTTGCTAGTCCCAAGCCAAGTCGCCCAAGAACAGTCTGTAAAACGGGATGCACTTAATATAACCTTATTTGAAAAATAAATATGGGCCCTAACAAAGGGCCCATAGATTTAGTTATTTTTTATACTTAAGCGAACCACCAGCGTTCGACGCACTTAGCGCCGTCGCTATCCCAGTTAGCAGCGATATTTTCATCTGTTGCTATCGCTTTTGAGTTGGCGCTTACGTAGCTATTAAAGATCGGACATATTGTACCGCCATCATCGTATATTAGACGTTGGCACTCATAATATAGTTCTCGACGTTTATTGTCGTCTAACTCAGCCCGTGCTTCTTTAACTAGCTTGTTGAACTTAACTGCTGCATCAGTGGTCTTCCAAGCTGTATCATTCCACTCAGTATCATCAGTGTAGGCGGCAGAGAACATCCAATCTTCAGTTGGCCTTCCACCCCAGTAACATGCACACCATCCTTTGGCGTCATTGTTCCAAACGTTAGACCAGTAGCCGTCCTTAGGCTCTCTAATGACTTCAATTTCCATACCAGCCTCGGCTGCGGAAGCTGCCATAAGTTGGGCAGCGTCAACTGCTCCAGCAAAAGCAGCGTCGGCTGCGGAGAGCTGAATTTTTCCTGAGTGCCCAGATTTTTTATAATGATAGGCAGCTTTATCCGCATCAAACTCCCTCTGCGGTAGCTCTGCATTATGGTATCTGTTTGCAGTAGAAATTGGGTGGTCGTTTCCGATCGCACCATAGCCTAATAAGATTTTATCAACTAATTCCTGACGCTTTATTGACCACTTAAGCGCCATTCTGAGATCATAATTATCAAACGGTGCCACACTTAATCTCATTGGGAAGGTATAATGTGCTGTACCTGTAGCATCCCAAATGTAAATATCTTTATTTCGCTTGAAGAGATTAACTGTTTTCAAGTCTACCCGATCCATTGCGTCAATATCGCCTGATGTTAGGGCGTTTTGCCGCGCGGTTGGATCAATAATTGAGATCAATTCTACTTCGTCAAAATGGGCTTTTCCTTCTTTCCAATAGTTTGGATTCTTCTTCAGGACCGATTTTACGCCTGGTTCGAACGATTGAAGAATATAACCGCCAGTACCCACGCCTGAAGCCATATCTCCTGCAGGTCTAATTGATATGTGGTAATCACTCACAATAAATGGAAAGTCTGCATTAGGATTTTCTAATTCAAAAATTACTTTATTCTTTCCATCTGCTTTTAAGGATTTAACCTGAGTCAGAAGACCCTTCGCTGCAGATGTTGAGTCTTCTCCCATGTGGTGATTGTAGCTTGCCACTACATCTTCGGAAGTCATTGTTTTTCCATTATGGAATTCAACCCCCTGTCTAAGATTGAAAACCCACTTTTGAGCATCATCAGACTCAAAGCTTTCAGCCAACTCTGGTATAAGTTCACCAGTGTTGCTCACTTCAGTTAGATGGTTTCCGAAAGTATATCCATTAACGAGAGTGAAGTGGTTTTCCGAAGTTGCCGAGTCCAACGTATCTGTTGTGGATCCATGGCCAAGGCCCATACGAAAACGGCCACCACTTTTTGGTGTAGATGCAGCTACTTGACCAGCAAGTGACAATGCTGAAGGTAACGCTACACCAGTTGCAAGTAGTGATCTTACAAAAGTTCGCCGATCAATTTGGCCGCTTCTGTATTTGAGCTCTTGCATGGCTCTATACTCTAATTTACTCATGTTATTTACGACTCCCTGTGTGTTATCGTTATATCTCTTCAATCATGCAAAATGGTTGAACCAAAAAGCAAGTGAAATTTAACTTTTTTGTTGTTTTCAGGACAAATTTTTTCTGAATTAGTGTGAATCTCGACTTATGGTTTCTGATATTTCCTTCTCGAAGAATAGTATTTCATTCTCATAGGCTTCCAGTTTTGCGTAAATATAGAAATTCTCTGCGTCACTGTTCATCTTGGCATATGTTTCTGTGCGTGTTTTCCATGCTCCGCGACTTCTCTCTTCTGTCCAGTGAGTTTTGCCTTCAGCTGAGAGAGGATCATCGGGATGAATTGACCACCATTCTCTTGCTATAGATCCAATTTCTAGATCATGTTTCAAGTCGCGAACTAATCCAAAGTCATCGATGATTTCTAATATTGAGCCATCTGATCCAATATCGCGAGTTATTTTTCTAGAGTTTGAAGCTTCTCTTAGTGTTTCAGTTTTCCAAGGTTCGTCTGTCTTTTCTGGTAAAAAATTGCGCGTGTTTTCAATACTGCCGTTGATAACAGGTATTTCAATGCTTCCTTCAACAATCTCAATTTCACTTTTATCTGGTGTAGGCCATAAAAGTGGCCAATATGAATTTGAAATAGATAGTCTAATTTTATGACCTTTAAAAATGCGATAGGCTATCTGATCTAAATCAAAGACAATTGAAATAGTTTCACCCTTTTGAAGGCGTCTTGGCGTATCATGACCGTCAACATGTCCAAGATTAAAAACTCCATAGGTTATTCTTGTTGATGCCCCATCGGGGTGGATATGATTCAATCGAACTGCAATTTGGGCAGTACAAGTCGATGATTTCAGTTTCAATTTTACTTTTGGAGCTCCCACGATGTCTAATTGGTTGCTCAATTCGCCGGTTGTAAAGCAAGCGGACTGTGCATCGTCTATGCGTTGATCGCCAGGCAGCTCAGGGCCAAGCCAAATTGCACAGTATTCTCCACTATCAAGTCCGCATGTTTGTGGTGATGATATCATTTTATTTATATTAGTTTTTTCTTCTGCCAATTCTGATTTATCATTTAGATACAATGTTTTGTTTGAAGATTGTTTTGGCCAATCTTGAAAGCTAATCCACTGACCGTTTCTGTACTTATAAGAAGTCTTAGGCTTGACACCATCCATGAGATAAACTGTGTATGCTGGATCGTCTTCAACTCCTGTATTTTTGTTTTTAAGCCAACGGTCCCACCATCTTAATGCTTCATGTAAAAAATCAATTCTTGGTCCTGGGACTGCGAAGTGTGGATATTTATGTACCCACGGACCTACTATGCCTTTAACGGGACAAGATAAATTTTCAACAAGATGTGATACTGTATTCTTATAAGCATCTCCCCATCCACCAATTGCTAAAGTAGCCGCTTTAATTTTTGAATAATCTTCACAGACGGATCCATGTTTCCAATAATCATCTCTCCTTTGATGTTTAAGCCACTCAATAGGAAGAAACGGTTCAGCCTCTAATCTCTCTCGCCACATATCTCTCCAAGAATCGCCCACCAAATCAGGGTCTGGCGGTCGTGAAGAGTAGGCCCACATGGTCGAGCCCCAACCAAGATTTTCATTTAATAAACATCCACCCTTATAGTGAATATCATCTGCGTACCTATCCACTGTAGAGCATAAAGTGATGATAGCTTTCAGTGGCTTAGGTTGAAGAGCTGCAACTTGAAGGGCATTGAAGCCACCCCAGCTTATCCCCATCATGCCAACAGTTCCTGAACACCATGGTTGTTTTGCTAACCAATTAATTACTTCCACGGCATCACTTAATTCCTGTGGTGTGTATTCGTCTGCCATGGTTCCTTGGCTATCGCCATTACCTCGAATATCTACACGAACAGACGCATAGCCGTTTTTTGCAAAATATGGGTGGGTTAATTCATCTCTTGCAATTGTACCGTCTCGTTTCCGGTATGGTAAATACTCTAGTATTACGGGCACCGGAGAGTCATAGGCATTTTCTGGCATCCAAGTACGAGCAGATAGTCTACAGCCATCGGATAAGATAATCCCTAAATTGTCATCTACTTTTATTTTTTTAAGGTTTTCTTTCACTGCTGATGCTCTAAATTTGTGAACAATGTATATCTCTATAGTAACGAAAGTTTTGCAAATACCTATATTAAGTTGAGGATCTTTTGAAAATAATTGCTTTAAGTACTTTCGCTGTAATTTTAATATTGGCGTTTTCAGTAATAACTTCAGAAAACATACCGGAGTTTTCTTCTGTTGAGAATTATCAAGGCAGTTTAAAAAAGGGCGAATATATTTTTAATGCATCAGGTTGTGCCAGTTGTCATTCTAGTCCAGACACCACAGACGAAGAGAAGTTAGTACTGACAGGTGGTCGTGCCTTTCCGTCTCCATTTGGTACATTCTACGCGCCAAATATTTCGATGGATAAAGTACATGGGATAGGTGCTTGGTCTGAGAAAGATTTTGTAAATGCGGTACGTCATGGAGTTTCGCCGGAAGGAAAACATTACTACCCATCTTTTCCCTATACTGCATATGCTAATATGACAGATCAAGATATTGCAGATCTATGGGTATATTTTAGATCCATTCCAGAAAGTTCCAAACCGTCAATTGATCATGATCTTCCAATTTACATTCGTTGGAGGAGGCCCGTAGCATTTTGGAAATTATTGAATAATTCTGAGCCTACCGTAAAATTAATTTCTTCAGATCCGACGGTTGAAAGGGGTGCATATTTAGTAGAAACACTTGCTCATTGTGGTGAGTGTCACACATCAAGAAACCTTATTGGTGGTTTACAATATGAATATTGGCTTGGTGGGGCAAAGAACCCCGCTGGAAAAGGGATAATACCAAACATTACCCCAGCAAAATTACACTGGAGTGAGGCGGAAATAGTTGAATATTTAACGAGTGGGTTCACTCCAGATTTTGATGTGGCAGGTGGACATATGGTTGATGTTATAAAAAATACATCTAGGCTTACAGAAGAAGATAGGCTTTCAATAGCTAAATATTTGAAAGCTATACCAGGCGTGAAAAAATAATTTTATTTTACCTTTGAACTTAGCTGTTTTTAGCTTTAGAGAGGCCGTGTGGCTCCTTAGCTCAACTGGATAGAGCAGCCGACTTCTAATCGGCAGGTTGAGGGTTCGAGTCCTTCAGGGGCCGCCACTAACACAGTGTCCTTTAAATTTTGGTTCTACTGAATTTAAGTCTCGTGTGATGTTTATACTTATCACCTGGCTGCAATAAAGGATTAGGAAAGTCTATTTGATTTGGTGCGTCTGGCCAAATTTGTGGTTCAAGAGCAATTCCGGCGAATTCTCTATATGGATATTTACCCCAGATTTTTTCATTTCCACTATTTAACCCTTTGCCTGTATAGACCTGAAGACCAGGTTCGGTTGAAAATAGTTCAAGCGAAATGTTTTTTGCAGTAACAAAGGCGTTTCTTCTCAGATTTTGCCTAGTATTTGAAATACAAAAATTATGATCAACCTCAATTGGGTTGCCGTTGTTATTTAATGTCCGACCAGTTTTGAAGTCTAAATCTAAATCTTTCGCAAAAATGGGCCCAGAAATTGGTATTCCATTTTCATCAACCGGAAGCACCTTATCACATTCCACCATCAATTGGTGGTTTGCTATGTTTTTTGTACCATCCAAATTAAAGTAACTGTGATTAGTAAAATTACATAATGTTGTTTTGTCTGTGCTTGCTTCTATAACAATATCAATTGTAGATTGGGCTACTTTGTAAGTGGTTTCAACCGTTAGGTTTCCTGGGAATCCCATGTGCCCGTCTGGAAGTTTGTCAAGAAATGTCACCATAGATTTATTGTACTGAACAATTTTCCAATTCCTAACAGCTGATCCGTCTGACCCTCCATGCAAAGTGTGAGTTTTGTTTTGGTTCTTATCAAAGGAATAAATTTTGCCCTCAATGGTTGCTGTTCCGTTAGCAATTCTGTTGGCATATCTGCCAACTATAGCGCCTAATTTGCCCGAATTTTCGAAATAAGGCTCCAATTTTGGATATCCAAGTACCAGAGGATGTTTTATATTTTTCATTCGGAGATCCTGAATGATGGCACCCAAACTTAGCACTTTAAGCTGAAGGTCATTACTTTCGAGAGTGATTTGGAAAACATCGTCTCCATTGGGCATTTTTCCATATACAAACATAAGTTTTGCCTAGTTTCGTAAATCTATTTTTATTGCTGAGTAATTATTACGCGATTCTCCTGCTGACCTGTAAATTGTGTATCACAATAAAAAGTACAGCCTGAAAACTTCTCCTCTACACCTTCATTTGCGCTTGTCACAAACAGTGTCGAAAGATTTGCTCCACCAAAGGCTGGACAAGAGGTTTGGGATGCTTGCACTGACACTTGTTCTCGAAAATTTCCATATAAATCATATCTAGCTACTCGTGATGATCCCCACTGCGCATTCCATATATTTCCTGACCCATCCACGACTGATCCATCTGGTGCAATGACTTCATCGGCTAAATCAATAAAAATTTCAGAATTTTTAATGGGGCTGCCGTTGTCGCTGTCTAATTCTATACGCATAATATTTTTCTTGGCTGTATCAGAAAAATAACAATATTTTTTGTCGATAGAGAAACAGATTGAATTGCTGATAGTAACTTTAGAAATTATTAGTTTTAATTTACCTTCAAAATATCGATAAATAGCCCCAGCATCTGGTTCACAATTTTTCCCCATTGTTCCAATCCAAAAACCGCCCCATGGGTCAGACCTTCCATCGTTTGATCGTGTTTTAAGATTGTCTTTCTCCAAATCAATAAGGTGTTTTTCTACTCTTGTATTCAAATCGTACAAAAATAAATTGGTTTCAGAGGCTATCAGAAGAACGTTTTTATTGACCCAGCCAGCTGCTGATACCATTCTATTGAATTCGTGCACGATGGGTTGTTGATCAGGGGTTTTTTTGTGAAACATTTTTGAGGACAGTATATCGAACCAAAAAAGTTCCTGACGAATTGGATGCCACAAGGGGCCTTCTCCCAATTTACATTTCGTTTTATCGAAAATTTTCATCATCTTTCAGCAAACCAGCTATCGTATTCTATTACGATTTTTTTTGCTGTAGTTTTAATATCATCATCATTCATAGATGGATGAAATAGATTAGATCCAATTCCAAACCCCGTTAGACCCGCTAATAACCATTCATGGAAATGATTTTCATTAATACCGCCCACACCATAAGTTTTAACATCACTTGGCAAAACAGCTTTCATTGCTTTGAAGCCATCAATCCCAAGTTTAAAAGCCGGAAAAATTTTAAGGGCGTCTGCTCCAGAATTAATTGCTGAAAAGCAATCAGATGGCGTTAACACACCAGGAAATGAAAGCATGCCTTTGTCTTTAGTTGCTTTAATTACATCTTTATCTGTATTGGGCGACACAATCATCTGACAGCCCAAACCTGAAAGATTGTTCACCTCACTGACTTTTGTGACTGTCCCAGCACCGATTATTACTGAAGATCCAAATTTTTCTTGCATAGCTAGAATTGTATCTAGTGGCTTAGGAGAATTTAGAGGTACTTCTAGCTTATTAAATCCCGCAGCTATCAAAATTTCACTTACTCTGATGCACCTATCGGTCGTTAAGCCTCTTAGAATTGCTATCAATTCACGATTTTTAGTCATAGATTTTACCTATTAAAATATGCTTGTTTCAGACCGTTTAGAGTTATGTCTTGTGTGTTTTCCAAAGAGATATTTAAACCTAATTTTTTGAGTGCTTTTTCGTATAAATCGCATAAGTTGTCATTTCCTATCATAACTATATCTCGACCCAACCAATAGCTTTTTGAACCCGCTAATTCAGATCCGATCAGATATCCAGACAGCTTTGCTTTAAGCAATTTAGTAGGAATATTTTCTAAGAGATCTGTAGCGCGGATTCCAAAAAGCTTGGAAGAAAGAAGAGCAGGATTTGAATATGTATCTTCGAAAGCTTGTAAAAAGGAGTCCGTATCAATCTTATCGCTTTTCACAGAATTTTTTAAGATAGAATACTCAGACAATAATTGAAAAATTTCACCTGTCATAAATGTTCTGAAACTTATTATTTCACCAGCACTTATGTGAACCCATTTTGTATGGGTTCCTGGAAGACAAATAACTCCGTCAAAATTTGGTTTTTTTGATAAGTAACCAGCAATTTGTGTCTCCTCACCGCGCATTACATCTGATGGTGATGCCTGCATGATACCTGGTAGGATTCTGACAGAAATGCGTTGATCCATTGTCTGAACCAAGGTCGTTTTGTCAGGATTTATGGGAGAGCAGGGTGCTTCCATATATGATGCTTCTTTCCATCCTGTTTTTGCTCCTGCCATGCCACAAATAACTACAGGACATTCCATTTCAGTTTTTTCAGGAAGCCATTTTTCAATAAGTCCCATAAAATATGGTTCAAATTCATTTGGTAAAAGTGCAGACATACCTTTACCCTGGTTTATAGTTTTTACAATATTTCCATTTTGATCTAGGGCCCAGACACGTAAATTAGATGTGCCCCAGTCAGCAGCAATCCAAGAAATATCTTTCAACTTACTCATCCAGTAACTACTACACCACCGTCTATAACGAGTGCTTGGGAGGTCATCATTTTTGAGGTGCCAGAAGCCAAAAATAAAGTGCCTCCCACAATATCAGATCCAGATAGATGCTCTTTGAGGCATTGCCGATCTAAATGTTTTGATAGTCCTTCTTCTGTTGCCCATAATTTCATCTGTCTTTTTGTTAAAACCCAACCCGGCATAATTGCATTTACACGAATGCTATGAGGACCTAACTCCCGCGCCAAAGAGCGAGTCAAACCTGTAATAGCAGACTTGGCAGTTGCATACGCTGGATATCCTTCATTCCCCATCATGTAGGAAATTGACGAAAAGTTGATGATCGATCCTCCACCGCTAATTTTCATTCCTTCAACCACTTCCTGTGCTGCAAAAAAATGCGGTTTCAAGTTTACTTCCATCGTTTGATCCCACTGCTGTGAAGTAAACTCATCCAGTGTATGGCGTGTATCGTTAGCTGCATTGTTGACCAAGACAGTGACTGCACCTTGTTCTTTTGCAGTTGTCTGTAAAGCAATTTTTAATTCTTCTATATGGCTCACATCACACTTTATAAAGGTTGGCTCATATTTATATTTACCTTCACACTCAGCCAGAAATTTTTCTGGGTTAGATCTTTGAACGAAGGTTACTTTAGCACCCTGCGATAAGAAACCCTTAGTTAAATCTGCTCCAATGCCAGATCCCCCTCCAGTGATAAAAACACTTTGGTCTTCTAAATCGTGGAAGGTTGCAAATTGCATTTTTGTATTCCTTATGTTGCAGGGTTATTTTATCTAAAACATTGCATTCTTTAGCGTGTGAATTTTTTATGTTTTATCCTTTTAGGTTCAAGTGCGTCTGGACCAAGCCGCCTTTTTTTGTCTTCCTCGTAATCTTCAAAATTACCTTCGAACCATTCTACCTGGGCATCACCTTCGAACGCGAGTATGTGTGTGCAGATCCTATCCAGGAAGAAGCGATCGTGGGAGATTACAACAGCGCAGCCAGCAAAATCTACAAGTGCGTCTTCGAGGGCACGGAGTGTTTCGACATCCAAATCATTTGTAGGTTCATCTAATAACAAAACATTGCCGCCTGATTTCAAGAGGCGAGCCATATGTACTCTGTTGCGTTCACCTCCGGATAACAAAGAAACTTTCTTTTGCTGGTCTCCGCCTTTAAAATTAAATGAAGAACAATAGGCTCGTGAATTTACTTGAGCATCTCCTAATTCAATAACTTCAGCCCCACCTGAAATTGCTTCCCAAACGGTTTCACCGTCTTTTAAATCATCCCTGGATTGGTCTACATAAGATAATTGAACAGTGTCACCATAGGTTACCGAACCTGAGTCTTTACTCTCCTGTCCGGTAAGAACTTTGAAAAGAGTTGATTTCCCAGCACCGTTTGGACCAATCACGCCAACAATACCTCCTGGAGGTAAATTAAAACTAAGATTTTCAATAAGAAGTTTATCTCCCATTACTTTATTTAAATTTTCCACCTCAATTACTTTTCCACCCAACCTTGGTCCACTTGGTATAACGATTTGAGCTTTGGATATTTTTTCTCGTTCGGATTGTGATGCTAAATCGTTGTAAGCATTAATCCTGGCTTTCTGTTTGGCCTGACGTGCTTTTTGGCCCTGACGCATCCACTCTAATTCACGTTCTAAAGTTTTTTGACGCGTTTTGTCTTCTCGTGATTCTTGTTCTAATCTTTTGGCTTTTTGCTCTAACCAGCTTGAATAATTTCCTTCATATGGAATACCACGCCCACGGTCTAATTCTAGTATCCATCCAGTTATATCATCTAGGAAATATCTATCGTGCGTTACAATTAGAATCGTGCCCTGATAATCAATTAAATGTTGTTGTAACCAAGCAATTGTTTCTGCATCCAAATGGTTTGTTGGTTCATCAAGTAATAGCATTTCTGGAGCTTCAAGCAGAAGCTTACAGAGCGCTACACGGCGCTTTTCACCCCCCGATAGTGTGCTTACGTCAGCATCGTCAGGTGGGCATCGAAGAGCCTCCATGCTCACGTCTATTTGACTATCTAAATCCCATAAATTTTCTGCATCAATTTTATCCTGAAGCGTTGCCATTTCTTCAGCTGTATCGTCAGAATAATTCATTGCTAAATCGTTGTAACGATCGAGAATTTCTTTCTTCGGAGCAACACCTAGCATTACGTTTTCGCGCACATTTTTTGTTAAATCTAATTCAGGCTCTTGTGGTAAATAGCCGACTTTTGCTCCTTCAGCAGACCAAGCCTCCCCGGAAAAGTCCTTATCTAAACCTGCCATAATTTTCATTAAAGTTGATTTACCTGCACCATTAACTCCAACGACGCCTATTTTTACACCAGGTAAAAAGCTTAGGTGAATATTTTCAAAGCATTTTTTACCACCTGGGTAGGTTTTTGAAACACCCTGCATATGATAAACGTATTGATAAGCCGCCATTGTTTACTCCACTATTTACAACTTCGACAAACGATACGCTCTCATTAGTTGATGAGCAATCTTTTAGTCTGAAATTGCGGATTAAAGATTGTTATTGCTTGTAAAATTATTCAGAGGCGATTTTATAGAATTTATTATAAATTTCACTATAACTGAAATGAGCTAGGGGAAATTCCTATTCAATGTTTTTAGATAACAAGAAAATAGGTTTATTTGGTGGATCATTTGATCCAGCACATTTGGGACACGTAAATTTCTCTTTTGAAGCTGCAAAGCATTTCAATTTGGATCAAGTAATTTGGCTTATAAGTCCTGGCAATCCATTGAAACCAAAAGCACCTGAGCCAATTGTCTCAAGAGTTACGGGTGCAAAAAATATTATTAGTAGCCCTAAAATCATTATTTCATCGGTAGAGGCTGAAAAAGGTCTACGATATTCTTGGGAAACGTTAGACTTTTTTTTTCATAATTACCCTAAAACAAAATTTGTTTGGCTAATGGGCTCAGATAACTTGGCCCAATTTCATTTATGGAAAAACTGGAGGTGGATAATAGAAAGTTGCCCGATCGGGGTTCTTGCTCGGCCAAACTCTCGGCAGACAGGATTAAATTCAAAAGCAGCAAGGATTTATAAAAACTACCGTATACCAGCAAACGCAGGCAGATGCCTGCCTTATTCTACTTCGCCTGTTTGGTGCTTCGCAAATATGCCTTTGATGAACATTTCTAGTTCAGATATCAGGAAAAAATAACCAACCGATTTACGATTATCTTATTTGTTAATTATCATGTGCCGAGCCTTTGAACCTCTTTCGATTGCAGCTGCGTGAAGACGATCAATATTTAATTCATATCTCATTTCTTCTAGTAACCTTAACTCAGGCTCAAAAATTAACCCATCTGCTGCTGCTACGTCACAACACAATGCGTATACAGTTTCATTCAGTTCCGATGGTAAGTGATCTCTTACTAGGCCAAACAAGGCATCTAAACCATCTTCTTGCTCAAACAAATCAAATACAGTCTGAGAAATGATATTTAATCGGTCAATATCATACTCAGCAAAAATGGGTAAATTATTTACTGCTGATTGAATTTTTACCAATTCTGCTGTTCTGATATTACTGTCTGAGATTGCTATTGCCATCATCATTGCCACCAGGCAATCTTGGGCTGTTAAAATCGGCGTTACTTCACTGGACATAACGTGTCTCCTTTGGAAGAGCTCAAATTCAGAATATTGACCAATTTGATTTGTAGCAATAGTAAGCATGAGTTTTTGTAAAACAAATTAAATTTAATTAATTGGAGAATAAAATGTTTGAAATGCGCGAAACGGGAATGGTTTCAAAAGCTTGGCCATTTGAGGAGGCGCGTCGGATATTAAAGCGTTACGAGAACTCACCACCAGAAAAAGGCTATGTATTATTCGAAACGGGTTACGGCCCATCTGGTTTACCTCATATTGGGACGTTTGGAGAAGTAGCGCGTACTACAATGATTATGAGGGCTTTTCGTGAAATAAGCGATATTCCTGCTAAATTAATTTGTTTTTCAGATGATTTGGATGGCATGAGGAAAGTTCCTGGTAATGTACCTAAACAAGAGATTTTAAAGGATTATATCCAAAAGCCATTAACTTCAGTGCCTGATCCTTTTGATAAATTTGAAAGCTTTGGTCACCATAATAATGCTATGTTACGAAGGTTTCTTGATACCTTTGGATTTGAATATGACTTCTATTCTGCAACAGAGTTTTACAAATCTGGAGCGTTTGATCGAACTCTAAAAAGAGCAGTGGAATGTTATGATGATATAATGCAAGTCATGTTAAAATCTTTGCGTGAAGAGAGAAAAAAAACATACTCTATTTTTCTACCAATACATCCAGAGACTGGGCGTGTTTTGTATGTTCCTATTAAAGAAGTAAATGTGATTGATTATACGGTTTCTTTTGATGATGAAGACGGTAAATCTTGGACGCTACCCGTTACTGGTGGCAACGTAAAATTTCAGTGGAAGCCAGATTTTGGTGCGCGTTGGGCTGCTCTTGGGGTGGACTTCGAAATGTATGGTAAAGATCATTCAACTAATACTCCGATTTATGATCGTATTTGCAGAATATTGGGCCATAGACCTCCAGAACATTTTACGTATGAATTGTTTTTGGACGATCAGGGTCAAAAAATTTCAAAGTCCTCTGGAAATGGAATATCGATAGATGAGTGGTTGACCTATGCAAGTCCCGAAAGTCTCAGTTATTTCATGTATCAAAAACCAAAAACAGCTAAGCGTTTATATTTTGATGTAATCCCCAAAGCTGTCGACGAATATCATCAGCAGTTGAGGGCTTATGAGGCGCAAGATTTTAAATCCAAAGCAACAAATCCAGTTTTTCACATACACGGGAATAACGTGCCTAAGTCTGACATGGTTGTTCCATTCAGTATGTTACTAAATCTTGCCGCGGTAGCTAACGCTGAAGATAAGAGACAACTTTGGGGATTTATAAAAAAATACGCACAAGATGCGTCTCCTGAGAACAACCCTCAACTTGATCAAGCTGCGTCATTTGCAATCTCTTATTATAATGATTTTGTTAAGCCAAAGAAAGTTTATAGATTAGCCACTGCTACTGAGAAAGAGGCATTGATAGATTTGCGTGATATGTTGCGAAACTTCACTGGTGATCGAGATGCTGAAGAACTCCAGTCCATAGTTTTTGCATGTGGAAGGGATAAATTTGATCCCTTGAGAGATTGGTTCAAGGCATTATATCAAGTCCTTTTGGGCGCTGATCAAGGTCCAAGATTTGGTGGTTTTATTGCACTTTATGGTGTAGAAGAAACGGTCGATTTAATTGAAAAAGCTCTAGATGGTGTCTTTGTAAAGGATTGACGGACTAACTTTTTGATTTATCTCCTCGAGTAATAGGAGGTTGTCGTGATACGATTAATAGCTGTTTTTTTTCTTTCCATGTCCACATTATTGTTTGCGGACGAAAAAGCCGATATTCAAAGTACAATTTCTGATCAACTAAGAGCCTTTGCATCAGATAATTTTATTGAGGCTTTCACTCATGCAAGTCCAGGAATAAAAGATATTTTTGGTACAGTAGAGAACTTTTCTAATATGGTTAAGAAAGGTTACCCCATGGTTTGGCGGTACAACAATTTTGAATTTTTAAATCTAGAAGAGACACCGCAAGGATATTCTCAGATTGTACGTATTACCGATCAAAACGATAAACTTTTTCTACTGAAATATTTTATGAAGAACGTTGCTGGCATTTGGAAAATCTCCGGTGTTAGTATTATCGAAGCGAGTGACTTTTCCGCATAGAGATAATTTGAAGCTTGCAGGTTAATCGAGACTTTAATTTAGTTTTGGTTTACTCTTTCCTCTATAAGCGCGAGTGCCACCGCGACCAGCTGTAGACCTAGGCTTATCTGAATTTGAGATAGCCTCTATGGCACTTTGTCTAGCTAAAGGGTCATCTGCCACAGCTAGATCAACTGCTTCCAATCGCTGAATTTCATCTCTAAGTTTTGCAGCTTCTTCAAATTCTAAATTTTCCGCAGCTTTCCTCATGTCTGTGCGCATTCCTTCAAGAACAGTTTGTAGATTAGCTCCAGCCATTGGTTTTTTTATTGTTGCTGTGACCCTAGACTGATCCGTATCGCCCTTATAAAGGCCGGCTAAAATGTCATCGACATTTTTCTTCACGGTTTCAGGTGTAATGCCATTTTCTTGATTATATTGTACTTGCTTGGCACGTCTTCTGTCAGTTTCTGCAATGGCTCGCTCCATAGATCCAGTGATACGATCAGCATACATGATGACTTTTCCATTTTCATTTCTTGCTGCTCTACCAATAGTTTGAATAAGGGATGTCTCGGAACGTAGAAAACCTTCTTTGTCAGCATCTAAAATTGCGACTAAACCACATTCTGGTATATCTAAACCTTCTCTCAAAAGATTAATGCCTACCAGAACGTCAAAAGCACCTAATCTTAAATCTCGAAGTATTTCAATTCGCTCAATAGTATCGATATCAGAGTGCATATATCGAACCCGTACACCCTGTTCGTTTAAATATTCAGTAAGATCTTCCGCCATTCTTTTTGTAAGAGTTGTTACTAGAGTTCTGAAACCACTCTGAGCAACTCTTTTAACTTCATCTAGAAGGTCATCAACTTGCATTTCTACTGGTCGAATTTCTACTTCAGGATCAAGAAGCCCGGTGGGTCTAATAACTTGTTCAGTAAATACACCGCCCGTTTGTTCTAATTCCCATCCACCGGGAGTTGCTGAAACATAAATTGACTGTGGTCGCATGGCATCCCATTCCTCAAATTTCAGAGGTCGGTTATCCATACATGACGGAAGGCGAAATCCATGTTCTGCCAGTGTGAATTTTCTTCTGTAGTCCCCACGGTACATTCCTCCAATTTGTGGAATGCTAACATGACTTTCATCTGCAAAAACAATGGCGTTATCGGGTATAAATTCAAATAGAGTTGGTGGAGGTTCTCCTGGGGCCCTTCCTGTAAGATATCTTGAATAATTTTCGATACCGTTGCAGACGCCTGTAGCTTCTAACATTTCAAGATCAAAATTAGTCCGTTGCTCAAGCCTTTGTGCTTCGAGCAGTTTTCCCTCTGATACAAGATTATCCAGTCTTTTTCTTAGCTCCTTTTTTATTCCTATCATCGCTTGTTGCATTGTTGGCTTTGGTGTCACGTAATGCGAATTAGCATAAACCCGAACCCGCTCTAAGCTGTTGGTTTTTTCACCTGTGAGTGGATCAAATTCAAAAATGTTTTCCAGTTCTTCACCAAAAAAAGAAAGCCTCCAAGCGCGATCTTCTAAGTGTGCAGGGAAAATTTCTAAAACATCACCCCTTACCCGAAAAGACCCTCTTTGAAAAGCTTGATCATTTCGACGATATTGCTGAGCTACCAAATCAGCCATAACTTGCCTTTGATCGTATGAATTCCCAGATTTAAGGTCTTGTGTCATCGCGCCATATGTTTCAACTGAGCCTATTCCGTAAATGCAAGAAACTGATGCAACTATGACCACATCATCCCTTTCCAAAAGCGCTCGAGTAGCCGAGTGGCGCATTCGATCGATCTGCTCATTTATCTGGCTTTCTTTTTCGATATAGGTATCAGACCTTGGCACGTACGCTTCAGGTTGATAATAGTCATAGTAGCTGACAAAATATTCAACAGCATTGTCTGGGAAAAAACCTTTAAATTCACCATATAATTGAGCTGCTAGAGTTTTATTAGGAGCTAATATTATCGCAGGTTTTTGAGTGCTCTCAATTATATGCGCCATTGTGAAAGTTTTACCAGTTCCTGTCGCTCCCAAGAGTACTTGATCTTGTTCATTTGCAAGGATGCCATTAACAAGTTCCTTTATGGCACTGGGCTGATCTCCTGCAGGGGTAAACTCTGTGTTCAAAACGAACTTTTTGCCGCCTTCTAATTTCTCACGACTCCCAACGGGTTCGTCTGGCGCATGCTCTAGTAAAATTTCTGATTTCCTTTGCACGATAAGTCCACTTTGATTAAAAATTTTATTTTGCTTATCAAAGGGTAGTTCTTAACCCTTGAATAGTCATAAGCTTTACTGGCATATATAGGTCGATCAAGGGAGTCTGTCCATGCGTGCGAGAATTTATAAACCATCTAAAACGGCTATGTCTTCTGGTCTTGCCAAAACTAAATCTTGGGTACTGGAATTTATTCAGGAAACTACAAGTGAAATTGATCCTTTGATGGGTTGGACGTCTTCCGGTGATACACAGTCACAGGTTACACTGAAGTTTGGGTCAAAACAGGCTGCTATTGATTATGCTCGCGAACATGGAATTGATGCTCAAATTTTTGAACCAAAGCAAAGAAAGTTTAATGTTCGCTCAGGTGGATACGGTGAAAACTTTGCAACTAACCGTCGCGGCGCTTGGACCCATTGAAGTTATCGAAATTACACAGCAGCGTGAATTGAATATTTTATGCGACACGGTGGAAAAGTTCTAATTGATCAACTCAAAATCCAAGGCGTTAAGCGAGTTTTTTGTATTCCTGGAGAAAGCTACCTTGCAGCACTGGATGGCTTGTTTGAAAGCAACATAGAAACAATAGTAGGTCGTCATGAAGGCGGTGTAACTATGATGGCTGAAGCCTATGGAAAACTGACAGGTAAACCGGGCGTCGCCTTTGTTACACGTGGTCCCGGGGCAACTAATGCATGTTCGGGAGTGCATGTGGCATTTCAGGACAGCACCCCCTTGGTTCTTTTGATTGGTCAAGTAGCAAGTGATCAGCGTGACCGAGAAGCTTTTCAGGAAATTGAATACAGAAAAATGTTCGAACCACTTGCAAAATGGGTTGCAGAAATAGATAGAGCTGATCGAATTCCAGAGTATATCGCAAGAGCTTTTAGTGTGGCATGTTCTGGTCGTCCAGGACCAGTTGTTTTAGCACTGCCAGAAGATATTTTATCTGCTGATTGTTCAGTTAAAGATGCAAAACCAGTTGTTGATGTAAATCAAGGGGCACATCTTGCTACCGTTAAAAAGATTATTGAAAAGATTGCTCGTGCAAAGCGACCGTTTTGTATTGTTGGTGGGTCAAAGTGGTCCCAAAAAGCCGCAAATAATTTGGAAAAGCTGTCTGAACGCATGTCAATTCCCGTTGGTACTTCCTTTAGGTGTCAGGATTTTATGGATAACAGACATCCAAATTACATGGGTGATGTAGGTTTGGCTATTAACCCAGAATTAGGGAGTTATATTAAATCGGCAGATTTAATTTTATGTGTTGGAGCCAGACTTGGTGAAAACACAACGGGTGGTTATAGTTTGCTGGAAGTTCCAAATGCAGCAAACCCGTTAATCCACGTACATCCAGATCCTGATGAATTAGGTCGTGTGTACACACCTGAAATATCTCTAGCTTGTAATAGTTTTGATTTTTTGGAGTCAGCATTGGACCAATCAGTGAGTGTAGACAGAGATTTATCACCATTACGTAAGAACTATTATTCTTGGCGAGAGCCGTATGAAACTCCCGGTTCAGTAAAGATGGAGCAGATAGTTTTACAATTAAACGAAGTCCTTGCAGAAGATGCTATTGTGGCAAATGGTGCAGGAAATTATGCTGCCTGGTTACATCGGTACTTTCAGTATAAATCATTTAAAACCCAATTAGCCCCAACTTCTGGATCTATGGGGTATGGAATACCCGCAGCAATCAGCGCTAAATTAGAGCGTCCGAATACTGAGGTGGTTTGTTTGGCTGGTGATGGTTGTGCGCAAATGTCTATTCAAGAGTTTGGTACAGCAGTGCAGTATAAAGCTAACATTATCATAATTATTTCAAATAATGGAGTTTACGGAACAATAAAGATGCACCAAGAGCGTACTTATCCTGGTAGAACTTCTGGCACAAACATGTTGAATCCTGATTTTGCTTCCCTTGCGCGGTCATATGGAGGTTTTGGCGAAACTGTAGAGAAAACCGCTGAATTTTTGCCTGCGTTTGAGCGAGCTAGATCTGCAGGAAAACCAGCTATTATAGAATTAAAAACAAACCCGCTTGCACTTTCACCACAAACGCCTGCCTAAAATAAAACCCTATTTTACTTCATCGAGTTTAATAACTTTTTCAAAATCTTCATTTGATATTTCTTCAAAATCAAAATTGTCCAGTCGTTTTGCCCTCCGACCGGCTTTGTCAGCACTTATCTTTATGTCTGAAATATCTTTTGCAGCTTGATTAAAATGTCGATCTAAGCTTTCTACTCTTACTCCCAAGCGATCCACATCTTGATACAATGACGTTAATTCTTTTCTGATCGCACCAGCTTGCTCACGCATGCGTGCATCTTTAAGAATAGCGCGCATTGTATTCAGTGTTGCCATGCAAGTTGTGGGTGAAACTATCCAAACTCTTGCAGAAAAACCTTCTCTGACAATTTCCGAATAGTTTGCATGTAATTCTGCATACACTGCTTCCGAGGGTAAAAATAGTATTGCACCGTCTGCAGTCTCCCCCTCTATAATATATCTTTCAGAAATATCTTTGATATGTTTTCTAACGGATGTTTTGAACAATCGCACAGCGGCAGATGTCTCTACCTCAGAGGATGCATTTCTAAGAGCTTCATAGGCCTCCAGTGGAAATTTACTATCGATAACAATTGGTCCTGGCGGGTTCGGTAATTTAATCAAGCAATCGGCTCTTCTCCCATTAGATAGTGTTGCTTGTAAGTCGAAGCCATCACTGGGCAAAGCTTTTGAAACTATGTCTGTAAGTTGAATTTCGCCAAACGCACCTCTTGTTTGTTTGTTTGACAAAATATCTTGAAGGCTAAGGACATCTCCCGATAATTTTGTTATTTTTTCTTGTGCTTTGTCGATGGTCGCGAGGCGTTGCTGTAAATCACCTAGCGATTGTGCTGTTCGTCGCGAAGAATGCGACAGGTTTTCATTCATTTGCAGTTGGACTTTTGAAAGCCTTTCTTCCATCATATTGATTAAAGATAATTGTGCCTTAGCTTGTGCTTCAGAGACAGTTTGTAGCCCACCTGTCAGGCGTTCTTGCCCTTCACTTAACTTTTGAATTTTCTCACCAAAAAGATTCAGATTATCAATGATAGGGTCATTAGAGGTTATAGATTTTGCCTTCGCTCGTAACGATAAATACAGTGCTGCAACGACGAGAATAGTTAGTGTAAGAATTAAAAATAACAATAGTGGTGAGAGTGTCATTTCTGTCATGTTCTTCCAAACAACCTCTCAATATCTGACAGCTTTAATTCAATATAAGTTGGTCTGCCATGATTACACTGTCCAGAATATGGTGTAATTTCCATTTCACGTAAGAGTGCATTCATTTCTTCTTGATTAAGTCTACGGCCTGATCTTATTGAACCATGACATGCTTTCCGACTAAGTATTGAAGTGAGTTCTTCCTCTAATTTTTTACTTTCACCATCATTAGACAATTCATCAAGTATATCCAAAATAATCGATTTTACATCAAAATCCCCTAAAAGGACTGGCGTCTCATGAACGATGATTGCATTTTCGCCAAATGCTTCAATTGCCAACCCAGAATTCAGAAGTTGATCTTTTTCTACAATTAAACGTTCAACATCAGGATTAGACATTTCAATAACTTCGGGTATTAAAAGAACTTGCCGTTTAACCCCGTTATTTTCCATTTCTTTTTTTAGTTTTTCGTAAACTAACCTTTCGTGTGCCGCATGTTGGTCTACAATCACGACACTATCTTCTGTTTGTGCAATTATATAATTTTCATGCACTTGTCCGCGAGCTGCTCCAAGTGGGAATTTTGGAGATAATCGTTCGTCCTTGCTCTCATTAGCGATGCTACTAGAAGGAGTTTCTAATTCTCCAAAGCCGAGGGTCCCAAAGCTATCTGTTTGGTCAGTTTCAGATTTTTTGATGACTACATCTGAAGAAAAACCTCCTGATCGATTTTTCTTGTTATTCATCTGATACATAGAGTTAGGGACAGCACTATTCATGCTCATTGCACCCAATGCACTATCTGCAAGTGTGGAAGAAGCTCTATGGCCAGCTTCGGCTAAAGCATGTCGAATAGCGGAAATAACTAGGCCTCTTACTGTACCAGGTTCTCTAAAACGCACCTCTAACTTGGATGGGTGCACATTTACATCAACCAAATGAGGCGCACACTCTAAAAATAGTACAACAGCTGGATAACGGTCCTTCGCTAGAAAATCTGAATATGCAGCTTTGATGGCCCCAATAAGTATTTTATCTTTAACAGGTCTTTGATTTATATAAATGTGCTGAAGATTAGTTGATCCTCGGGAAAAAGTTGGAAGAGCAGCAAACCCAGACAATCTAAAATGTTCACGTTCGGCTATAATAGCACAAGAGTTTTCAACGAAAGAGCTATCTACAACTTTTGAAATTCTTTTTCTCAGCGCATCATCAAGATTTCCCGACTCTGCAATTGCACTGAAAATTATTCGATCTCTGGTATCACTTATATCTCTTAGCTTAAAGCTAATATATGGGTAAGCTATTGCCACACTCTTTACAATTTTGTTAATTTCCTGGAGTTCCGTGCGATCAGTTCTCAAAAACTTTAATCGAGCTGGAGTAGCGTAAAATAAATCTCTCAATTCAATTACAGACCCACGATTTAACGCAGTTGGTTTTACTTTAGAAGTTAAACCAGCTTCGATCGTAAGTTCTGCGCCCTCAGTTTTGATACCTTTTGTTTTTATATTCAATCTGCTGACAGCACCTAGTGATGGCAAAGCCTCTCCTCTAAAGCCGAATGTTGAAATATCAAATAAATCGTCACTACTTAATTTCGATGTTGCATGACGCGATACTGCCAAAGGAAGATCCGTCGGCGTCATGCCGCAGCCATCATCTATGACACGAATTAAAGTTTTCCCTCCGTCGGCGATATCAATTGAAACACTTTTAGCACCAGCATCAATTGAATTTTCGATAAGTTCTTTTACAGCTGAGGAAGGTCTCTCGACTACTTCTCCCGCTGCAATACGATTTATTGCCGTTTCATCAAGTTGTTTAATGACAGGTTGATCATGCCTTATTTTGTGTTTTTCAACAATCATAGCACTATATTTAGCATAATTTATTCCGATTCTAAAATGTCAAATTGCAGAAAACTTCACTTTGCCCATATAATAGTATCTATAAAATCAGGAAATAAATCTTTTGGTTGGTTGGAAAATTAGGATAAAAATTTTTGTATAAAGTATTTGGCATTCCACAAAGTAGAGCATTCCGCGTAATATGGATGCTTGAGGAAATAGAGATAGAATATGAACATTTTTCTTTGAAGCCTGGAAGCCAAGAAGTCAAAAACTTAAATAGGTCAGGTAAAGTTCCGGTCTTAATGGACGGAGAAGAAATTCTTAGTGATAGTTCTGCTATAATCTCATATCTCGGTGATAAACATGAACAGCTATGCTTTCCAAGAGGTTCTATTGAGCGGGCACGGCAAGATGCCATGGTTTTTAGAATAATTGATGAAGTGGATATGATGCTTTGGGGCGCGGCACGCCATAGTTTTATTTTGCCTGAGGACATGCGGGTAGCTGCTATTAAACCGAGCCTTAAATGGGAGTTTCAAAAAAATATAGATAACATAATGAATGAACGGCGTGGGAAGTTTTTAATGGGAGAGGAGTTCATGCTTCCTGATATTATTCTAGCCCATTGTGGGCGCTGGGCCCGCTCTGCTAAATTCCCTTTGGAGAACGAAAGTTTCAACGAATATATAAATTTATGTTACGATCGCCCTGCAGTAAAAAGATTAATTAAAAGGTTATCTTAACAAAAATTTTTCGATTCCTTTTGCAGACCAAAGCCCCGTAGCAAGGGCAGCGGTAATTAAATAGCCTCCAGTGGGGGCGTCCCAATTAAGCATTTCCCCAGCAAAAAATATCCCGGGCTTTTTATACAGCATTAAATGTGAGTCCAATTGATCAAAACAAACACCACCAGCTGTTGATATTGCTTTATCCATATCGTCCGGCCCTGCATGCTTAACAAGAAGGTGTTTTAGATTAATTGAGAGATGCTCTTTTGAGAGGGAATTTAAAGAGAATTCTCTTAGAAGTGCCTGTTTTACAGCATTTAGATTAAATACTTTTCTGAGATAATTTGACCAACTTGACTTGCCGATTGGCTTTTGCAGGGCTTCAAAAAGTCGTTTTTCACTCCAATCTGGAAGAAGATCTAAAAAGACTTCCTCTCCCTTATTAAGCGCTGGTGACAATGAATATATTCCGCCTCCTTCTATACCAGTTTCAGTGATAATAATTTCTCCTTGAGATTTTATTGAGCCTGCTTTTAAGGAGATTGCTTTTACTGGTTGGCCAAAATGCTTTTCTATGTGTGGGCTCCACTTTATTTTCAAGCCAACATTCGAAGCGCTGAATTTTTCATTTTCCACACTAGTCAACCAATTGAGCCAATTCCCGTCAGATCCAAGACGTTTCCAACTTGCTCCACCCATTGAAAACAATATGCTTTTTGCGGCAATTATTTCGTTGCCGTTTTCAGTTTTGAAAATTAGAGATTCATTCTTTAAAGATATAGCCTGCCTTTTATGTCTTCTTTTGACGCCTCTTTTGTCTAATTGAGTGAGCCAGGCTCTGAGTAAAGGTGATGCTTTCATTTGAGTGGGGAAAACCCTTCCTGTGCTCCCTGTGAAAAGGTCAATTCCTAATGAATTTGCCCAGTCTGCTACATCAGATGAGGTGAAGTTTTTCAAAGCATCAATTAACTGGGGATTATTATTGGAAAAATTTTTTAAAAACGCGTCCAACGGTTCATCTTTTGTTAAATTTAATCCAGATTTGCCAGCCATCAAAAACTTTCTACCCATTGTTGGCATTTGGTCTACGATGGTGATCTTTAAGTTTAATTTACTAAGATAATCTGCTGCCATCAGGCCAGCTGGGCCACCGCCAACAATTAGTACATCTTCCATAAAAGGCCCTTATTCCTTATCAAATTATAATTAATTATATAGGTAGGGTATTTGATTTGTTATCCGAAATAAAAACTGAATAACAGGAATGAATTTTATGGAAAAGCATGAAAAACAAATACCGATTTGCCCATTATGTTTACGTAACATTCCACCTGACGTGCCGCAAAGTCTTCATCACTTGATCCCAAAACTTAAAGGAGGAAAGAAGGGCCCGACTATTTTGCTTCATCATATTTGTCACAAAGAAATTCACGCGGCGCTTTCTGAAGGTGAGCTGGCGCAACATTTTAATTCTGTTGAAGCATTGAAAGCCCATCCAAGACTTTCAAAGTTTTTTAATTGGGTGGCTAAGCGACCAGCAAACTTTATGTCAAAGGTTCCCAAGAAAAGAAGAACTTAACTTAATAATTTTTTTATGCTTGATACGTGATTTTGATTTGCTGATAGAGAAGCTGAAAGCAAAGTATGAGCTCGATCTATCAGTTCTTCGTCCTCAACAATTTCATCGACCAAACCAAATCTGTAGGCTGTGTCGGCGTCAATCTTTTCACCAGCAACTAGCATTAACTTTGCTCGACTGGGGCCGATTAGACGAATAAGTCTGTTTGGGTCAGACGGTTGGGGCAAAAATCCCATTTTCATCACGGGGTAGAAAAATCTTGCTTTAGACACGCAAATTCTAATGTCACAAGCTAAGATCATTCCAAATGCGCCTCCTGCTACGGTACCATTTAAAGCGGCTATCGTAATGCAATTTAGTTTTGCAATCTTTTCTGATAATTTTTCCCAAATTGGAGAAATTGCTAATCCAGATTTTACTTCATTTAAGTCTGCTCCAGCACTGAAGGTCGTCCCTTGGCCTGTTAAGACAACCCCCCGAGCTTCAGCGGCTTTATCAAAAATAGATAACAGCTCTTCTAACATAGAAGATGAAAGGGAATTAGCTTTTTCTGGGCGATTTATTTTTATCTCCCAAACATCATTTTTATGCTTTTGTAATGTAATCAAATTAGTTTTACCTTCCTACGTATGATTTCGTCGCGCAAAGAAACCTCTTTTCCAATGAATTCGTTTGCCTCGTCGCCACACATCCATAGAAGAGCTCTAGCTGGCCAATCAGCAGGTATATGCACACTCCAATCTAATTTGCTCACCTGATTTATTCCGCTTTCTTTTATTTCAGCCTGCATTTGGGTAGCAACGGTACCAGGTGAAAGACCCATTGATCTAATTCCATATTGAAAATATTCATTATGTAGACACTTAGTCAGCATTGCCGCGCCAGCTTTTGAAGAACAATAATGGCTCCAAGCCTCGAGTGGATTATGCGCTGCTCCAGAACTAACATTTAGAATGGTTCCCTCTCGTTTTTCAATCATCTTAGGTAAAACGGCATTTACAGTGTAAAAAACACTTTTGAGATTTGTATCAATTACATTAGACCATTCTGCTGGGCTAATCTCATGGATACGTCCGATAGGCAGAATTGTACCTGCATTATTAATTAGGATATCTAGAGCACCAAAATGCTGAAAACAAAAATCTACAAGTTCATTAACAAAGTTAGGGTTGGAGATATCTCCTGCGAAAAACTCCGCTCTATCGCCTAAATCTTTTTTTATTGTTTTTAGTTTGCTCAAGTCTCGTGCGGTTAACATTACATTTGCACCCGCTTCAATAAATGTTTGGGCCGCTGCCTCTCCAATTCCGCGACTGGCTCCTGTAATTAAAACTGTTTTGCCATTTAAATTTATCATGCTTTAGGATCCATAAAAAAAGAAAAAATTTAGAATAACACTATATAATATTTAACTTGGTGTTAAAGAAGCCTAAACACAATTTATCAAATTAATTATTACTTGGGTAATGTATGTATAATAAATTTTTCAGGTTGTTTTATTTTAACTGTGTCTTTGCGGTATTGCCACTAATGGCGCATGCCGAATTGAGCACGAGGGAAGCTTGGGAGAACACAAAGAGAATATTGGAAACTGGAGGTTACCAAGTCTTTGGAGAAGAAGTTTCTTTAGGATCAGATTTAAGCATAAGAGATGCGAAAATAGTTCTTGAGGTTGATGAACAGACAGATATTATTTTTGATGTTGAAAGTCTGAGTTTAAATAAAAAAATCGATGGGTTTATTTATCTAAGCTTGCCCCAAGAGATTAATGTTCAATATATAAACGAAGATGATTTTGGATATAAAACTCAGGCTAATATCTTAATACGAGCGCGTGATCTTGAATTAAAAGTTTCTGGCCAACCTAAGAAAATTTTGTACGAAATGACAGCGTCATCTGCTGGATTTGCATTGGTTGAGCTGCTTGATAACGGTGTTCCTTCGACAGACTTTACAGCAACGATGGAGTTAGTCTTGGCTGATATTAAGTCTGTAATTAAGTCAACAAGTGACGAGGCGAATGAAATTAAATCAATGCTTTCTGCCTCGGGCGCTTCAATAAAAGGTGGTGTAAATTTGCTCAGCATCCCACTGGAGCTGAGTTTTCAATATGTCATGGATCAACTGAAATCCTCTTCAGTTTCAAATGAGCCTGAAGTCCCCATTGATGAAGATTTTGAGCTGGCTTTGGAAAAAGGTTTTTCTTCAACCTCCAATTTTAGTTTTGACAAAAGTGAATTGGTTTTAAACGCAAATGCGCCTGGTGGACCATTATCACTTTCATTTTCATCAGGCCCTGCGTCTTTGACAAATGCAATTTCAGAGGCAGGCTTGATTATTCAGTCAGATAATCAAAAGACGGTGTTGAATTTCAAAGTGCCATCGAATGGGTGGGATTTTGAATTGGATTTCGAAGAATTTGGTGCAGCAGTAAACATTCCACTTCTGGTCAAAACTGGTGAACAAGAGTTTGGAATGAGTATCAAGCTGTCTGGTTTAAATCTGTCTGATACTATTTGGAATTTTTTTGATGCCGATAATATAATGCTAAATCAGCCAGCGACTTTGGAGTTTGATATTGAAGGATCAACGGTGTTGGTTGAGGGATTAACCAGTGAAGCAATAATAGGAAATCAAAACCTCAATCCTTTAGAGATTGGTCAAATTTTGAGTTTTAAGCTTAACGATTTTCTCCTTGATGCCTTTGGAGTAACAGTTGAAGCCAACGGAGACTTTGAGTTTGATAATGAAGATTTCCAAACCTTTGATGGTATACCCAGGCCGATGGGGAAAGGCTCTTTGAAAATACAAGGCTCCAATGCATTCATGGAGCGACTTGAAGGTATGCAATTATTTCCATCTGAAACCATAATGGGTGCTAGGATGATGTTAGCGTTATTGATGCGAGTAGAAGACGATGACACCCTAATTTCTGAATTTGAAATAGATGAAAAGGGTAAGATTTATGCAAATGGTCAAAGACTACGATAACTTGTTTGAAACTTTAAATTGATATTATCAGTGTCCAAAAAAAGCTCTGACTTTAAGAACAAAGGGGTCCGTCAAAATACATGTTAGAAGAAACCTGCCAAAAAATTTTAGATTGTGCAAAAATCTCTGGAGCTGACCAGGCTGATGTGATGGCAGTTCACGGAACCTCTATTTCTATAGAGGTGCGAAAGCAGGCTTTAGAACAAATAGAACGAAGTGATGGCATAGAATTTGGATTGCGTGTGTTTAAAGGAAAGCGGCAAGCTATTGTGTCCGGATCAGATTTATCAGAGGCCTCAATTAAATTAATGACTGAACGCGCAGTTGATATGGCAAAAGCAGCTCCAGAAGATCCTTATTGTGGATTAGCCAAAAAGTCCGAATTGGTTGCGGCTTGGGATGTAGATGAGCTAGAGCTTTCAGATGATCAAGCTGAACCTCAGCCAGAAGAACTTGAAAATCAAGCAAAGGAAGCAGAATATTTCGCTCTTGAAAATCAGTCTGTTGATCAAGTGCAATCTGCGAGTTCTGCATACAGTAAGACAAAAATTCATTTATCTGCAACTAACGGCTTTAACGGTGGATATTCTAAAACTAGTTTTTCCACTTCGTGCGTAGCCATAGCACGTTCACAATCAGGACTTGAACGAGATTATGATGGTGATGTACGCATTTTTAAACGAGATTTGCGCAGTCCGGAAGAAATTGGTATTCGGGCGGCTAAACGAGCTGTTTCAAAACTAGAAGCCCGCAAACCTAAAACTGGTGTTTATCCCGTAATTTTTGATGAAAGAGTATCTTCATCTTTGATCGGCCATTTGCTTGCTGCAACTAATGGCGTAGCAGTTGCCAAAGGGTCTTCATGGTTGTTGAATAGAAAAGGCACCCAAGTTTTACCTGAGTTTCTCTCAATTACGGAAGATCCTTATAGGAAGCGCGCCAGTGGCTCTCGTCCATTTGATGCCGAGGGACTGGAGACCAAAGCCAGAAAAATTGTTGAAAATGGTGTTTTGTGCGACTGGACTACCGACCTGTCCTCTAGTCGAAAATTAGAACTGAAGTCTACTGGGAATGCGGCTAGAGCTGTTACGGGAATTCCGTCACCAGGCAATTGGAATATTGCTTTAACCCAAGGCGAAAAGACCAAGTCAGATTTGTTGAATGATATGGGATGCGGCATATTAGTCACATCGATGATTGGTTCAACAATTAACGCTAATACCGGTGATTATTCGCGAGGTGCATCTGGTTTTTGGGTTGAGAACGGAGAAATTCAATATCCTATATCAGAGCTTACTATTGCTGGTAATCTACTGGATATGCTGAAGTCTATAATCCCCGCTAATGATGCCCGCGAGTATGTTTCTCGTGTAGTACCGTCTCTTCTGATAGATGGAATGACCATTGCAGGATCTTGATACAATAAAAAAGGCAGCAATAGAGGCAAGTAAAATTGCGCTCAGTTATTCTGATAAAAATTTTAAGACCTGGGATAAAGATGCTGGTGCTGGTCCCGTTACTGAAGTTGATATAGAAATCGATAATTTCTTAAGAACATTCTTACTAAAATGTGAGCCTGACTATGGATGGTTAAGTGAGGAGACTGAAGACAATACTGCACGGCTTGGTAAATCAAAAGTTTTTATAGTTGATCCTATAGATGGCACTCGCAGTTTTATTGCAGGAGACAAAACTTGGGCACATTCAATAGCGGTAGCGGAAAAAGGTAAACCCATTGCGGCAGTCGTGTATTTGCCCAGAATGGATTTGCTTTATACTGCTGAAATTGGAAACGGCGCTTTTTTAAATGGTGAAAAAATCACTGTATCAGAAGTCTGTGATTTGATGGATGCTAAGATTTTAGCAAAAAAATCGGTGTTTGAAAAAGAGAATTGGAAAAATGGACAGTCAAACATTTTAAGGCAACGCTATCGCCCATCTTTAGCCTATAGGTTGGCTCTTGTTGCCGAAGGAAGTTTTGATGCAATGATCACACTAGGTAAATCATGGGAATGGGATATCTGCGCTGGTCACCTTCTAGTTACTGAAGCTGGCGGTAGTGTTACCACCAGCCATGGAAGTGACATAAATTATAATTCCTCAACTGGAAGTTCCCAAGGGATTATTGCTGGAAATGCAATAGTTAGAGAGGCAATTTCCGCTCAGTTAAATCTTTAAAAAAGGTTGAGCGATCTTATGAATTAATTTGTTGAACTTGAGTGGTGCATCAGTCACCGCTAAGCATATACAATCTTCATCATCCGATGCAACAGGAGTATGGTGGGTATGCCCATCAGCAAATTCAACGTCGCCCGGCCCGAAATAATCAAACTCGTCCTTGAAGGCTCCTTTGAGCACTAGTGTTAATTCTCTGCCTTTGTGGCTATGCTCAGGAACAGCTGTGCCAGCTGGAATGTAAAGCAAACGGGCTGAAACTTTCTCGGAATTGACGAGAATTTTCTGTTTTACACCCATGCCTATAGGTCGCCAGTCGATATCGTCCAAATCACATCCAACATAGTCTGCTAAAGGCTCTGGTAGTGATTTTTGTTTCGGTCTTTCGGGCGCTTGTTCAGGGGTTTGGTCGATTAAAGCCAATGTCTTCAAAAATGCATCCGAACCGATTTCATTTGGTTCTAAATTTTCAATAATTGCTCCACCCATTGCATCTAAGCTTTCTAGCTCAGCTCTACATTGGTCACACATTGAAATATGAGTGGCTATTGCCAATGCAAAACCTTCTTCAAGCTGTCCTGCAGAATAGGCCATTAATAATTTTTTAGATAAGTGATGTTTTATGTCGTGTGTTTTCATATTTCTCTCTCTACATCATTGCGTGGCGCAGTTTTTCAAGGGCTAATCTTATGCGCGATTTAATAGTTCCTAATGGTAGTCCAGTAATTTCGGCGATTTCACTGTGTGAAAGTTCACCAAGGTAAGCCTTCTCCACCAAAACCCGTTGTTTCTCAGGAAGCTCCCCGAGTGCTGTGACCAAACGTTCTGTCTCCTGCTGCAATTCTACCACGGCTTCTTGATCAGGTTCATAGTCTTGCTCTGGATACAATTGTTCGGGCTCAGGTCTATTTTGCTTCCTAATTGCATCAATTTTTTTATTTCTTGCTATAGTAAAAATCCAAGTTGAGGCACTGGCCCTGGAGGGATCAAACAAGTGAGCTTTACGCCATACAGTTGCCAAAACTTCTTGAGTACATTCTTCTGCCATTTGAGGGTCAGCGCCTGACTTCATAAGAAAGGCTTTTACCCTGGGGGCAAAGTGACTAAAAATTTCTTCGAATGCAGAGACATCTTTATTTATCTCGACCTTTCGAATTAACTCTGCCCAAACGTTTATATTTTTATTTTTCAATGACACGGTCTTTGTGTTTTCAACGTTACCAGAATCAATACCACACACCCTAGGCATTATCGAGTGGTTCGCGGCGCGTATTTTTGTCTCAAGTAACATAACAATCTTTATTCGCTCTTAATGACAATTTGGATCAATTTTAAATACTTTTCATCCGGAACAGCCTAACGAACGTAGTACTGTAAAATAGGAATAAATATGACTTTTCAAAAAATGCCCATTTCGCCCAAAAATATTGCAGTAATCGGGGGCGGAATTTCCGGCCTAGGTGCAGCCCACGCGCTTTCAGATACATACAACGTAACGCTGTTTGAAACGGAAAATCGCTTGGGTGGGCATGCTCGTACGATTTTAGCAGGTAAAAATGGTGATCAGCCTGTGGATACTGGCTTCATTGTATTTAATTATGCAAATTATCCCGAACTTTCTAAATTATTTTCTGATCTTAATGTTCCTGTCGTAAAAAGTGACATGAGTTTTGGAGCTTCCGTTCGTGGTGGAAAAATCGAGTATGCATTAAGAAATTTCGATGCAATATTTGCGCAAAGGAAGAACGTTTTTAATCCAAAATTCATCAAAATGGTCTGGGATATTAACAGATTTAACACTCTAGGCTTAACGGTTGCAGATGATAAGTCCATCACAATTAGACAATTTTTGGAACGACTAAAAACGGGCGATTGGTTTAGAGACTACTATTTGTTGCCGCTTTCCGGTGCAATATGGTCAACGCCCACGGAAAAAATCTTAGAATTTCCAGCATATGCAATGATGCAATTTTTTAAAAACCATGCCTTGCTTAGTCGAAGTGGGCAGCATCAATGGTATACCGTGGAAGGTGGTTCACGAGAATATGTTTCACGGCTGGAAAATGTTTTATTGAAAAAACAAGTGGATATAAGACTTTCTACTCCTGTAGCGTCTGTTTCGCGCCACGAAACTGGCGTGGCAATTAAAACGTATCGCGATGAAGTGCAAATGTTTGATGAGGTAGTATTCGCAACACACTCTGACGACACATTGGCACTTTTGACTGATGCATCCCCGACAGAGCGGCAAAACCTTGGTTGTATAAAATATCAAGATAATGAAGTCGTCTTACATTCGGATGTATCTTTGATGCCTAAGCTTCACAAGTGCTGGGCGAGTTGGGTCTATACTGAACGAAAAGATAAAAGCAGCGAAAAAATTGATTTAACCTATTGGATGAATTCTTTACAGCCAATTCCTTTGGATGATCCAATGTTTGTCACGCTTAATTCTACCAGAAATATTGAACACAGCCAGATATTTGATCAAGTGACTATGCGCCATCCTGTTTATGATTTAGACGTTTTAGAAGCGCAAAAAGAGATTGCTAAAACTAATGGTCAAAATAGAACTTGGTTTTCTGGTGCTTGGGTAAAAAACGGTTTTCATGAGGATGGATTAACTTCTGGGCTAGATGTTGCGCGAAAAATTATTTCTAAAGAAATATTGCCAATAGCAGCGGAATGACTGAGATAAAGATCATAAGTGGGCAAACATGGCATGGGCGTCGTGGTCGGGTGGAAAATGACTTCAAATACAGTATTGATTACTTACTTTTTGATCCTGAGAAACTGGAAATGTCTCCATGGCTTTTGTCCAAAAAAGGTGGATTTTTTTATGGGATAAACCCCTTGGATTATGGTGGTCTCAATGACCTTGGTGCTCCGAAGAAGTGGGTGCTTGAAGTGTTAAAAGCGCGAAAAATAACTTGCGTCTCCAAAGTTCTTCTGCTCGCACAACCAAGAATATTGGGCCATATTTTTAACCCAGTAAGTTTTTGGTTATGTTTCGATGAAGCAGACAAGTTAGTTGTTGTAGTAGCAGAAGTATCCAATACTTTTGGTGATCGACATTCGTATTTATGCTGTAACGATGATTTAAAACCAATCAGACCAGAGCATCGCCTTAAAGCCACAAAAATTTTTCATGTTTCGCCATTTCAGCCAATCGATGGGAATTATGAGTTTAGATTTGATATAGATTTAGATAAAAAAATTGGTATTTGGATTGATTTGCAAATGCCTGGAGGTGGCGTATTAGCCAATTTAACAGGCCGCATTAGAAAACTAAGAAACCGAGATATTTTGTGGTCCTGTATCCGCAGACCTTTAGGTTCACGTCGCGCTCTTGCTTTAATACATTGGCAGGCATTGAAACTTTATTTAAAAGGAGCCAGATACCGCAAGCGCCCTTCTCCACCGGATATTGAGGTTTCATAATGCCATGGCGCTACGCGCTTTTTTCTTGCGCCCTGGGAATGGCAGGTTTGCCTATTTATATACATGCTCCAAAATTTTTCGTAGATCAGTATGAAATTAGCTTAGTGGCTTTAGGGTTAGCGTTATTAATTTTACGGTCAATTGACTTTTTCCAAGACCCTTTTTTAGGTCGTCTAGCTGCATCTACACAACAGAATGGTTCCATTCCCCTATGGGCTGCGTCTGTCGCCATGTGTGTTGGAATGACATTGCTCTTTGCAATCCCGGCTATTGGGTTTCCTATTTTATGGTTCTGTACATCGCTAGTTATTCTTTTCTCAGGTTTTAGTTTTGCATACATAAAAATCTACGCACTTGGCGTTGAAGCATATGGTGTGGACGGACAAATTAAGATAGCCAAGTGGAGAGAGGGAGGGAATTTAATTGGTATCTGTTTGGCTGCATTAGCTCCTACAATGCTTTCGATAAATGGATCAAATGGATATGAGAACTTCGCATATTTATTCTGCTGTTTTATTCTTGTTGCTACGTTTTTAGTTTCTAGTGACTTCGTTCAAAATTTTTCTACAGTCGCAATGAAGACAACTTCATTATTTCCAAAAGATACACATCTCCGGGCGCTTCTATTTTTAGTTTTTCTAAATGCAATGCCAGTAGCGGTGACTTCAACACTCTTTTTATTTTATGTTGATAACGTTCTTGGCTTGGAAGCTATGGCTGGGCCACTACTGATACTATTTTTTCTTTCAGCGGCATTCTCTGCTCCATTTTGGACTAAAATTGCCGAACATTATGGTCCATTACTTATTTTAAGATTCAGCATGTTTCTTAGCATAATCAGTTTTTTTTGGGCATATACTTTAACTACTGGTGACATCATTTCTTTTTCAGTCATTTGTCTTGCAACGGGCCTATCTTTGGGTGCTGATATGACTCTTTTACCAGCCGTTTACGCTAAGAGCCTAATAAAAACAAAAAATGATGCTAATACGGGATTTGGGATTTGGAATTTTTCAAATAAGATTGCTTTAGCTGTAACTGCAGGCCTTCTCCTTCCAATAATGGAATTTGTGGGCTTTGAAACTCAAGCCATGAATTCTACTTTAAGTTTGGAAGTGCTATCAATTTCCTATGCTTTAGTACCATGTGCCCTTAAGATCCTGGCGCTTCTTTGGCTACAGAACTTGATTTTGCGAGATAAATAGTAATGAAAGAATGGTCAAATAAACGCTATTGGATTGTGGGTGCCTCTGAAGGCCTGGGGCTTGCTTTGGCTAAAAGAATGTCCAACGCTGGTGCGTCTCTGGTTCTTACGGCTAGAAATGAAAAGCGTTTAAAAGAAATTGCGTTATCCTTACCAAATCAGGCCGAGGTTTTACCCCTAGATATCACTGATCATACAGCCCTGAAGCGGTCCGCAAAAACATTAAAAGATTTAGATGGATTAGTCTTTCTGGCAGGTGCATATTGGCCGATGCCAGCGCAGGAATGGGATATTGAAAAACTTACTAAGATGATTAACATAAATTTAGTTGGTGCATTGAATGTGCTGGATATCATCTTGCCTGAATTTATTTCAAGAGACAAAGGTCATTTAGTTTTTACGGGCAGTTTGGCCGGTTACCGTGGATTGCCAGGGGCACTTGGGTACGGATCTTCTAAGGCGGCAATCGCAAACTTAAGTGAAACTTTGTATTACGATTTAAGGAAGACTTCTATAAAAGTTCAATTGATAAACCCAGGTTTTATAAAAACTAGGTTAACTGATAAAAATGATTTTAAAATGCCTCAAATAATGTCGCCTGAAAAAGCGGCAGAAAAAATGTTTACTAGAATGTGCAAAAATAGGTTTTCTTCCAGTTTTCCAGCACCCTTTTCTTGGCTGTTCAGGATATCTCGAATACTTCCAGACTCAATTTACTTTAGATTATTTTGAAACTATTTCTAAATGTTGAGCCAATCCTTTTATTTTAGTTAACCATTCATTAACGAGAGCCATATCTGATGGGGCAGCACTGACACCAGAATCGATGTTGCCTTTTGCAACGGCTTCTACGGCAAATGAAACTGGTAAAGAAACCAATCTCGCCATTGCGCTGGACGATGAGTCGCCAAAGGCGTCTAATACAAATGTTTTATGCCATTTTGTTTTATTTTCGTGTGCGGCCTTCAACGAAACTACCAAAACAACACGATCTGCTTCATTTTCTTCATACCCATTTTCTAGCCAAAGTTTATCTGACATTTCTTTTAGTCTTTCGTCGCCTTTCGGGCCTTTTAAATTATCGATTTCAGAAAAAACTTCTGACCAAGCACTCTCCCATCCCTTAAGCCTTAATGTGCCTCTAACAAATTCTCTCACCCGCCAATTTTGATCAAAATGGTACTGCTTAATGAATGGTAGAGAGTCTCTGTTTGGATACACTTCGAATTCTTCAGGTGAAGGCAAAGGTGCAATATAATTTGATATAGCATTCCACGGTCTTTGGGTTTCAAACTCTTTGAAGTTTTTAATTGAGCGTGATGGAGATTTTAGAGCTTTTAAAACACCTAATGGTGACCAACTAAACTTGTAGCAAAAACTATTTTTGATTTTTGGTATGCCCCCACAGTAAGAAATAAAAGAGATTTCATTCTCATCATCTTGTTCCTTTGAATTTCGATAATCTTCAATCAATGTATGGGCCATCAAATGATCAATTCCTGGGTCTAAACCAACTTCATTAACCAGACATACGTTAGCTTTTACTGCTTCTTTGTGCAGGGCGCGCATCTCAGGTGAAATATATGAAGAACTAACGAAATGACTTTGTTTCTCTAAAGATAAATTTGCTAAGGGAACATGCCAATCCGCCGGCAGCATTGACACGACGATATCACCCTTTCCTAGGCAGTTTTTCAATTCATGAATATCAAATTCCTTGATTGATTTAGTAATATCACCAACTGCGGAAATTGCTTTCTCTATAGTTCTATTCCAGACAACAATATCGTGACCGTCAATTATTAACCTACGTAAGCCAGGAATTGCAGATAATCCAGTTCCACACCAATGAATTGTCATGTCACACCTCTTTCAAATATTTTATAAAAGTTTTTTCAGCTCGATCCCATACATCTGCTGCAGTACTATTAAGACCTAATAACAAGGGTATCAGTTGCCTTGAAAAGTCAATGGAACTTTCATACGGCAACAAGGATGGCAAGTTATCAATAGCCATCACGTCTAATTCATTGGAGTCACTCACTCGAATGACTGGATGCTCCCAATTTGTTGCAGAACTATAAATTGGGATCGGATTGAAACTGCTGTCTGGATCGCAAGAAATATCTCCAATAACTCTCAATTTTCGATCTTCAATGAGATGGGTATTATTAACGAAAACCGGAGCGCCAGGTTTTGCCAAAATACAGTTGAGAAATACTTCATGCATAAGAATTTCAGGAAACGGTCCTCCATGTTTCGTTTCCTCAATGTCCCATTTTGTGACGTCGAGGCCTAAAGACTGACAAAAATCAATGGCTCCTTGCCCGACTCGGCCTAGTGCTCCAACAACTAGAATTTTTGGATTATTGTTTTCGGTAGAAAAAAGATTTTTTCTAATATTATCAATCATTTCTTCTTGATTATCAAAAACACTTATTGGTCCACAAATACCGCTTTCGTTTTTTTGGCTTGCATAAGCTTTTATCGATATAGCGGCACCAGCAAAACCTGCCCAATATCCGAATGCAGCCAAGCGCCGTCCCTCTGCATCGGTTAGATATTCTAGATCATATAATATACCCTTACCTGCTTTAAATTTTTTCAAAAAGTTCTTTCCGGCAGATTGGCCCTTAAAGGCATGACCAAACATGATGTGTTTATGCTCAAGTTTTTCTATATTTTCTGGTAGTTCCTTTAAGCCAAGTATAATTGCCTCTTTTGGTGCACTTTGCCAGGAATGTTGCTTACTGATAACACATCCAACTTTAGAATAGCTTTCTGTAGGGATTATTCTGTCGGTGCTTTCTTCGACCGTAACTTTGATACCTGCATTAACTAATTTAGCTGCATCTTCAGGGCTCAATCCAACTCTTTTTTCGTTTGCCCTTTGCTCAGCTCTAACCCACAAGTGAACCATTTTTCAATCTCATGTATAAGTTCTATTTTTCCATCGATCTGGGGTCTCCAGGTGTGGAAGTGCATTCATTTGCGAAATCACAAAGCTCTCATCGTAATAAAGTAGTTTTGTAACCCCGGTGTTGTAACTCGCCAAAAGGCAATTTCCCAGCGCCTCTGTATTTAAATTTAATGTATGTTTGATTGCCATAGCAATTATGCCACCAGAAGTTACTAGTAAAATTTTTTCCCCAAGATCTTTGATATTGTCTAGGCCTTCAGAGACTCGTGATTTGTAATTTTCAAAGGTTTCAGGTGGATTTAAGATTTCTCCATTCTCCCATTTTTCAAATGTGAAATTCAAATGTTTTTTGAAGCTCAACTCACTATCGGGAAAATCAATTCCAAACTGCATTTTGATTAAATCTGCTAAGTCGTAAAGTCGAATTTCATTAAAGCGCTCATCTCTAATGACAGGCGTTTTGCTCTCAATGTCCATTAGAATTTGTGTATCGATTTGCCTGTTTAATGTTCCTGTGACTATCGCATCATAAGACAAATTCAGTTTGTTAAAATGCTCACCAACCCATTTTGCTTGAGTTCTCCCCAACTCACTCAGATTATCATAATCCGCTTCTGAGGTCGCATTCTGTTTCGCTTGTCCATGCCGTACGAGAGTGATTTCCGGCATTTTTTATCCCCTTAATAAAACTCTAGTGAAAATTTATAATCTGAAAATCATAATTTTTGAAATTTAGCAAATGAATGTGGATTATTTTGTTTGGCGCAAATAAAGTACTTCTTGTCGGGATTAGCTGACTGATTATTGCTCATTAATGTTGTATAATTAGTCCATAGCCGGAGAAAATAATGTCCCAAAAAGTTTCGTTTACGTTAAATGGAAAAAAAATAGAAGTAGACAAGGGCCTAACAATTTGGGAGATCGCCAATGGCCAGGGGATTAAAATCCCCCATTTATGTCATAAGCCTACTACAGCTTATAGACCAGACGGAAACTGCCGCGCATGTATGGTTGAAATAGAAGGCGAGAGAACGCTAGCAGCGTCTTGTATTCGAGAGCCAAGTGAGGGGATGGTTGTATTCACTGAAACGGATCGAGCAAAATCATCCAGAAAAATGGTACTGGAAATGCTTCTTTCGGATCAACCTGAGGTAAACATTTCCCATGATCGTTCAAGCCATTTTTGGAAAATGGCTCAACAAAATGAGATTACAGAAAGCCGTCTGCCTAAAATAGAAAAAGAACGAGTTCCACTTTTAGATGATAGCCATTTGGCTATGCGGGTGAATTTAGATGCTTGCATTCAGTGCGGTCTTTGTGTCCGCGCATGTCGTGAAGTACAAGTAAATGATGTGATTGGTATGTCTGGGCGAGGACATGACGCATATCCAACATTTGATTTAGCAGATCCAATGGGTGAAAGCACCTGCGTCGCCTGTGGAGAGTGTGTTCAAGCTTGCCCAACCGGTGCTCTTATGCCTGCCACGGTTCTCGATGAAAAGCAGACTGGTGACAGTGGGGACTATGACAATGAAGTAAAGAGTGTTTGTCCTTTCTGTGGTGTTGGATGTCAGGTATCTCTGAAGATAAAAGATAAAAGAGTGAAATTTGTAGAGGGAATTGATGGTCCTGCAAATGAGGGGCGGCTATGCGTCAAGGGACGTTTCGGCTTTGACTACATACATCATGACCATCGATTAACTAAGCCTTTAATACGACGTGACGATGCGCCACAAAAAGGACTAAATGTTGATCCCTCAAATTGGCAAAAGTTTTTTCGTGAAGCGAGCTGGGATGAAGCGCTTGATTTTGCTGCTGATGGTTTTAAAAAACTTAAGGATAACCAAGGTGGGGCTTCGGTTGCTGGTTTCGGTAGTGCAAAGTGTACTAACGAGGAGGCTTATCTGTTCCAAAAATTTATCCGTCAGGGCTTTGGGCACAATAATGTTGATCACTGTACCAGGCTTTGCCACGCCTCCTCGGTTGCTGCGCTTATGGAGAATGTTGGTTCTGCAGCAGTTACAGCGACTTTTAATGAAATTGAAAATTCAGATGTAGCAATTGTTATTGGTGCGAATCCTGTAGAAAACCACCCGGTTGCGGCAACCTATTTTAAACAGTTTACAAAAAGAGGTGGTAAGCTCATCGTCATGGATCCACGGGGTCAGGCATTAAAGCGTCATGCTTCACACATGCTTCAATTTCGACCTGGTGCTGATGTATCAATGCTGAATGCAATTATGCACGTTATTGTTGAAGAACGGCTTTATGATCAACAGTACATAGAAGCTTTTACTGAAAATTGGGAAGCTGAAAAAAATCACCTTAAAGAGTTTTCACCAGAAAAGATGTCTGAGATTTGTGGGATAGAAGCAGACGTTCTTCGTGATGTTGCCAGGACTTTTGCAGGTGCGAAAGCCGGCATGATTTTCTGGGGTATGGGCGTTTCCCAGCATATTCATGGCACAGATAATAGTCGGTGCCTAATATCTCTTGCCTTGATGACAGGGCAAGTTGGTCGACCTGGGACCGGCCTTCATCCACTTAGAGGTCAAAATAACGTTCAAGGTGCATCTGATGCTGGTTTAATCCCCATGTTTCTTCCTGATTATCAAACAGTGACTGATGACGGGGTACGTAATGCTTTTACAGAGGTCTGGAATTCAGGTGATTTCTCGTCACAAAGAGGACTGACCGTGACAGAAATAATGAATGCTGTCCATGAAGGCTCAATTCAAGGAATGTATATTCTTGGTGAAAACCCAGCCATGTCAGATCCTGATGTTGATCATGCTCGTGACGCACTTGCAAAGCTTAACCATCTTGTTGTTCAGGATATATTTCTTACTGAAACTGCAAATTATGCCGATGTGATACTACCAGCCAGTGCTTTCGCTGAAAAAAGTGGTACGGTTACAAACACCAATCGTCAGGTTCAAATGGGTCGAAAAGCAGTTCACCCACCTGGTGAGGCTAAGGAGGATTGGTGGATAGAGGTCCAATTAGCAAAGAGAATGGGGTTGGACTGGACTTATTCTGATCCATCTGAAGTCTTTGCAGAAATGAAACTTAATATGCGATCTCTTGATAATATCACTTGGGAACGTCTCATTAATGAAAATGCAGTAACTTATCCCTCTTTATCAAAAGATGATCCGGGTCAAGCAATTGTATTTGGTAATGGATTCCCAAGGCAAAATGGACGCGCTCGCTTCACTCCAGCGAGTATAATCCCGCCTGATGACGTGCCGGACTCAAACTACCCCATGATATTGACGACAGGCCGTCAGCTTGAACATTGGCATACTGGTTCAATGACCCGACGAGCCAGTGTGTTAGATGCTGTCGAACCAGAGGCTAATTGCTCTATGCACCCGAAAACATTACGCAAATTGGGAGTAGAGCCAGGTGGTCATGTTCGCTTAACAACAAAAAGAGGTAGCATCGTGGTGATGGCCCGGATGGATCGTGCTGTTTCAGAAGATATGGTTTTTCTGCCTTTTGCTTATGTGGAGGCTGCTGCAAATATTTTGACGAACTCGGCACTAGACCCTTACGGTAAAATACCCGAGTTTAAATTTAGTGCAGTAAAAGTAGTTAAAGCTTGAGTAGATAAATTTTCTAATAACCAGCTTTAAAATCCACCTGATTCAATAGGGGCTGTCCTTTTTCGAATCTGTCAATGTTGGTCGCTATCACTTTCGAAGCTGTTTCTGGTCTTGTCTCAGATGCGATATGAGGGGTTACTGTTATCTTTGGGTGCGCCCAAAAAACATGGTTTTCTGGAAGTGGTTCCTCTCTAAATACATCAAGAGTAGCATGTCCAATTTTTCCGTTTTCTATACCTTTTAAAAGTGCCTCTTCATCAATCAAAGGTCCTCGGCCTGGATTAATTATAACGGCTTTGTTAGACAAATAATTGATAGTTTTCTGGTTGATAATATTTTCAGTTTCATTGGTGGCGGGTAACAGTAACACAACAATTTCAGCGTCCTTTAAGGACTTTTCTAAGCCGTCAGATCCATAGTAACAGATTACGTTTTCAATAAGTTTCTTTGATTGGCTCCAGCCACTTACTTTAAAGCCTATCTTCGATAAAGTTTTGGCACATTGTGCGCCGAGAGCACCAAGACCTAAAACGGTAACACTTCTATTTTTTGCAAGGGGCGGTGCTGACCAATCTCTCCATTGTCCGTCTTGTCCAAAAACATGTAGATCAGTGCCTAAATGATGACGCATAACATGGCCCAAAACCCATTCTTTCATTCCTTGAGTTAGCCCTTCATCAACCATTCTTGCCAATGGGACTTGCAAAGTTTTGTTTTTAACAACATCTTCTACACCAGCCCATAAATTTAAAACGGCTTTTAAACTGGTAAAAACTGAAAAATCTTTGATGGAACTGTTGGGCGCATAAATGATGTAATCAACTTCATCAGGAGGCAAGTTTTCAGCCAATTTGTATTTTAGGCTCAATAAATCCAACTGTTTTTTAAGAGGGTTTTCGTATTGATCCCATCTTTCTGTAACCGCAGCAAATAAAATATTTATCATATCACGCCTCTTGGTTTATGAACGTGGGCTGACTGCAGTAAGCCAAAGGCTACCATAAGAACTAATAAGGATGAGCCTCCATAGCTCACTAAAGGCAAGGGAACCCCAACAACTGGAGCTAGACCCATTACCATTGCCATATTTACTGCGAAATACAGAAAAAAAGTAAATGTTACACCGTAAATAAGTAGCGATGAGAAACGATCTTTATTCCGAATAGCAGCTATGATGGCGAATACGACGATTAAAGCATAAACTATCAATAGAGAAATTCCTCCAATAAAACCAAATTCCTCTGCAAGCGTTGTAAATATAAAATCAGTATGTTTCTCTGGAAGAAAATTCAGTCTTGATTGGGTTCCTTGCCCAAAACCTCTTCCAGTCCACCCCCCGGAGCCGAGTGCTATTTTAGATTGTGTGATATGGTACCCTGCTCCTAATGGATCTGATGATGGGTCAAGAAACGTGTCAATTCGTCGATATTGATAATCATTCAAAAGCTGCCAATCTTTGCCACGACTATAAAAAACAGCGAATATTCCTGCAACGCTAAGAGATAGCGCTGCCCCAAAGTATCCCCAGTGAACTCCAGCTAAAAACATCATAACACCTCCGCCTATAACAATTAGAAGAGAGGTTCCTAAGTCTGGCTGTTGGAGAACAAGAAAAAAGGGTAAAAATATCAGTGCAAGCGGTGCAATTATCCATAAAGGTTTTGACGTACGCTCGTCTGGCAGCCAATCATAATAAAATGCTAAAACCATGACTAATGTAATTTTTGCCATTTCAGAAGGTTGCAAATTAATAAACCCTAAATCTAACCATCTTTGTGCGCCCATACCTGTTGAGCCAAAAAATTCTACAAGAACCAATAAACCCAGAGAGGTTATATAAGCCAGGACTGACATACTTTTCCAAAACCAGATTGGTGTCATTGCAATACTTATCATAAGCACAAAACCAACAAAAAAACGTTTAAGTTGTGCGGAAGCCCATGGATGCCAACTATTACCAGCTACTGAGGTCAACATGATAATGCCTATCGCACCGGCAGCACAAAGAAGTAATATTATTGGCCAGTTCAAAAAAAACAGCTTGCTAAAACCTTTTGGAACAGCCCTGATTTTATATTCAAGATAAGTCATGCTTTATTTTTTCTATTCATCTCTAATTCTTGAAGAATTTCTCTAAGCCTTTTTTGCTGCTCAAAGATGGCTGTGCGATCTTTGGCGGGATAAACTCCCAAAGGTGGTGTGCCTTTAAAAAGGGCTTGTAATGTTATGTCACGAGCGATTGGAGCTGCTGATTTTGAGCCAGCTCCGCCATGCTCTACAACCACTGAAACAGCTATTTCTGGGTCATCATAAGGCGCAAAATTGATGAACAGTGCATGGTCTCTTCTTTTCCAGGGTAAGTCTTCATTTTTAGTTACGCCATTTTCTCTTTCTGCGTCTGTTATGTTTCTAACTTGGCTAGTCCCAGTTTTGCCAGCCATCCGATACTTATTATTGATTATGCGAGAACCATAGGCTGTGCCTCTCCGATCATTGCTAGCTTTAAAAAGAGCTTTTCTTATAATGTTCAGGTTGGCCTTACCGACTTTTAGATCTTCAAATTCTTTATCATCATGAACGTTTTGACCATTTATTGATTTAGTTAACATTGGTTTAACATTTCTGCCGCTTGCTAGACGAGCAGCCATAACAGCTAATTGAAGTGGTGAAGAAAGAACATAGCCTTGTCCAATTGAGGCGTTAACTGTGTCGCCAACTAACCATTCTTGCTCTCTATTTTTTAACTTCCACTCCCGGCTGGGCACTAAACCTTTAGTAATTGCTGACATAGGAACATCATGCTGTATCCCTAATCCAAGTTGAGTTGCCATTTCATTAATTCGCTCAATTCCAACCTTTAGAGCTAATTCATAAAAATAAACATCACAGCTCTCAATTAGCGATTTTGCTAGGTCCATCTCACCATGGCCACCTTTTTTCCAACAGTGAAAAAACCTATTAGAGATTTCCATTTTTCCATCACAAGAAAAATTATCTTTTGGGCTAATTATATTTGCTTCCAAAGCTGCAAGTGCCGTTACTATTTTAAATGTTGATCCAGGAGGGTATGCATCTTGCACCGTTTTTGACGCCAAAGGCCTAAATTCGTTATCCCTAAGCTCGTTAAAATCTGAATACGAAATGCCTTTTACAAATTTATTTGGATCGTAGCTTGGAGATGAGGCAATGGCGAGAATTTCACCGTTTTTACAATTCATGACTACAGCGGAGGCGCTTTCCGAACCTAGTCGTGCTTGAATATATGCTTGTAACTCAGTGTCTACAGTGAGCTGGATGTTATTGCCTGGTTTGCCCTCTTTTCTGTCAAGGTTTCTCATTACACGGCCAAGTGCATTTACCTCAACTTTCATTACGCCGGCACTGCCTCTCAATACATCCTCAAATTGTCTTTCTATACCTACTTTCCCAACTTGAAATCGAGGAATTTTTAGTAGTGGATTAGACTCATTTCCATCCTTTAAATCATTATCGCTTACTGGACCAACATATCCCACAACATGTGCATAGCTTTCAATTAAAGGATATACCCGCGATAAGCCTTGTTCGACGGATACCCCAGGAAGAATGGGTGAATTTGTAGCTATCCTGGCAATTTCTTCAAAACTTAGTTGATCTCTTACCGTAACCGGTAAAAAGGGAGCACTTCTTTCAATCTCTTCAATTACTCTTTTTGCATCGTTTTGGGATATTTTGATGAGATTACTTAAAGAATACAAAGTTTGTTCAATATCTCCTGCATCTTCCTTAACAATTGTAATTCTAAAGCTTTGCTCATTTCGTGCTATTACTTTGCCATTACGATCATAGATTTCCCCTCTGGCAGGAGCAATGAGCCTGATATTTATCCGGTTCTCGTCTGCTAACAGTCGGTATTCGCTCGCATCTTCCACTTGTAATTTGCGCATTCTTACGGCCAGGCCAGCTATAAAAGCAGTTTGCAAACCACCAATAATTAAACCTCGCCTAGATAGTTTGGCATTACTTTTTGGATTGAGCTGAATTCTATCTGCCATAATACATCATCACTAAATTTTTTTTTCGGGATTTAATGGATTAAATGTATCGAAACTTCCAATGAGTGTTGAAAAAATTGGATAGAGAGCCAAGCTGACTATTATTTCCATAAGTGTTAAGCTGAAACCTGCTGAAGGTAAAAATAACAAAACGGAAATTATGTAATAAATCAGGAGAATAAGTGTTAAAGAGATTGCAACATTTACCCAAACGAATATTAAAGAATTCTCTTCCTGATTTTGAATTTTTCCTTTTAAAAAATGAAAACTAATTACAATTAAGGCCGACATCAGACCCGGTGGTCTCATAAGAAAAAAATCTTCTATCAAAAAAATCAAAGCTATGAGGAAGCTTGAAGTGTATTCAGGCCTTTTAGTAACAATAGCGGCGAAAAATACTAAAAGAACATTTGGTCCTGACCAATTTTGTGGAGTTGTTTGCAAAGGTAAAATCTGAAAAAAAATGATAAGCAAACCGATACAAAAGTACACTACTTGATGGGCAAAACTTTTAATACTCATATTCACTAACCGTCAGCTTCAATATTTTGATTATCAGGTAATGAAAGACTTTTATCGATGATTAAGCTACCTGGATTATCAATTGACTCTGTTCCAAAATTTCTCAGGACTCGTAAAAACTCAAGTCGTTCGTAGTCAGCTGCAAGTCTTACGCGTAAGCGACCTGAAGGGTCCAATGCTAATCGTCCAATTAAAAGGTCCGGTGGGAAAACTCCACCGCTTCCAGAGGTCTCAACTCGATCTCCAGGTCTTACCAATTCAGGATTTTCTAAAAATTCAATAGTTGGAGCAATAGTATTATCTCCAGCAATTAAGGCTTGTTGTCCCGAAGGTTGGATGGTTGCGGGGATAATTGAAGCTGTATCTGTTAGTAATAGTACACGGGCTGTTTTACTACCCACGCCTGAAATACGACCGACCAGTCCTAGCCCATCCATAGCTGCCCAGCCATCTTGAATACCATCTTGCATGCCAACATTTATAAGAACTGATTGGCGAAATGGAGAACCACTATCAGCCAAAACAATACTAGAAATATGGGTTAGTTTTGGATCGAGCTGTAAATTATTCAAATCTAACAAACGCGCATTTTCTTGTTCGAGTTGAAGAGCTGCTTCTTTCCAGCTTTTCATTTGCTGCAGCTCTCGTCTAAGTTCTTGGTTCTGTTCGTATAGAGATTGATAACTTCTGAAATCCTGAGAAATTCGAATAAGTCCTGTTGCAGGTGCCATTACCCATTCGAATTTCGGTAAAATAGCGTCAATTACATCTGCTCTAAGTTTTTCTACGCGTGGGTTATCAAGACGCCAAACTAAAAACAAAGCGATAAGAAAGATAACAATTATACCGGTAGCTAAATATCTAAACGGTGCTAAGGTATCAGCTTCTTTAGGATTGAGCCTAGCCAAGTCATCCTCTTTAATGCTGGTTCGAGTTAACTGTCATAATCGATTGCATGTCTTAATTGTTTTTCATATTCGAGGGCTTTTCCAGTTCCCAAGGCGACACAATTTAGACTTTCATCTGCAATAGATACTGCAAGACCAGTTCTTTCTCTAAGCGCTAAATCCAGGTCGCCCAGCAAGGCTCCTCCACCGGTCAACATAACACCTCGATCGACAATGTCAGCGGCAAGGTCTGGCGGTGTTACTTCAAGAGCAGTCATCACTGCTTCGCATATCTGTTGAACGGGTTCACCAAGCGCCTCTGCTACATGAGCCTGAGATATCTCAGTTTCTCTTGGAACTCCTGTGAGCAAATCGCGTCCTCGTATCATCATGGAAGCTCCTCTACCATCATCTGGCATTCTTGCAGTGCCTATTGACGTTTTTATTCGTTCAGCGGTGCTTTCGCCAACCAACAAATTCTGCTGCCTCCTTAGGTAGTTAATTATAGCTTCGTCCATTCTATCACCGCCTACGCGCACAGAGCGGGCGTAGACAATATCGCCCAATGATAATACTGCAACCTCAGTTGTTCCACCTCCAATATCAACAACCATGCTTCCAGTCGGATCGGTTATAGGCATTCCGGCGCCAATAGCCGCAGCGATTGGCTCAGCAATCAATCCGGCCCGCCTAGCACCAGCAGAAAGCACAGACTGGCGAATAGCTCTTTTTTCAACAGGTGTTGCCCCATGAGGCACGCAAACTATAATTTTTGGTTTCGAGAATGTTGTTCGTTTATGCACTTTCCGAATGAAATATTTTATCATTTCTTCGGCAACATCAAAATCTGCTATGACTCCATCTCTCATTGGACGAATAGCTTCTATGCTTCCAGGTGTTCGTCCTAGCATTAATTTAGCGTCTTCCCCAAAAGCCAGGGCCTTTTTTTGACCATCTTTTACTTGGTAAGCGACAACAGAAGGTTCTGATAAAATCACGCCTTTGCCTTTGACATAAACAAGCGTGTTGGCAGTCCCAAGATCTATGGCCATATCCTGCGAAAATACCCCTGTGATTGATCCTAAGCCCATGAACACACCCACCTGTAAACTATTAAATTATTTGATTCGAAACCGTTGGCTAATACAGATTTATAGACCCTACATTTAAAATACGAAAGACTGTAAATTAGTAGGGTATTTTTACGATGATTTTTATGTTTTGAACTTTGGAGCAATTACAATAGGCTGAGTTTCGAAAAGTCGCTTTTTTGTGTTGTAGTGTCGACTAGGCTAATAGTTGATTTTTACTAAATATTAAAACAATCCAGAACTTTTTGTGAGGGCTAATATTATGAAATCGCATGTTAAAGCTTTAGTAGTTGGAGGAGGGGCTGTAGGCACTTCAATTGCTTATCATTTAGCTAAAGCAGGTTGGCAGGATGTCATGCTCCTTGAACGTGATGAATTAACGTCTGGCTCCACATGGCATGCAGCTGGGCTACTGCCTTTATTTAATATGTCCTATGCAACCACACATATCCATAAATATTCCGTAGACTATTATAAAACACTTGAGGCAGAAACCGGTTTGAATGCTGGTTTTTCAGTTGTTGGTAATTTGCGTATGGCGCAAACCCAAGATCGAATGGATGAATATATGCTGTACGCGTCTACAGCAGAAACTTGTGAGGTGCCTTATGAATGGCTTTCAGCCAATGAAATCAAAGAGCGCTGGCCACTTGTAAATACCGAAGATTTAGTTGGAGCAATTTATCATCCAACCGATGGATATATAAACCCAGCCGATGTCACGATGGCTATGGCTAAGGGTGCCAGACAACTTAATGTTTCAATCGAGCGAAAATGGCAAGTTGATGGGTATTTTTGGGATGGTACGAATTGGAAGATTACATGCACAAAAATGGAAGAACAGGGAGGAAATCTTGTAGCTTCCAAAGAGCAGAAAGTTATTACGGCAGAGCATGTTGTGACCGCTACTGGTAACCATGCACAAAGGACTGCGCAATTATTGGGTATTAAAATACCTGCAATTCCAGTCGAACATCAGTTCATAGTTACTGAGCCAGATCCTGCTCTGGTTGATTTCCGTAATGCCGGCAATTCAGAACATCCTGTGCTGCGAGATGCAGATGCTAAATGGTATGTCCGAGAAGAAAGGGGTGGCTGGATTCTCGGGCCGTATGAAAGAAATGCCCCCGCACGCTTTGAATATGGCGTCCCAAATAGTTTTCGGGCTGATTTGTTTCCGTTGGATTTGGACCGGATTGAGGCGGAATATATGTCAATGATACATCGCATTCCATCATCTGAAACAGCTGGTTTGAAAGATGATTTTAATGGTCCAATATGTTATACTCCAGATGGTAATCCTCTAGTCGGCCCGGCTCCCGGTTTGCGAAACATGTGGCTTGCCGAGGGATTTTCTTTTGGAATTACTGCGGCTGGTGGAACTGGTTATTACCTGGCGCAAATGATGGTTGAAGGAGAAGCCGAAATAGATATGGCATCTCTGGATCCTAAAAGGTACGGCAGCTGGATGACAACTGAGTACGCTGCCAGAAAAAATGAAGAATGTTATGAGCATGTATTCATTTTACATCATCCAGATGAAGAAAGAGAGGCTTGCCGACCTCTAAGAACAGCACCGGCATATGAGAGACAAAAAAGCTTAGGTGCTCAATTTGGTCAGGTTAATGGTTGGGAAAGACCTAATTATTATGGACCAGTAGATGCTCCAGAAAATTTTGACACCAAATCGAGAAGTTTCCGCCGTGGTGCATGGTGGAAGTACTCATTAGAGGAAGCTAAAGCGGTACGTAATGATGTTGGTTTAATAGATGCTACAGCATTTACGAAACACGTAGTGAAAGGCCCAGGTGCAACAAATTTTTTAAATTGGTTTACGTGTAATAAACTTCCTAAAGTGGGCCGCATAAATTTAACTTACGCATTGACCGATCATGGTACGACACGAACTGAATACACCATCGTGAGAATGGCCGAAGACAGTTATTATTTGGTGTCTGCTGGGGCCTGGAGTTCCTATGATTACGATTATCTCAAAAAAGCTGCAGAAGATAAAATGGGCGAGTTTGGTTATATTGAAATTCATGACGTGACTTCACAGTGGGGTGTTTTTGCAATTGCCGGACCAAAATCGCGAGATTTGTTAAAAGCCGTTATAAACGATAAGGATACTAGCAGTGCGCTTTCAAATAAAATATTTCCTTGGCTTTCAGCAAAAAAGATTGAGATTGGAATGTGTCCCGTCAATGCTATAAGAGTGGCTTACACTGGTGAATTAGGATGGGAGCTTCACCATCCTATTGAAATGCAAAATTATTTGTGGGATCGATTGCTTTTAGCTGGATCTGAATATGGCTTAAAACTCGTTGGTGCACGTGCACAAAATTGGTTGCGACAAGAAAAGTCATACCGTGCCTTTGGTACGGAGTTAGGTAGAGATGCAACACCTTTAGAAGCCGATTTATCAAGGTTTGTCGATTTAGAGAAAGAATTTCTCGGAAAAGAAAGAATGCAACAAACAGGCGTCAGGGCACAGTGTGTCACTCTTTTAATTGATGGACCAAATGATGCTGATCCATGGGGTCGAGAGGCCTTGTATTTGGAAAATGGTACAAAAGTTGGGCGCTTAACCTCAGGTGGATATTCGGTTGTATTTAATAAATCAATTGGTATGGGCTATATTCGACCTGACCTCGCCAAAGAAGGTCAAAAATTGAAAGTTAAAATGTTAAATTCATTGTGGGACGCAGAGGTTACTTGCGATAGCCCATATGATCCCTCAAATGAGACAATCAGAAAAGACGGTTAGTTTTTTAATTAAATTTTTTATTTATGGAAGCTATCAATGGTTTGTATTAGTTAGTGCCGAAGGTGGAAAATTAAATAAAGGTTGTTTTGAATGTCACAAACAATATCGAGTTTTTTGTCTGAGCATTTGTCTGACAAAAAGGCTATAGGTGCTTTAAACAAAAAGTGGCTGTCATATGGCGCTTTGAGAGAATTAAAAAAAGACGTACACAAAGCTCTTCGTAAAAATGGGATAGCAAAACAGGATCGTGTTGCAATTGTGCTTCCTAATGGACCAACGATGGCTACCGCCTTTGTAACTATTGCTCAGTGTACAACTACTGCACCGTTAAATCCAAATTATCGTGAGGATGAATTTAGTTTCTACTTAGATGATCTAAAAGCTAAAGCACTCGTTGTAAATGATGGTTATGATGGTCCGGCTGCAGCGGCAGCAGAGCGTTTGGATATCAAAATTATACGTCTTATAGAAAGTGATCAAGTAGCAGGATTATTTTCTTTAGTGGGCGACGGAGATAAAGATTTCATTGAAGATGAAGAAGTATGTGAAAATGATGTAGCCTTAATTCTCCACACGTCTGGAACCACTTCAAGACCTAAAATAGTGCCTTTGTTACAATCAAATATAGCAGCATCAGCGTCAAATATCGCCCAATCTTTATCTCTATCTTCAGCAGATAGATGTTTAAATGTTATGCCGCTTTTCCACATCCATGGGCTAATTGCTGCAGTTTCGGCCTCATTGTCAGTTGGAGCCTCGATTTGGTGTTCATCAGGCTTCAATGCTCTTTCTTTCTTTTCTAATTTGGATGAAGCGAAACCAACTTGGTACACTGCCGTTCCCACAATGCATCAGGCCATATTGGCTCGGTCAGGACGTAATTCTGAGATCATAAAAAATAATCCGCTTAGATTTTTGAGATCATCCTCTGCAAGCTTACCAGCCCAAGTCATGCGTGACTTGGAAGAAAGCTTTAGTGCACCAGTTATTGAGGCTTATGGCATGACAGAAGCAACTCATCAAATGTGTTGCAATCTTTTAGACAAACAGAAGCCAAGTTCAGTTGGTAAACCAGCAGGTCCTTCCGTTAGGATTGCGCACGAAGCTGATGACGTTCTAATTGATGGTACAGGTGAGGTTGTAATTTCAGGTAATAACGTAACGCCTGGTTATGAAAACAATATTGACGCTAATGAAAAAAGTTTTTTTGAAATTAATGGAAATCGTTGGTTTCGTACTGGTGATCAAGGTGCTTTTGATGAAGATGGGTTCCTTTATTTAACTGGAAGATTAAAGGAAATAATTAATAGGGGTGGAGAAAAGATATCGCCACTAGAAGTAGATAGCATTTTATTAGACCACCCTGAAATTAATCAAGTTGTTACGTTTGCGTTACCTCATCCCAAGCTTGGAGAGGAGGTTGCTGCAGCAGTTGTTCTGGCGAATAACAGTAAGTGTGATGACAAGGATATCAAAAGCTTTGCTAAAGAAAGGATGGCTGATTTCAAAGTTCCACGGCATGTTGTGATTTTGGATGAAATTCCAAAAGGTGCAACGGGTAAAATGCAGAGGATAGGAATGGCTGAAAAGCTTGGTCTTTTATAAGGGAAAATCATGAAAATTTGTATTTTTGGAGCGGGTGCAATTGGTGGCTTCATGGGCGTTAAATTGGCACAGGTGGGTGCTGATGTCAGTTTGGTTGCACGCGGGCCGCATTTGGAAGCCATGAAAAAAAATGGCTTGCGGCTGATCGAAGAAGAAAGTGATATTACAGTCCCTGTGATGGCTTCTGAAAATCCTAAGGATCTAGGACCACAAGATTATGTCATTATTACATTAAAGGCTCACTCGGTGCCATCAGTTGTTAATAAAATGGAACCTTTGATCGATAAAAAAACTACCATAGTGTCTGGTGTGAACGGCATTCCTTGGTGGTATTTTCACAAGGTTGGTGGTGAGTTTGAAGGCACAAGAGTAAATTCAGTCGACCCAGGAAATATTCAGTGGGATGGTTTTGGTCCAGATAAAGTTTTAGGCTGTGTTGTTTATCCAGCAGCGGAAGTGATTGAACCTGGCGTCATAAAACATTTAGAGGGCAATCGATTTTCTTTGGGGGAGCCAGATGGTTCAAAGTCTGACCGAGCTCTTAAACTTTCTAAAGCATTGACTGAGGCAGGTTTGAAAGCACCCGTTCGTCCCAAACTTCGGGATGAAATCTGGGTAAAATTGTGGGGTAATCTTTCGTTTAATCCTATTTCTGCTCTAACTCATGCAACTTTAGATGTTTTATGTACCGATATAGGCACTAGAGATGTGGCTAGAAAAATGATGATTGAAGCGCAATTAATAGCAGAAAAGCTTGGTGTCAAATTTCCTATTGATGTTGAAAGACGAATAGATGGGGGCGCTGCGGTAGGCGCTCATAGAACGTCTATGTTGCAAGATCTTGATCAACGCCGTCCTATGGAAATAGATGCACTTATCACCTCAGTTCAAGAATTAGGTCTCATAACAAAGACACCAACTCCAACTATAGATATTGTACTTAGTTTAATAAAATTACGAGCAAGATCAGCTAACCTGTGACGTTAATTTATTTTCAAAAAAATGCATCCATAAAAAAACCCCAAAACAATTGCTTTGGGGTTTTTTAGCTAACGAATTTGGATTTTACTCTTTATCGTCGCTTTTTTCTTTTTTATCTTCTTTTATTTCTTCACCGGTCTCTTGGTCTACTACTTTCATAGACAACCGAACTTTGCCTCTGTCATCAAAGCCAAGTAGCTTTACTTTAACTTCCTGACCTTCCTTAAGAACATCAGATGGATGATTTATGCGGCGATTTTCTATCTGACTGACATGCACCAAGCCATCTCTTTTGCCAAAGAAGTTTACAAATGCGCCAAAATCGACAACCTTAACAACCTTACCAGTGTATATTTCGCCAACTTCTGGTTCAGCTACAATTGAGTGTATCATATCGTAAGCATTCTTTATAGCGTCCGCGTCATTGGAAGCTATCTTAATTTGCCCGTCGTCGTTTATGTCAACTTTGGCCCCCGATGTCTCGACTATTTCTCTTATAACTTTTCCGCCGGATCCAATAACTTCTCGGATTTTATCGGTAGGGATTTGCATGGTCTCTATTTTGGGCGCATGAACAGAGAATGACCCGGCCTCAGAAATAGATTTAGACATTTCTCCGAGGATGTGCATTCTGCCATCCTTTGCCTGTGCAAGAGCATTTTTCATAATTTCTGAGGTAATCCCTGCAACTTTTATATCCATTTGGAGTGAAGTAATGCCATTTTCAGTACCAGCCACTTTGAAATCCATATCACCAAGATGGTCTTCGTCGCCTAAAATATCGGTTAAAATCGCATATGAGCTGTCTTCTTCAAGAATTAAGCCCATCGCAACACCAGCCACTGGAGCTTTCAGTGGTACACCGGCGTCCATCATTGAGAGAGAACCTCCACAGACGGATGCCATGGATGAGGAGCCGTTTGATTCAGTAATTTCGGAAACAACACGAATAGTGTATGGGAAGTCTGTTGCAGCTGGCAAAACAGCTTGTAATGCTCTCCAAGCTAGCTTTCCGTGGCCTATCTCTCTTCGACCAGGCGAACCCACCCTACCAACTTCACCTACTGAGTATGGAGGAAAGTTATAATGCAGAAGAAAATTAGAGCGAAAGTTACCATGCAGGGCGTCGATTATTTGCTCATCGTCTCCGGTGCCCAGGGTCGTCACGACCAATCCCTGTGTTTCTCCTCTAGTGAATAGAGCTGATCCATGGGTTCTTGGAAGAAAACCTGTCTCACAAACGATGTCTCGAACATCAGTGGTCTTTCTTCCATCGATACGTTTGCCTGTTTTTACGACATCCCCTCTCAATATCGACGCTTCTAGTTTTTTCATAGCCGATCCCAAATTAGGATCTTCTAATTGCTCTTCGGTCAGGCTAGATTTTATAGACTCTCTCGCTTCTGATACTGCAGCTACTCTTTCCTGTTTATCCTTTAAAGAAAAAGCACTTCGCATGCTCTTCTCACCGGCCTTTTTAATCGCATTATAAAGATCCGAATAATCAGGAGCTTTGAAATCAAAGGGTTCATTTGCTGCGTCTTCGGCTAATTCAATTATGAGATCAATCACAGGTTGGATTTGTTCATGAGCAAAATTTACTGCTCCCAACATTTCATCTTCAGTTAATTCATAAGCTTCGGACTCAACCATCATCACTGCATCTTTTGTACCGGCGACGACCAAATCTAGTCTCTGTTCGGGGTTGGTTCTAAGCTGATCCATATCTTCAACTTCTGGGTTCAAGATATATTCACCGTCGACATATCCTACCCTCGCGGCACCTACGGGGCCCATAAATGGTACACCAGAGATGGTTAAAGCAGCTGAGGCTGCAATCAAAGCTACGATATCTGGATCATTAACTAAGTCATGGGATAATACTGTGCACATTACTAAAACTTCATGCTTGAAGCCTTCAACGAATAATGGACGCATTGGTCGATCGATCAAACGTGCAGTGAGAGTTTCTTTTTCAGTAGGACGCGCCTCTCTTTTGAAAAATCCTCCAGGTATTTTTCCTGCTGCATAATACTTTTCTTGATAGTGAACTGTCAGAGGGAAGAAGTCCTGTCCTTCTTTCATTTCCTTTGCAAACGTCACATTTGCCATTACCGAAGTTTCGCCCAAAGTTGCGATCACAGTACCATCGGCTTGACGAGCTACTTTTCCAGTTTCTAGTGTTAGGGTTTCTTCACCCCATTTCATACTTTTTTTAAATTCTTTAAACATCTTATCTTCCTAAAATGGCCAAAAGGCCTTTAACGTAGAGGGCGGATTCCCTCTGACCCAGTATCTTGTATTTCAGGCGCTGGGTCTGGGCGCCAGATTGCAGATGAACGGCAATTATATTAGTTTTATCGAAAAGGAAATGATTTATTCAAATGCAGTAGTTGCAAATAAAAATGAACTCGATTTCTCAATAATTTTATCAGAGTGTTTTTATATTTTAACGCCGTATTCCGAGTTTTTTAATCACAGTTTGATAACGCGCCTCTTCTTTACCTTTAAGATAATCTAAAAGTTTTCTTCTTTGGGCAACCATCTTCAAGAGGCCTCTACGGCCATGGTTATCTTTGTGATGTTCTTTGAAATGTTCTGTCAAAGTATTTATTCTTGAAGTTAAAATTGCGATTTGGACTTCAGGTGACCCGGTGTCGCCCTTTTTTGTTGCAAAATCACTTATGACTTTCGCTTTTTCTTCAGCAGTTATCGACATCTCATTCTCCTATTAGGTCAAAATTTGTAGCGTAGGCCGGGATGACGTCCAGCCAGGCTCCTTAAGGTATTAATAAGATCACGCGCTTATCTCATTTTTTTTTGATTGGAAAGTCCAAATAGCAAAATATTCGATTTTGTCAGGCTGTATCCTAATCAAAAAACTTTTTGCGTTAAATTTAATTATTGCTTAGCCATTCTGTTGGAAGGATATCATATGAGATGTAAAGAGGGTGTTTGGGTTGGCCAACTTTAGAAATGCCCAAGTGGAAAATCGGTTTGCCACATTTTTTCATTAATTCTACTACGTAATTTCCTCTGTTTAAATATAAGCCATGATTGCCCCAGGCGGCAATAGTACAATCCGCCCACCGGCACCCATCAATAATAGCTTTGTTATTCTGCAAGCCTACAGGATCTTTCGCACGTTTCATTTTTTTTGGATCTGTATCTCTCCAAGCAAAAATATTGGTTACCCTGAAAGATCCAAAATTTAAAGTACGCGCTCTTCGTTCACATCGTTCAACTGTCGGGTCGTTTTGAATTTCTGTCGCCGTAGAAGGATTGAGCATTACAAAATGTAATTTTTCTGCCTTCTTATTCCAAATGCGAGTAAGACTATATCTGTATTTTTCACAACTTGAATAGACAGCTTTGGAATTTATGTCTTCTTTTTGATAGTATTTGGTAATTACATTTGGATTTTTCATGATTTGATCAAAATTTAGTTTTAAATATTGAGGACACGTGATGGATAAAACTGACTGTCTCTTACAGTTCCTAGAGCTAATGCTTTTCCATCACATTTAACCCAACAGGTTTTGTCTGCCTCAATCTCCGTTGAGCTGACAATAATTGATCTTCCATTTGCTATGTGACCAACATCCTTTGTGTTGCATGTTACAAAAGGTAAGTTTTGCAAGCCAACTTCTATTGGCTGTAAAAGCTGTTTCAACGAAGATAACTCTCGTACTTCGTCAAAATTTTGAAGTGAAATAGAGTTTTTTAATTCAAATGGTCCTGACCATATGCGTTTCAGCCATTTCACATGGGCAAAACATTTTAAGTCTTTGCCAAGATCTCTAGCGATTGATCTCACATATCCACCTTTTCCACATGTTAATTGAAGTAATGCATGATCTTCATCAACTCGCTCTAAAAACTTAAGCTCTTTCACAAAGAGGGAGCGAGCCCTTAATTTTAAATGTTTTCCTGAACGGGCTAAATCATAGGCTCGAACTCCATTAACTTTGATTGCTGAATAGTTAGGAGGTGTTTGCTCTATAAAGCCTGTATATTTCGGTAAAAGAGCAGAGATCTTATCATCTTTTGGACGATTATTGCTTGTGTTAATAATTTCACCCGCTGCGTCGTCGGTGTCTGTTGCTTCACCAAATTTTACACAAAAATGATAGGATTTTATCTCATCCATTATGTGAGGAATAGTTTTTGTTGCTTCACCTAAAGCGATTGGCAAAACACCTGTAGCATCTGGATCTAACGTGCCAGCATGTCCAACTTTTTTTGCGCTAAAAGCCCGTTTTATTTTATTCACCACACCAGTTGATGTGATGCCGGCAGGTTTATCGATAATTATCCAACCGTTTATATTATTGCTTTTACGTTTTGAAAACATAAGCGTCCATCATATCTAAAGCCGTGCCTGAAACTGTATCTGGTAGTTTGCTTTGTTCCAAATTTACAATATTTATACCGACATGCAGATATATTTCATTTCCAAGTAGTCATCTATTCCATGATGACTACCTTCTCTACCTAATCCAGATTGTTTTACTCCTCCAAAAGGAGCGACTTCTGTTGAGATAATTCCTGTATTCACGCCCACGATCCCATATTCTAAAGCTTCTGCTACCTTATGGACGCGGCTTAAATCTTTTGCATAAAAGTAGGAAGCTAAGCCAAATATAGTGTCGTTTGCTAATTCTATAACTTCATCTTCATTTTTAAATTCAAAAAGTGGTGCGAATGGGCCAAATGTTTCCTCTCTTGATACGAGCATATCTCTAGTTGCTTGTGTTACAATTGTTGGTGTTAAAAAATTACCTGGTCCTTGGATTGTTTCACCTCCTAAGATAACCTGCGCCCCCTTTGACTTTGCATCTTCAATATGCTCCTGCACTTTTTGTATAGCTGCGCTGTTTATTAGAGGTCCAAGTGCAGTTCCACTAGCTAAGCCATCCCCAACCTTCATTTGTGAAACAGCTAATGATAATTTTTCAGCAAACTCATTATAAACACCTGATTGAACGTAAATACGATTGGCGCAAACACATGTTTGTCCATTATTTCTAAATTTACACATAATTGCCCCTTCGACGGCCGCATCAATATCTGCATCGTCAAAGACAATAAATGGGGCATTTCCTCCCAATTCCATTGAGCACTTCATAATTTGTTCAGAAGCTTGTTTAAGTAGAATTCTGCCGACTTCGGTTGAACCTGTAAAAGTAAGTTTTCTGATAATTGGGTTTTCGCAGAATTCTTTTCCAATTTCAGATGATCGTGAGGATGGAATGATTGATAAAATTCCTTTTGGCAGACCTGCTCTATCTGCTAGAATGCCCATAGCCAATGCAGATAACGGAGTTTCAGCAGCTGGCCTCGCAATAAAAGCACATCCAGCTGCGAGGGCTGGCCCTGCTTTTCTAGTGATCATGGCATTTGGAAAATTCCAAGGTGTAATAGATGCTGCAACGCCAACGGGTTGTTTTAAAACAGTAATTCGTTTGTCACTTTGATGACCTGGTATTGTTTCTCCGTAAACTCTTTTTGCTTCTTCAGCAAAAAATTCTATAAAAGAAGCGCCGTAGGCAATCTCACCCTTTGCTTCCTCAATAGGTTTACCTTGTTCAGCAGTCAGAATGGTTGCTAAATCCTCTTGATTTTCCATCATCAAATTATACCAGTTTCGAAGTAAATTGCTGCGTTCTTTGGCTGGTCTAGCAGCCCATAATTTTTGAGCTTTTTCAGCAATAGAAATAGCTTCAGCTGTCTGGGTTCTTGATATATCTGCAACATCGGTTATTACGTCACCGCGAGCAGGATTGTATACTGGGAATGTTTGGCCATTTTCTCCGTCGCACCACTCACCAGCTATATATCCTCTTGTGGCCAAAAGAGTTGAATCTTTCAGCAAAGCTTGCAAGTTTGTCAAATCATCTAACATTCCCAATCTCCTATTTTTATTTTGACATAACAAAACCAATTCTGCCTTATTTTGTCTATAGCGGTATTAATTATTATGAAAAATATAAACGAAAATGACGAAGCATATGCAAACGCTGCCTTCATAGCTAATTCAGAACAAATAGTTCAAGATTGGATAGCAAAAGCTGAGCTGTTCAGAAAAAAAAAGCTCAAGAGTGGATTAGCAAATTTAGATATTGCTTACGGTAACTCACATAGACAAAAATTTGATCTTTTTTTACCTCAAAAAGAGCCATTGGGTACGGTTATATTCATTCATGGAGGCTATTGGATTGATTTTGATAAGTCATATTGGTCTCATTTTGCATCCGGTGTTATCGCTCGTGGGTATAGATGCATAATTCCTTCGTACGACTTATGTCCAAATGTGCGAATAGCAGAAATAAATGGGCAAATAAAAGATTTGATATGTTATGTTTTGGGGAAATATGAAGGGATGATTTCAATGGCTGGTCATTCTGCCGGGGGGCATTTGGTTTCAAGAATGGTGTCAAATGATCAGTGGAAAAATTTTGAATTAAAAAAAGAATTATTGCAAAGATTGGTTCATGTTGTTGCTATCTCACCATTAGCAGATTTGCGGCCTCTTTTAGAAACAACTATGAACAAAAAACTTAAATTAAATTTGGATACTGCTAAAGAAGAAAGCCCAGTACTTCATACCAAATTAAATGTACCTTTTACCATTTTTGTTGGAGAAAAGGAGCGTCCCGCTTTTCTATCACAAGCTACATCTTTAAGTGAGGCTTGGTCTTGTTCAAAAATAATAACCAATGGACAACATCACTTTAACATTTTGGACCATCTAGAAAATAAGCGAAGTAAACTAGTTGAATTGCTGACCAGAATTCAAGCTTAATTTTTTTGATATATGCTTTGGTATTTCAGCAAGTTTAATTTATGGAATTAACGCCGTAGTTTTTCATGCTCAAATCGTTGTTGAGCAATTTTTTCATTTTTATCTGAGGCCCGCTGGCTTTTTTGAGCTTCTGCCACGTAGTCCAAATGTGCTTCGACGGCTTTTCTGGCAGCCTCAGGATTTCTTGTTTGGATTGCCTTATTTATGACTTCATGTTGAGTTAGAAGTTCGAAGCGGGTAGTTCTTTGTTGGAACATTTTTTGTCTATTATAGAAAACACCGTTTCGAAGTAGTTCATACATTGATCTCATCATATGTAGCATAATGACATTGTGACTCGCCTCTATTATGGATAGATGAAAATCAGCATCCAATCTTGCTTCATCTGTGGGATCTCTTTTCTGGTGAGCTGCTTCCATTTTGTCAAAGATGGTTTGTATGACTTGTAAATCAGTACTCGAACCATATTTAGCTGTTCTTTCCGCAGCAAGCCCCTCTAAATCTCTCCGAAAAGTTATGTAGTCATCTACGGACTCTTCATGCGAACTAAAGAGTTCAATTAAAGCAGGTGAGAAAGCGTTGCCAAGTACATCAGCAACAAATATTCCTGCATTTGCTTTCGAAACAAGTAATCCCCTTGTGTCCAAATTGGCTATAGCTTCTCGTAAACTAGGTCTAGAAACACCGAAACGCTCTGCTAATTCTCGCTCTGCAGGGAGTCGATCACCTGGTCTAAGAATTCCTCTTAATATAAGCTTCTCTATTTGGAGGGTAACAGAAGAAGACAGTTTTTCTGTAATTATCTTTTGGAATGGCATCAATAGTCCAATAAGTTTTTTTAGTATACTATGGCAAATCTCTTTTCATGAAAATAGAGAACCCATTTTCAAAATACTTTCCAAACGGTTCACATAATTCAAAGTTAAATCGTTTATATAAGTTCAAGGCATTATCCAAACCAATACCTGTTTCTAATTTCAATGAATTTATATTTAATTCTCTAGAAGTGCGTAATATTTCTTGCATTATTAAACTTGCTATTCCATTGCCTCTAAATTGTGGCTCTACAAAAAATGATTTTAGTTCTCCATAATCAGATTTAACTTCTAAAGCGCCACAGCCACAATATTTGTCATTTTGTCTTGCCCCTAAAAAGTGAACATCTGAGGAGCATAATTCATCAATAGAAAGGTACGAATTTGTTTCCTCAGGGTAGAGATCCCTCATTAACTGGTGGCTTGCTAAGAGAAGTTTTTTAATATCTGGATGTCTTGGAGAAGCATATTCTACAGAGATTTTCATTTAACTTTTACCTGGTTTATGACATTAAAATAATTGCAACATATTGTGTAAAATACTATAAGGTACACGATATGGGGTAGTCATGCTCAAAGGCAATAACTAATACTAAGCAGGAAATTACTAAGGAATCTCTAATATTGCAATTTAGCAAGCTAAGATTATCAGGCTTCAAAAGCTTTGTGGATCCTACTGAACTGGTCATTAAAGATGGTTTGACTGGAGTCGTTGGGCCCAACGGATGTGGAAAATCTAATTTACTAGAAGCTTTACGTTGGGTGATGGGTGAAAACCGTCCTACCGCCATGCGAGGTGGAGGTATGGAAGATGTTATCTTTGCAGGAGCTGCTACACGGCCGGCTCGTAACTTTGCTGAGGTTGCTTTGCATCTAGATAATTCAGAACGTACAGCACCCGGTGGTTTCAATAATGAGGACAATTTGGAAATAGTACGACGAATTACTCGTGAAGCGGGTAGCGCGTACAAGAGTAATGGTAAAGATGTACGGGCTCGGGATGTGCAAATGTTGTTTGCGGATGCTTCTACAGGAGCACATTCTCCAGCATTAGTCAGACAAGGCCAAATAGCTGAATTAATTAATGCAAAACCAAAGAATCGCCGTCGAATACTAGAGGAGGCGGCTGGTATATCGGGTCTTTATCAGCGCCGTCATGAGGCAGAACTAAAGTTGAATGCTGCTGAAACTAATTTAGTACGGGTTGAAGATGTGTTGGAGCAATTAGCAAATCAGTTAGGGCAGCTTGCAAGACAAGCGAAACAAGCAGCAAGATACCGGGTTCTTGGCGAGCAGTTGCGTGAGATAGAGGGCACACTTTTGTATCGCCGGTGGAAAGATGCAGACTCTGCAAACTTTGATGCTGATAATCAATTGACAGCTCACACAAAGATTGCGGCAGAGGCAGAAGCTATTGTTGCTCAAGCGAAACGAATTAGAGAAGTTGCCAGTGAGAATGTACCTCCATTAAGAGAAGAAGCTGCTGTTATTTCAGCGATGCTTCAACGATTAATCGTTGAACAGGAAACACTAGAGGAGCAAGGTCGTCAGGCACAGGATAGAATTGAAACATTGTCATCTCGCATAGAACAACTCGGTCAAGATATTGATCGTGAAAATAGTTTGAACAAAGATGCTGGAGAAACAATCAAAACCTTGTCAAAAGAGCAGGAGGATCTTCAAGTTTCGTTGAGCACGCATAGTGAAAAACTTGAAGCTGTCTCTTCTGATGCTCAAGAGGCGGCAACTATTTTGAAAGATAGGGAAGTTAATCTATCAGAATTAACTGAAGATATGGCTCGTTTGGCGGCACGCCATCAGTCACTAGAACGTTTTTTATTAGACAGTGAAAATGCGCTTAGTAAAAACACTGACGAAGCTGCTAACATTGATAAAAAAGTTTCTGAGTCATTAATTGAGCTAGAAACAGTCAAAAAACTGGTTCAAGATGTAGTAGTAGAAGTAAAATTTGCTCAAGATCATGCTCAAAAATGCGAGGAAAAACTTTTAGATTTAGAGGAAAAACGGTCCTCTTTGCAGACTGAAGAAGAAATGGCAAATTTTGAACGCTCAGAAGTAGAGGGAGAAACTAAAGCTATCCGAGCCGAATTTGCAGCTCTAGAAAAGCTTATTGAAAAAAATTCCAAGGAAAAGTCTCATATTATTGACGACGTTCGAGTTGAGCTTGGCTTTGAGAAAGCTTTTGGAGCAGCTTTGGCGGATGATTTGAGAGCCCCTGTATCCAAAGAAAAAAATGAGACCGGATGGGTTCAATTGAATGAATATTCTTCTATCAAAAATAAGTTACCTGCTGGTGTAAAATTGCTGTCAGACGTAGTAAAAATACCGGCTGTTCTCAGCAGGCGATTAAAATATGTTGGGCTAGTCGATCGTGACCAAGGAGATAGTTTACATGAATTACTAGAGCCTGGGCAACGTCTAGTGAGTCTAGAAGGTGATTTATGGCGATGGGATGGTTATAAGATTTGGGCTGGTGACACGCCATCTGCAGCTGCATTACAAATTCAACAGGCAAATAATTTAAAGGATTTAGACGCTCAGTTAAATTCACTACAAAAAAAATTAGAAATTGTTCGTACTAAGCATGAAAATTTAGTTGCTGAACTATCAAAAGTTACTGAACAGGAAAAAAATGCAAGGCTAGCAAGGCGTGAAGCTGATCAGGCAGTTAACGATACAGTTAGAAAGTTGAATAGGGTAGAATCCGAACAAAGTTTAATAAATGCACAATTAGAGAACTATCAAATATCAAAACGCCGTTATGAAGAAGAGGCTCAACAGTCTAAAAAGCAAGTTGAATCGGCAAAGAAGAGTTTTGTTGAGCTTGATGATTTAGATGCAATGCGTTCTCAAGTTGAAGATGTCAAACTTACTGTAGAAGCAGCTCGCGTAACTATGATGACAAAGCGTTCTCTTCATGACGAGGTTCGGCGGGAAGGAGAAATACAACTAAAGCGAGCTCAAGAGGTGCAGAAAGAAATTAGTGGTTGGTCTCACAGACTGGATACAGCTGAGAAGAGAATTTCTGAATTAATTGATAGAAAAAATAGTTCTAAATGGGAACTTGAGGAGGCCTCTAAAACACCTTCAAAAATAGAGGATAAGAGTAAAAATTTAATTTTGGCAATTTCAGAGGCAGAAAAGAAAAAAGCTGAAGCTGATGATGCACTATCTCTTGCAGAGACAAAGCTCAGTCAAGTGCTGAATGAGGAACGTGAAGCGGAGCGCGTTGCATCAGAAGCGCGCGAAGATAGAGCTAGGTGTGATGCAAAATCTGAAGCAGCACGTCAAAATTTAGAATTAGCGTCAGATCGAATAAGAGAGGCTCTTGGACTATCTGTTGAGAGCTTGCTTGAGGAATTACAAATAGATGTTGAAAATTTACCAAGTGCAGAGTCTTTAGAGACAAAAGTGGCTCAGATAAAGCGACAGCGAGAAGCATTGGGATCTGTAAATTTAAGAGCTGAAGACGATGCAAGAGAAGTTAAGGAAGAACACGAAAAACTATATGCCGAGAAGGCAGATTTAGAACAAGCTATTAAAACGCTAAGGACAGGTATAGCGAGTCTAAATAGTGAAGGCCGCGAAAGACTTCTTACAGCCTTTGAGCAGGTTAACTCAAATTTCTCTATGCTTTTTAAGCATCTTTTTGGTGGTGGGGAAGCGAATTTAGAGTTTGTAGAAAGTGACGACCCTCTTGAAGCTGGGCTGGAAATTATGTGCCAACCACCTGGAAAGAAATTATCGGCTCTATCTTTGCTGTCGGGAGGAGAGCAAACTTTGACAGCATTGGCATTGATTTTTGCTGTTTTTCTGGCCAACCCAGCACCAATCTGCGTTTTAGATGAGGTTGATGCTCCTCTAGATGATGCAAATGTGTCTCGGTTTTGTGAACTTCTTGATGAAATGTGTCGTCAAACTGATACGAGATTTATGATAATAACCCACCATGCAATTACCATGTCAAGAATGGATAGATTATTTGGAGTTACAATGCAGGAGCAGGGTGTGAGTCAATTAGTTTCAGTTGATCTAAAGAAAGCTGAAAGCTTAGTTGCTTAGGCATTTAAAAGCAGTTCAAGCAGTTCTATGGTAGGCCACGCATCCGCCGGTTGATTAAGGACTCTTTGTATCTCTTGTACGGATCTTCTAGTTTTTGATCCAAGAATGCCATCAATTTCACCTACTTCATATCCAAGCTTTTTTAACTTGGTTTGTAGAAGCTTCATCTGGTTCTTGGTGAGGCCTTTTTCTGGATTGCCTGGGGTGAAAGATGGAGATCCTTCAAGTTGATTTGCAAAATGGGCAGCAGTAAGGACGTATATGAAACTTTTGTTCCATTCGAAAAACACATTAAAATTTGAATAAGCTAGAAATTTTGGGCCCTGTCGACCCTGAGGTAAAATTAAGGAGGCGTTTTCTGATGCCTCCGGCAGATCAGTATACTTGCCGCTTACTCCCAGGCTTTTCCATTCTCTGACAGTTTTTATCCTATCAGTGCCAGTCTCAAACCAATCAATTTCCTTTGTTAAATTTACCTCTTGCAACCAAAGCTCATTTGCTTTCCAACCTAAACTTGTAAGCATTTTGGCGGCACTAAACAACGCATCACGAGTAGAGCTTTGAAGGTTGATTTTGCCGTCACCATCTGCATCAATTCCATTTTCTAAAATATCTTTTGGTAACATTTGAACCATACCAATTTCTCCAGCCCATGCACCCCTTGTTTCATTTGGACTAAATTCATTTCGAACAAATAATTCTAATGCGGCAAAAATTTGAGGACGAAAAATCTGTGGCCTTCTGCAATCGAAAGCTAGCGTTATTAATGCATCGCGAGTATTAAATTTTCCTTGAACTGCGCCAAAGTCAGTCTCCAACGCCCAAAAAGACGTAAGGACACCTCTAGAAACACCATATATTTTCTCAATTTTGTCGAAGGTAGAAGAATATTTTTTTAAATTTTTTTTACCGTGCTGGATCCGATAGTCACTTATCAAACGGGGCGCAAATTCATTAAACGGTTTCAGAAAAATACCCTGTGCTCGGTCAGCTTTCAATACCTCAGAACTCAGTGAAACATTATCAAAAAATTCATTTACAGTTTGCTCTGTATACCCGATTCCTAGAGACTCTTCTTTGATATCTGAAAGGAATTGGGTAAATTCACCTCCACACTTTCCTAAAGCTGCAGAGTTTAGGAAAATCATTAGAATTAAAACTTTTATTATAAATGTCATTTCTAACTTTATTTCAGATTGCTGGTAACCGAAAGTTCGTTGAACTATAATTTAATGTGATTGAGTTCACTAGAATAATAAAGACTTAACTCTGTATAAACCAGAAACTATTTGACAGATTTAATGACACAATTACATAGTTTTCTCAGATAATTTTAGCTAGGCGTTCTATGAGTACTTTTTTATCAAAAGATGTAATTGCTGGGTTAGAAGCTGCTCAAAAGGCTGATTTAAGAAAGAAAAGCCGTCTTCGTGTCGAGTCTAATAAGAACAGTTATCCTGTACTACAGCTTAAAAAAAGTGGTTTTTGTGTTGAAGTGGAAAGGGCTCCTATGATCAGGGGTTTAGTAGATTTGTACGACGGTGATAAACATTTAAAACAGTGCTTGATTGTTGCCTCTAAGGAAGAAAATGGGATTGTTCATTTTGAATATAAGCGAAATACCAACACGCAAACAGCTGCTCCAAGGGACTTTTATCAAGAAAAAAGCGCTGTCGCTTTGATACCTCATTTATTGTAGATCAGAAAAGGCATTTACTAAACGTTCGACTGCTATTTTAACATTGTCACTTGTTGTGGCAAAATTAAATCTAAGAAAATTTTGACCGTTCTTACCAAATGTTGGCCCTAAATTTGCCGCAATTTTCGCAACGTTTTTAACTCTATTTACAAATTCAGATTGGTCCATTCCAGTTTTTGAGAAATCTACCCATGCTAAATACGTTCCTTCCAATTTCATTGTCTCTAAACCCGGAATAGTTGAAATTGCACCATCAAATATTTGTCGGTTTTTATCTAAATATTTTATTAATTCATCAACCCAAATGGCACCTTCTGGGCTGTAAGCAGCCTTTGCCATAAATAAACCAAAGCTATTTGGGCTAAGGCCTAGTGCAGACATTTTTATCGCAAACTTTTGCCTTAAATTCTCGTCGGGTATTATCACATTACCAGTATGTGCTCCCGCAATATTAAAGGTCTTTGTCGTCGCTGTCATCATAATCAAGCGGTCATGAATATCTTCATCCATAGATGCCATTGGGATATGATGAGATCCTGAGTAGACAATATCATGATGTATTTCGTCTGATATCAAAAGTAGATCATGACGTTTAGCAAAATCTGCAACTTGTTGTAATTCTTTTTTCGACCAGACGCGTCCCCCAGGGTTATGTGGTGAACATAATATGACAATTCTTTCTTTGCCCGTCATTAAGTTATCGTAAGAGAAAAAATCAAATTCATATCGCCCATCATTATTGACCAAAGGGCACTCTAAAATTTCTCGATTAGCTGCTTTTATTACTTTAAAAAATGAGTGGTACATTGGTGTAAATAAGACAACACTATCACCGGGATTACTGAATGTTTCGATACATAAAGCAGCACCATTGACCAGGCCATGCGTACTAAAAATCCAATCAGGATTTATTACCCAAGAATGGCGATTTTCCATCCACCATTGAATTGCTTCTCTATAAGATGTGTCATCACCATAATAGCCATAAACACCGTGCTTTGACATGTTTTCAACTGCTTTTTGAACGCATGCTGGTGGACGGAAATCCATGTCAGCAACCCACATTGGTATTCCATCTTTAGGTGACACGCCGTATTTGATTTCCATCATATCCCATTTATCCGAGTGTGTTCCCCGTCGTTCGATCTTTTCATCAAAGTTCATAAAATAGGCCTTATATTTTTTCCCAGTCAAAATTGGCATTACCATTGTTTATTCAAATTGCACAGAGCCGTTGCGTTGCGGCCTATATTATCCTAGATGAATAGGATGATCAGACCTATTGTTTTACATCCTGATGCGCGGTTGAAAAAAAAATCTGTTGAGGTAGAGGGCATAACAGACGCTCTGATTGAGTTAGCAGAAGATATGATGGAAACCATGTACCATGCGCCTGGCATTGGTCTAGCTGCACCTCAGATCGGTGTTTTGCAAAGGGTGATTGTAATGGATTGCGCCAAAAAAGAGGATGAAGAACCCGATCCTATTGTTATGGTAAACCCGTTAATAAAAGCCTCATCAGAAGAAAAAAATGTTTATGAAGAGGGTTGCCTTTCTATTCCTGAGCATTTTGCGGAGGTCACACGGCCAGAACTCGTTCAGGTTGAATGGATTGATTTAAATGGTAAAGAGCACTCAGAAGAGTTTAATGGTTTAAAGTCTACTTGTGTGCAGCACGAAATTGATCATTTGAATGGTAAGCTATTTATTGACTATTTAGGGCCTATAAAACGACAAATGATAACTCGTAAAATGCAAAAATTTAAACGGGAAAAATTGCGTGGTAGTGAATAATGGCGGTCAAAACTTTTCTGAAATGGCCTGATAAAAGACTTCGCACAAGAGCACGTGATATAGCTGAAATCACAAACGATATTAATTTAATTTGGGATGATATGATAGATACGATGAACGCTATGCCTGGCATTGGCCTAGCAGCTCCTCAAATTGGAATTGATTTGCGCTTAGCTGTTGTAGATGCGTCAGAATCCCGTGATAAGGCAATCAAACTGGCTAACCCTGAAATTCTCCAGTCGTCTATAGAGTATAGTGAGACGGAAGAGGCTAGTCCAAATTTAAGAGGTATGTCGGCAAAAATTAAAAGACCTAAAAAAGTGACTGTCCGGTTTTTAAACAAAGATGGTTTTATAGATCGAAAAGACTTTACAGGGCTTTGGGCAACCTCTGTTCAACATCAAATTGATCATTTAAATGGGAAAATGTTTTTTGACCGTTTATCTACAGTTAAAAGAGATATTTTTCTAAGGAAGGCCAATAAGAAGAAATGAAATTAGTTTTCATGGGGACACCAAAGTTTTCTGTTCCTGCTCTTCAGGCATTGAATGAAAGCAGCCATCAAATATGCGCGGTTTATTCTCAACCACCAAGACCCGCTGGGCGTGGTAAAAAGTTAAAGGTATCCGAAGTACATCGAGAAGCCCTTGATATGGGTTTAACTGTCCATCATCCTGAGAACTTCAAATCTGAAAAAGATCAAATTATTTTTAGGAACTTAAATGCTGATGTGGCTGTTGTTGTTGCTTACGGTCTGTTACTTCCTAAGCCAATTTTATCATCGCCTAAGCTTGGATGTGTAAATATACACGCATCTCTTTTACCACGTTGGCGCGGCGCCGCTCCAATCCAAAGAGCAATTATGGATGGCGATGATGAAACCGGTGTGTGTATCATGAAAATGAATGAGGGACTAGATACTGGCCCTATTTTATCTTCAGCAAAAATTAAAATTTTGGATAATGACACTTCAAAAATTTTATCGGAAAAGTTAAGTCTAGAAGGTGCAAAGCTTATAGTTAAAGTGCTTGACACATTCTCAAGTTATAGTGCTCAGGCTCAATCGGAAAAAGGTATCACCTACGCCAAAAAAATTGATAAGTCTGAGGCAAAGATTGACTGGTCGCTTTCTGCGGAAACTATAGATCGAAAAATAAGAGCTTTATCTCCTTTTCCTGGAGCTTGGACTGAAATAAATGGAGAGAGGATCAAACTGTTAAATTCAAAAATTATAGATAAAGAGAATAAGCCAGGAATGGTACTAAATGATGGTTTTTCAATTGCTTGCGGTACTAAAGCAGTCAAAATAATTGAAGCACAGAGGCCGGGTAAATCTGCTCAAAAATCAGATGTATTTTTACTAGGATTTAAGTTACAACCAGGGATGAAATTAGATTGATTTTCAAAAATCTATTGCTATTCCTTTTTTCTCCCAATCGCCATATCTGACTGGTTCTTTCCCTTCACGGCCACCAAGTTCTTTTGGTAAATTTACTTCCTTTTTCTTCAAGCGCCTCTGCTCAGCTTCGGCTAATGCTCTTAATGCTTCTGGCGGTAGTTCTTTGTCTGCTTCTGGCATATAAACTTTCCTTGGTTATAATAGATTGATATAGCGGCGATAAAACTCTTTCAAGAAAGTTTCTGAATGAATCTCTACAGGACTAAACCGCGCTTTGTTGCGATAGATATTCTAAACGAGATTTTAGGGAACAACAAAAGTTTCCATGAGTTAAAGGTACTTGGTGTTCTCAAAAATCTGAGACCTGCGGAAAAAGCTTTTGTTCAAAGACTAGTGATGGATACTTTGCGTAACCTAGATCACTGCGACAAACTTCTTGAAAAATACTTGCAAAAAAATCCAAAATTGCAGGTAAAAAATATTCTTCGGCTGGGTTTGACTGAACTAGTAACTGGTGGTGCATCTCATGCAATTGTAAATGAGTCTGTAAATTATGCCGCTTCAAGTGCAAAAACTCGGCCGATGAAAGGTCTAGTTAATGCAGTGCTGCGGAAGCTATCAACTTCTGCAGTCGAGGAGTGGAATAAGATTGAGGGTGCTCCGCGGTTACCTGACTGGCTTAGGGTGCCTCTGATCAATGCCTATGGAAAGCCTGCCATTCTCGAAATTGAGCAAATACACAGTCTTACCCCTCCGATAGATATCACTCTTAAGGATCCGTCAAAAATTAATTGCTGGGCAAAAAAGCTAGGTGGTAGAATAGTCTTCCAAGAAAGCATTCGTTTGGAAAATGGGAAACAAATATCTGCCTTGCCAGGTTTTAAGGAAGGAGACTGGTGGGTTCAAGATACAGCGGCATCCATGCCAATTCGATTATTAAATAACTTAGCTGGTAAAAAGGTACTCGACTTATGTGCTGCACCAGGTGCAAAAACACTACAACTTGCTTCCCGCGGAGCTGATGTCACGTCTGTCGATATTTCTGCTAATCGATTGGAGCTATTAAAAGAAAATTTAAACAGGTGTGGTCTCAAAGCAAACACACTTAAAGCTGATGCTTTCGATATAACTGATAAGTTTGATGTTGTTTTATTGGATGCTCCGTGTAGTGCCACCGGAACAATTAGGCGTCATCCTGATCTTGTTTTTTGTAAAGATGGCACCGATTTTTTTGAGTTAATCGAAATTCAGGCCAAATTACTAGATCATGCATCTTCGCTTGTAGAAGACGATGGTATCATTATTTACGTGACTTGTTCTCTCTTACCTGATGAGGGTGAGTGTCAAATTGAGGAATTTTTAAACCGTAATGAGCAATTTGAAATTAAGCGACCCTTTGAATTTGTCGAAACTATCCCTAAGGCTTGGGTTTTGGAGTCAGGAGATATTAGAATTACTCCTGCCAGTTCCGATGAAAAGTATGGTTTAGATGGATTTTACATATGTTATTTACATAAAAAACCAAATACATTTGAAGAACGTTAATTGTGCAGATCCAGAAATTTCTTAAGAACTACGATATTTTATAAAAAAATGAGCCAAAGTTGAGTTTTTTTAACGTTTTAACAGATAAAATTTTTGCTTATTTGAGTTGTGTATCCACGTCAAAAACAGAATTTGTTTTAGAAACGGAACCTCGCTCAATTGGTAAAATATCTGTTGGACGGCAGATGCTGGACGGTAAAATTAATTTGGTCGGCCAAATTATTCACCACAATGATGAAATTTGGAATCTAAAAACTGACAAAAAAAGTTTTTTTAAAAAAATACACAGTTTTGATTGGGTGGATGATTTGGCAGCCTTAGGGAGTTTAGAAGCAAGGCGCTTTGCGCAGAATTGGCTATCTTTGTGGATGGCAAAGTATAGTTCTGGTTCTGGTCCTGGTTGGGCAGCAGAATTAACGGGTATGCGGTTAGTTCGTTGGGCCCATCATTATTTGTTTCTCACGCAAGGATTATCTGAGGAAAATCTGAAAAAGTTTAATATTTTGTTGGCAAGGCAGGCAAAGTTTTTATCAAAACGGGCAATAAAAGCTTCAGTGGGGTTGCCTAGGTTTGAGGCGCTCTTGGGTTTAATTTACGCTGGATGTTATCTCAAAAATATGGAGAAATTTATAGAGCCTGCCACTGTAGCACTTGCTCACGAGTGTCGCCATTTAAATAATACTGATGAAATTGTTTTATCTCGAAATCCCCAAGAAATTTTGAATATATTCACAATTTTAATCTGGGCAAAACTTGCCCTCAAAGACTCGAATTGGAATCCGTCTGCCACTCACTTAGATACAATAGAAAAACTAGCACCTATTCTTCGTCATCTTAGGCATTCTGATGCTGGATTGCCAAGATTTCACGGTAGCTGTGGCGATGTGGACGGTCAATTAGATCAAGCGCTCAGTCATGCGGAAAACCGAGAGATTTTTCGTAATGAGTTAAGTGTAGGTTTTGCTAGGCTATCAAATTCTCGAACTACCATAATTATTGATGCAGCGCCTCCTCCCATTGGTAAACCAAGTTTTCTAGCCGATGCTTCCACCTTAGCTTTTGAAATGGTTTCTGGTCAAAGAAGGATTTTTACAAGTTGTGGTCCTGGATATCTGTTTGGGTCAGACTTTAGTTCTGTCAGTCGCCAAACGAGTTCTCATTGTACAGTTTATTTGGAAGGGCACAACAGCAGCCATTTCAGTGAAGAAAAGGTTAGGTTTCAAGCCTCAAAAAATTTTATCACTACTGCACCTCTGAAAGTGCCCCATGAAATTTCAACTGATGAAGGAAAAGAAATATTTGAGGGTGCTCATGATGGCTATGTAAAAAGCCATGGTCTTACTCACGTAAGAAAATTGAAGCTTGCTCAAAGTGGTCAGACCTTTGAAGGAGAAGATTTGCTCATTGCAATAGACGATGTCCATAAACGCCAATTTGATAAATCTGTAAAAAGTAAGAGCAGTGGTCAATTTTTGGCAAAAGCGGCTTTTCATTTTCACCCAAATGTAGCTGTTCGCTGGGATCAGGATAAAAATCTAATAAGTTTGGCTTTAAAGAATGGCGAAATATGGATTTTTGATTATGGTCAAGATTTAAAAGTTACATTGGAGCCGACAGTTTTTTTTGAAGCTGGTTTGTTTGAGCCGATTGAGTCACAAAAGCTGATTTTATCTGCTGATATCTTGAAGTATGGAACAAGAATAGAGTGGTCCATAACTAGAGCGTTTGATAAGGATCTTTCAGTTGGGGATCTTTTTAAAAATTGATTAAAACTTACTATAAATAGGAAAATTGATGAGTGATCTTTACCCAATTAAACGTGCCTTAATTTCAGTATCTGACAAGACAGATGTTATTAAGCTCGCTGAGGCTTTGTTTAAGCGTGGCGTTGAAATTATATCCACAGGCGGTAGTGCTGCAGCGATACGAGAGGTTGATATACCTGTAAAAGATGTTTCTGAGTTGACAGAATTTCCGGAGATGATGGATGGCCGAGTAAAAACTCTGCATCCTAAGGTACATGGTGGGCTCCTAGCATTGCGGCATGAAGAAAAACACATCGCAGCCATGAAAGAACATCAGATAGCTGAAATAGATTTATTGGTCGTTAATTTGTATCCTTTTCAAAATACTGTGGCTCGCGGGGCTGATTATGAAACATGTATAGAAAATATTGATATTGGTGGTCCGGCAATGATCCGTGCGGCAGCAAAAAATCATCAGTTTGTAACTGTCATCACGGACGCAGCAGATTATGATAAATTTTTAAGTGAATTTGAAAAGAATGACGGTTGTACGAGCCAAAACTTCAGAAAGAAAATGGCTTACAAAGCCTATGCTCATACAGCGGGTTACGATGCGTCGATTTCTTTTTGGATGAGTGAACAAGAAAAGGATGCTATTCCTAGCAAATTTATTGAAATTGGTTCTTTAGTTCAAAGTTTGCGTTATGGTGAAAACCCTCATCAAAAAGCCGCATTTTATAAAGATGCAAGTAGTAGGGTCGGTGTGGCTTCAGCTATTCAGCATCAAGGTAAAGAGCTATCGTATAATAATATCAATGATACGGACGCAGCGTTTGAGTTAGTTTGTGAATTTGATCCATCTTTACAGCCAGCCTGTGCTATAATTAAGCACGCTAATCCTTGCGGGGTTGCAGTAGGTCCAAATCTGAAAGAGGCCTATAAATCTGCTTTCAATTGCGATCAAACAAGTGCTTTTGGAGGAATAGTTGCTCTAAATCAAACTTTGGATGAAGAAACTGCAGAGGAGATTTGTAGAATTTTTACGGAGGTTGTTATAGCGCCAGACGCTACAAAAGAGGCTTTGAGAGTGTTTGAAAAAAAGAAAAATTTACGGCTGTTAACGACTGGTGGGTTAAATAGCCAAAAAGATGCGGGTAGGAGTATTCGTCAAGTTTCAGGAGGGTTCCTAGTACAAGATAGGGATGATGAAGCGATACTTGAAAGTAATTTGAACATCGTGACCAAACGAAAGCCATCTGATGTTGAGTTGGAAGATATGCTTTTTGCTTGGAAAGTTGCAAAGCACGTAAAATCTAATGCGATTGTTTATGCCAAACATCGCGCGACTGTTGGTATTGGTGCCGGACAAATGAGCAGAGTCGATAGCTGTCGGATAGCCGCACAAAAGTCCATAGATATGGCTGAAAACCTTGCTCTTGATTTGCCATTAACTAGGGGATCAGCTGTTGCATCAGATGCTTTCTTTCCATTTTCAGATGGGCTCATGATTGCGGCTGAAGCAGGAGCCACTGCAGTTATTCAGCCAGGCGGCTCTATGCGTGATGATGAGGTGATTAAATCTGCAGATGATGCTAATTTAGCCATGGCCTTTACAGGCATACGACACTTTAGGCACTGAGATGAAAAAATTTTATTTTATATTAGTTGCTTCCTTTTTCTTTGATCAAATTTCTAAATGGTTTGTCGTCTTCTGGTTAGATCTGATTTCTTTGAATTCAATTGATGTGTTTCCTCCCTTTTTAAATTTTCGAATGGGTTGGAATTATGGCGTTAATTTTGGTCTTTTGGGGCAGCAAAGTGAGCTAAAATCTTACTTTCTTACAGTGCTGGCAATTATTATTAGTGGCTTGATTATGTTTTGGATTTACCGGACAAAAGTGACCAATTTGCAAGTTAGTTTTGGAGCCCTCTTGTGTGGTGGCGCACTAGCCAATGCTTTTGACCGAGTTATTTACGATGGAGCAGTTGCAGACTTTTTGAACATGTCTTGCTGTGGAATTTATAATCCTTTTGTATTTAATTTTGCTGATGTTTTCATTTTTATTGGAGCAGTTGGTTTAGCCTTTTCTCCTGAGAATAAAAAAAATTAAAATAATTTTGCTAAATAATGATTTTCTTTTATTTAAATTTTAGGAGGATTTAATAGGTTATGCGATCGTTTCTTTTGTTGGTTACCCTTTCAGTTTTTAGTATGGCTTGTAGTTCGGATAAGGCAGAGGTGGTTGATTTGTATGATATTGATACGGGTGAAGAAATAGTGGTGCTTCCTTCTGCAGAATTAAAAATTCCAAAAAATCTTGATATTCTACCGGAGCCCACGCCTGGTGGTGAAAATCTTACAGATCCTGTTAAAAAGTAACATTTGATGTTTTGAATTTGTCACGCAAACTTACCTTGGCAAAACCAGCCTGACGATGTTAATCCCCCATGTGCGTAATAAATCCATAATCGATCACCTGTATTACACTCAACAAACCAGTAATCACGCACACCACTGCGCCATTTTGGTTCATCTAACCACCATTCAGGTGAAATTCGTTCTGGCCCGTAGCTTCTAGTAATATACCATATTTTTCCACGCCACCTAAACTCCAATAAGGGGTTTGGTTTATCTGGAGCGCTGATGATTTCAGGCGCCCATAATTGAACGGGTCGGTAAGATTTTGGTTTTGGCCAATCTTTTGCCGGCTCAGACCATGCGGCTGATAGTGTAGTGTAAGTCTTCTCGGGTATATTACTTTTTGCTGGGTGTAGTCGTGTAATATTTTCTAGCCCAATCCTAGCCCCCAACCTGGATATTAAATCTTCCGGACTTATGTTTCGTTTGTACCGTGACTTATTGCGCTCGCTCACTAGCGAGTGTCCAATGTGTTTATGTTGAGTGAGAACTTCGACTTTTAGGGCCTCTAATCTTAAAATATCTATTCCAAACCCCACATCCAAATTTTCAAGTTTAATTATGATTAGACCACGAATGTGTTCAAAATTATTAGAAGCTTGAGCTAAACCAACTTCAATATTTTTTATTGTATTATCTGTTCGGAAGGCTTGTAATCGGACTTTCTGGGTACCAAGAGTTTTCTTTTTTAAATTAGAACAAAGGCGATCCAGTATACGATCAAGACCAGCTATAATATCAGGCTTTAATCCAATTGGATCAGGAAAGCTAATTCTTACACCAAAATTTAACTCTGGCTGTAATGGTGAAATAGGCTCTAAGAGGCTACCGAGTGCTTGGTCTACTCGTTTTAGTAAATTACAACCAAACCGGCGATTAAGACTTGCTCTTGGTTGGTTTATAACATCACCAATTTGACGTAACCCCAGTCGGACCAATGTGTGCTCAGTTTGAATTTCTAGTCTCAGAGCTGCAACTGGTAGATTAGAGATTGACTGTCTTATTTTGCCAGACGGTGCAATAAAATACTTGCTATTTTTAGTAAGTCTTAAGTTATCTTTTATGCTTTGAAGAGATCGCTTTGCAGAACGAGAACGTGTTGCTCTTGCTTCTTGTTCAATGGTATCGCCATTTCTATAATTTTTGACTACTTTTTCTGAATATCGAGATAAAGCCCAGGCTGCTCCTACTGTGTCTGCACATCCTATTTTACTTGTTAAGCCTATTTCATCATAGGCAAGTAAAATATGTTTTATCATTTTATTTTCACCACCAAATAGATGTGAACACCCTGTTATATCCATGATTAATCCCGTATCTCCTTCAATGGCTACCCATGGGCTAAATTTACTAGACCATCGGCAAATACCCTTTAAGAACTGATTTTCTGCATGTGAGTTTTGAATTTTTATGAATAAATTTGGGCAAATAGCGCTTGCATCACGCAAAGACTGTCCAGCAAAAATACCTTTAGACTGTGCAACTGAACACAAGGAAGTAATAATTTCACTTTGCGATTTGTTGGTCACAACAACGATTGGTTCTCTTAAATTATGCTGTGTTTTGCGCAAAATACGTTCAGCTCCCATGTATGGAAACCAGATTGCAATAATTCGACGATTAGGCATTATGAAAATCTAATTTTGTTCATGTTTTGTTCTATAATTGATTTTAATCCTAAAGAGCAATTAGAATTTTCTGTCCTAAGCTAAAAAGAAAACTATCTTGTAAGATGTAAAATTGGAGATTGTGATGTTAAAAGGTCTTGTAAGCTTATCGCTTAGCTTAGTTTTTCTGTCTAGCGGAACAATAGTATTAGCTGCTGAAAGTGGATATGTTGCGCGTTCTAATCTGATGCAAAACATCAGGTCGGAGTTTTCTGTTCTTGCTCGCATGGCACAAGAAAAAATTCAGTTTGATGAAAGTTTAGCCGAGTCCACACGCTTAACCTTATTGAACCTTGCGGCTTCAGCTCCAACTATTTTTGAAGATAATGAGTTACCAATTAACTCTGAAGCTTTGCCTGCGATTTGGGAAAATTGGGAAGATTTTGTAAGCAAATCGGAAGACTTTGAATTTGCTTTAGAGGGAATTGAAACATCAACATTAATAGATTTAAGAAGTTCGCTTGGGAATGTTGGAGCAACATGTGGCTCCTGTCATCAAAAATATAGAATGAAGTAATTTTGTTTACTTACCAGCCTTAGAGAAAATTTTTCTTGGCAAGATAGCTTCAAGCGTCCATGCTGTTCGTGTTTGGATGCAATTGGGGGAAAAAATGAAAACAAGGGCGGCCGTTGCTTTAGAAGCAGGAAAACCTCTAGAGGTTATGGAAGTTAATTTGGAAGGACCCAAAGAGGGTGAAGTTTTAATAGAAATTAAAGCAACTGGTATTTGTCATACTGATGAATTTACACTTTCAGGCGCCGATCCGGAAGGCTTGTTTCCAGCCATACTCGGTCATGAAGGAGCGGGAGTTGTGGTAGAAACAGGCCCTGGAGTGAAAGACCTAAAAGTTGGTGATCATGTTATACCGCTTTACACGCCTGAGTGTAGAGAATGTGAGTATTGCTTAAACCCGAAAACAAATCTTTGCCAGGCAATACGTGAGACGCAAGGTAAAGGACTTATGCCTGATGGGACTAGTCGTTTTAGTATGCTAGATGGAACTCCTATTTTGCACTATATGGGATGCTCAACATTTTCAAACTATACTGTTTTACCAGAAATAGCTTTAGCGAAAATCAGCTCTGAGGCTCCATTTGAAAAAGTTTGTTACATTGGTTGTGGTGTGACCACTGGAATTGGCGCTGTAATGAATACTGCAAAAGTTGAAATTGGAAGCCGTGCCATAGTTTTTGGTCTTGGTGGTATTGGATTAAACGTAATTCAAGGCCTTAGGCTTGCAGGTGCGGATCAAATAGTCGGAGTGGATTTAAATTCTAGCAAACGCTCTATGGCTGAAAAATTTGGTATGACTGATTTTGTAAATCCATCTGAAGTCAAAGAAGACTTAGTAGCATATTTAGTTAATTTAACAGGAGGCGGAGCAGATTACACTTTTGATGCTACAGGAAATGTTAATGTCATGAGAACTGCTCTCGAGAGTGCTCATAAGGGTTGGGGTGAAAGCATAATAATTGGAGTTGCTCCAGCAGGCGCGGAAATTTCAACTAGGCCTTTTCAGTTAGTAACGGGGCGAGTTTGGAAAGGGACGGCATTTGGGGGAGCACGCGGTCGCACAGATGTCCCAAAAATAGTTGATTGGTACATGGAAGGAAAAATTCAAATAGACCCCATGATCACGCATAGTTTTTCCTTAAACGATATTAATAAGGGTTTTGACTTAATGCATGAGGGTAAAAGCATAAGAAGTGTGGTCGTTTTCTAGCCAAATTGCACAGCTTAAACTTTAAACGCACTTTAATAAACACAATTTAATGATTGAAATTTTTTATAAGACAATACCCTTTTTTGCGCTTATTGGCCTCGGTTATTCGGCAGCCCTAACTCGGTTTTTTTCAGCTGAAGCTACAGCATATCTGACAAAGTTTGTTTTTTACTTTGCCCTTTCAGCGATGCTTTTCAGGTTTTCATCTGATTTATCGTTAGGTGAACTCTATGATCCTCAATTTATATTAGCCTATTTATCTGCTTCAATAATAATTTATCTTTTGGCTACTGCTGCTGCAATTTTTAGGAAAAAGTCACCTTCGGAAGCTGCTGTTGAAGCACAGTGTTCTGTTATTGGAAATGTAGGCTTTTTGGGTATACCTATGCTCGCCATTTTGATGGGTCCTGAAGCTGTTGGTTTTATAATGATTATATTAGCAATCGACTTGATTATTTTTGGATCACTCATTGTTTTAATAATTGTAGCTAGCAAAGATAAAAAATTAGATATTTTTCTTATCTACCGAGTGATCATTGGATTGCTAAAAAACCCAATGATCGTTTCGATTGTTTGTGGTCTGTTGTGGTCTGCCAGCGGCTGGTCTCTTCCTGAACCTGTTAATGATTTTGTTATTATGCTAGGATCTGCAGCTACGCCTGGTGCGTTGTTTGCAATTGGAGCTTCTCTGGCACAAAAATCAGCAGAAAGATTTGAGATTGCTGCTTGGCTAAGCTTTTGTAAGCTAGTTCTACACCCTCTGGCTATTTGTATAGCTGTCTTTTATGTGTTCGATGTTGATTTGTATGCTGCAACTGTGATGATTGCTGCAGCTTCACTTCCTGTAGCTGGAAATATATTTATGGTGGCGCATCATTACAATGTGGCGCCAAAACGGGCATCTACTGCCATCTTTTTATCTACGGTACTTTCAATATTTACCGTGTCTTTTACCATAGCTTGGGTAAGTACTCTCAATTAACTTTTTATTTAACAACCATGCTAATAAGGTAGTAAATTTAGTTTGAATATTCCGAGGATCTTTTATGAAAATACAGTCAGAAAATAGGTGTTTTGAAGGAACGCAGGGAGTTTACCAGCATTGGTCAGAATCTTGCAAGTGTGAAATGGTGTTTGGATTATTTATGCCTTCACTCGCAATCAGCGAGCCTGTTCCTTTGGTCTGGTATTTATCTGGTTTAACTTGTACGCATGAAAACGCTATGACGAAAGCTGGTGCCCAAGCGGCTGCTGAAGAGTTTGGTGTTGCAATAGTTTTTCCTGATACATCTCCCAGGGGTAATAATTTGCCTGATGTAGAGGATTATGACCTTGGACAGGGTGCAGGATTTTATTTAAATGCCACAGAAGAACCTTGGAATAAAAATTTCAAAATGTGGGATTATATAACTTTTGATTTAACCGATACGATAAGTAAGAATTTCAATGTGGATATGACCCGTCAATCTATAATGGGGCACTCAATGGGGGGACATGGCGCGTTAACAATTGGTATGGGAATTCAAGGTCGTTTTAAATCAATTTCAGCCTTGTCGCCTATTTGTAACCCAACTGGTGCTGATTGGGGTAGAAAACAATTATCAGCTTATCTTGGTAATGACGAGCAAACTTGGCTTGAGCATGACTCTAGCATTCTTATGTTGAACAAAGGTTTTAATGGAAATGTTTTAATTGATGTGGGTAATAAAGATCAATTTATTGATCTATTGAAACCCGAAACATTAGCCAATGCGATGATGAAGCGACGCCAATCTGGCGAATTTAGAATGCAAGCTGGTTATGACCATAGTTACTTTTTTGTCTCAACATTTATTGATGATCATATCGCATTCCATGCTAATTCATTAAATGATTAGTATAATAATCATCAGTTACCATAGAAAATATTAAAATTATTTATATTACAGTATGAAAATTTATGTTGATGCCGATGCTTGCCCTGTCAAACAAGAAGTAGAGCGGGTGGCTACTAGAAACAAACTTGAGGTTTTTCTAGTATCAAATGGCGGTGTGCGCCCAAGCTTGAATCCATTAATTCAAAGTATTTTCGTTTCAGCAGACGCAGATGCTGCCGATAAATGGATAGTTGATCACGGTGATATAAATGATTTGGTTATTACTTCTGATATAATTTTGGCAGATAATTGTATTAAAAAAGGTATGAGAGTTCTCAAACCTAACGGCGAGGAGTTAAATTCTGCTAATATTGGGAATTCATTGGCTTTACGAGACTTAAGTTCGGACTTGCGAGCTTCAAATCCTTTTTTGCAAGGAAGTGGGAAAGTATTCTCGAAGCAAGACAGAATTCGTTTTTTAGATAATTTCGAGAAAATAGTTCGACTCTTAAAAAAAAGAAAGTCATGAGCATATAAACTATTCATGACTTTTTATTTCGATTTAATTAAATGTATTTGGGTAAAGTGCATTTATAAATTTACAATTTTTTAATAGGTTAAAGAGATCTTACGTTTAAAATGGAGCCACCAAAGTGCATATGATATCGTATCAGGATTGTGATCCTATACTGAGTTGGGAAGGCTTAGTTGAAGCCATTCAATTGGGACACAAACGTAATAAAGCCGAAATATCTGACACTTTTTTATATCGCAAAGATGATACTCTTCTTTCCAGATCAGCTTGGATAGATGGGATTGGAATTGCCATAAAATGTGCAACAATTTTTCCAGGTAATAAAGATTTTCAAAAACCAACAATAAATGGTGCAGTAAATCTGTTTGATGATAAAACTGGTGAACTCAATGCGGTTATTGACTTTCATTTAGTTACAAAATGGAAAACAGCTGGAGATAGTGTTTTAGCAGCTAAATTCTTGGCCCGACCTTCAAGTCAAAATATTTTAATTTTGGGAGCTGGTACGGTGGCTTACAGCTTAAGGCAGGCCTATGGCAGCCTATTTCCAGATGCAAAGTTTTTTATTTGGAATAGGACACCAAGGCATGCAGAAAAATTAGCAAATGACTTTGTTAATACTCAAGCTGTCAGTGATTTAGAAAATGCTGTTTCTTCGGCTGATATAATCTCAGCTGCAACTATGTCTACAGAACCTTTGATAAATGGAAAATGGATAAAGCCAGGGCAGCATATTGATCTAATAGGAGCCTATCGTTCTGATATGCGAGAAGCAGACGACAATACGCTTCAAAAATCACGAATTTTCGTTGATAGTTTTGAGACTACTATTGATCACATAGGGGAGTTAAAAATTCCTGTAGCTCAGGGAGTTATCAATAAAGAAGATGTAATAGCAGACTTCTATGATCTAAAGGAATTCAGTAGGAATTCAGAAGATGAAATTACCCTTTTTAAAAATGGGGGAGGCGCACACCTAGATTTGATGACATCCCATTATATTCTTCAAACTTGGTTGGAAAATAATTGATTATCTCTTTCCTGTTTTTGTTTTTTCTTATTTTTTTGCCACTACTTATAGAGAATAGTAAAAAAAATATGGGAGAAACAGAGAGAGCTTATGCTCCTGGAAATTTTGTATCTTTATCCAAAGGTTTAGTTCATTATCGGTGGTTTGGGGAGAAACATAATGACTTAGTAGTATGCGTACATGGTTTAACTACTCCAAGTTTTGTGTTTGAGAGCCTTGCTGAATACTATGTGAAAATCGGTAAGTGCGTTTTGGTTTTTGATAATTACGGACGAGGTTATTCCGATCGACCCAAAGGAAAGCAAGACAAAGAATTTTTTATTAATCAATTAGACGAGCTTTTAGATAAGCTTGATCTCAATAAAGAAAAGTTCGAACTAGTGGGGTATTCTATGGGAGGATCTATTGCTTCTGCATACGCTGCTCGCAATCCAGATAAATTGAAAAAACTGACGCTTCTCGCATCGGCGGGGATGATGCACAATTTAGGTTTTTTAGCAAAAGCAGCTAAGGTTCCAATATTTGGAAGGTTTTTATTTCTCCTTTTTTATGGATTATTACATAAACGCTCAACTGAAAAGGAAAGAAAGCTTATAAGTTCAGTTCCAAATATTGTTGAACGGCAACAAAATGAGTTGAAGTTTAAGGGTTTTCTACCGTCAGTATTGGCTAGTATTACAGGCATTTTATCAAGCAATAGTTATGAAGATCATATGGCTTTAAAAGATGTAAATTTTCCTATTCTTGCAATATGGGGTGGTGTTGACTCTGTGATACCAATTTCGTGCAAAGACATACTCATCAGTTGGAACCCAAAAATAAAAAATATTGTGATACCATTGGGTACGCATTCTATTACTTATACGCATGCACAGGAAATTATCAAAATTGTAAAATCAAGCGGTTAAAGTTTGTTGGCTCTTCTCTTTTATAGGTAGATGAATTATTGCACTGAAAGCACCTACTCCAACACCTATCCACCAAACAGCGGTATAGTCACCAAACGTGTCATACATACGGCCACCAAGCCAAACCCCTAAGAAACTTCCCAATTGGTGCGAAAAGAATACAATACCATATAATGTTCCCATGTACCTCAAACCATATATATGGGCGATTAATCCACTCGTTAGGGGAACAGTTGCAAGCCAAAGAGAACCCATGGTAACGGAGAAAATGATAACTGTTAGCGGTGTAATTGGCATTAAAATGAAGATTGCTCCGATTAAAGTTCGCCCAAGGTATATCAAGGAAAGTAAATATTTTTTTTGATAAAAATTTCCTAAATAACCAGCTGCTAGAGTCCCAAAAATGTTAGCTAAGCCAACCAAAGACAGAGCGAGTGCTCCTAAAGCCGAAGTGGTAGTTATGCCAATGTTATGTAATAGGGTACCTGGTAGTATTGCTCCACACATTTCCGTAACCATTGCGGGAAAATGCGCTGTTACAAAAGATAATTGATAACCACAGCTAAAGAAACCTAAAAATATCATGATATAGTTTGGATCTTTAATTGCCCTTGTTAATAAATCCCCCAAACTTTCTTCTAATTCTTTCTTTGATACTGAAGTATCGGCTTTCATTAAGGGTAGAAAAACGAGTGTGCTAAGAATTAAAATTGAAAAAATCAAGAAAACCAATTGCCATGATAGGTCCATTAATAACCATTCGGCGAGTGGTGGTCCAAAAACTTGTCCAGCACTCCCTGCTGCAGTTACTATGGCAAGTGACATAGATCGGTTTTCATCTGACGACGCTCGACCCACTACAGCTAATATGACTCCAAATCCGGTACCTGCAATCCCAAAACCTATTAACAACGCGTTGATTTGATGTGCGCCTGGAGTGCTTGAGTATGATGAAAATATTAAACCCGCGGCATAAACTAATGCTCCTATTACAATAGCTTTCTTATCCCCAATTTTTTCAGCGATAGCTCCAAAAATGGGTTGACCAATACCCCACGCTAGATTTTGGATGGCAATAGCTAATGAAAACTCAGCTCTAAGCCATCCAAATTCTTGGGCAATTGGAATTTGAAAAACACCAAAAGAGGCTCTGATTGCGAAACTGACTAGAATAATTAAACAGCCAACCAGAAGTACAGGAGTTACCAAAGATGTTTTAGCCATTCATTTATCTCATTAGGTCATTTAGAAATGAAGGTTTCTATTGCAGGTCAGGTGGCATGCGTTTTAAAGAAGATTGGTTGGCAGGTAGTTCATTTAAGGTAAATTGAAAATAAAAAAATGACAACGCTCACAGATATATATGACAAAATGATTTCAAATGGTTCTCTCGAGGATGATCTCTGTCAGAGAGAGATAGTAGAGCAACTGGAAAACATCAGTCGTCAGGTTTCTAATCTTAAAAAAAAATCCATTTTCTTCAGAAAACCTTCTGACATCAATGGTGCCTATATTTGGGGTGGTGTAGGGTGCGGTAAATCAATGCTTATGGATCTCTTTGTTGAGAATCTTTCAATTCCAAATCGAAGGGTGCATTTTCACGCATTTATGCAAGAAATACACAACTCACTTCATCAAGCACGCTCCTCTGGTGTTAAAGATCCGCTTGCCCTAGTCGCAAATGAAGTAATCAAAAATTTTAAAGTCTTAGCTTTGGATGAAATGCAGATTAAAGATATTACAGATGCTATGATTGTTGGAAGATTGTTCAATTTGTTGTTTGATGGTGGAGTAGTTATCGTAACAACTTCTAACAGAATACCTTCTGACCTTTATAAAAACGGACTTAATCGACAATTATTTGTGCCTTTTATCGATTTAATAAATAATCGATTAAATATCTTAAATCTAAAGAGCAAAATTGATTATCGAAAAAGTAAACTCAGAGGAACACGTGTTTATTTCAGCCCATTAAATGCTGATACCAAAAATAAGCTACATAATCTTTGTAGAGATTTATCAGGTAATGAAAGTGAGGATTTTCATCTGATAGTAAATAAAAGAAAAATCAAATTTCCGTACTACTCAAGCGGAGTAGCTAAATTTACTTTCTTTGAGCTTTGTGGAGAGAATAGAGGTCCTGCAGATTTTTTAGCGATCGTAGATTCTGTGAGAGTTCTCATTGTTGAAAATATACCTCAATTGGGAAGATCCAATTTTAATGAGGCCAAGCGTTTTGTTACTTTAATCGATACTGTTTATGAAGCTGGTATACTGTTTTTATGCTCTGCTGTTGCTGAGCCAGAATATTTATATCTGGAAGGTGAGGGTGTCTTCGAGTTTGAACGTACAGTAAGCCGGCTAAATGAAATGCAGTCTGAAAGTTGGGCACAGCGGTTTAACTCTCCTAATCAATGAATAAGGCTCAGTCTATAAGACTGAGCCTTTGCCTGTACAAAACCGCGTTATCCCAAGTTATAATTCTTTAGGTTTAATGCAGCGTTTCACTATTAATGACAAATTGATTCGAATCAGTCAACACAGGTGATTCGTTTTTTGCGAATTTTTTTAGATTTATTGGTTTTCAATAAGTATTTGACCAGCAAGGTATAACGATCCACAAATTAAAACTTTACATTTCGGAAATTGATCAGCCACAAATTGTACTCCTTCAGCAATGGAAGTGAAACTTTTGGAGGCTATGCCTAGTTGATTTCCTATAATTGCTGTCTCATCAGCAGTTAAAGTGTTTTGTTCATTTGGAATACTGACAGCTGCAAGAAATTTTGCTTCCTTTGATAGTGGTGAAAGGTAACCTTCAACGTCTTTGGTTCTCAGCATGCCACAAATTAAAATAGTTGGTCTTTTGTCGTCAGTTGATAAGTAGTTGGCTAGAGCTTGCCCAGCAGCAGGATTATGTCCACCATCTAGCCACACGTCTGAGTGGCCAAGAGTTTCAACTATTGGACCTGTGCTTAGCTTTTGCATTCGAGCTGGCCATTTTGCCTTAGAAATTGCCCCATGAAGGGCTTTTGGAGGTGCGGATAAATAATTCAAAGCGGCTAACGCTATTCCTGCATTTTGAATTTGGTGAGCTCCTAAGAGATTGGGTCTTGGTAGTTTGATCGATGTATGCTGGTCTTCATAGAACACCCCATCTTCTTCCTCTTTTATGAACCATTGCTTGCCTTCAGCTATAATTGGAGAGTCCAGGCTTAAGGCTCTATCTGTTATCACTTCAAGTGCATCTTCATTCTGTTTTCCGACAACAACAGGACAAAGAGCTTTAATTATTCCTGCTTTTTCACTGGCAATTTCTTTAATAGTCGTACCTAAAAATTGCTCATGATCGATTGAGACTGGGGTAATTATTGTTAGTGCAGGCCGCTCAATAACATTTGTTGCATCTAATCTTCCACCCAGTCCCACTTCTAGTAAAATATAGTCTGCTGGTTTGCGTGACATTGCTAAAATAGCGGCACAAGTAGTGATCTCAAAATATGTTATAGGCTGGCCGTTATTTGCTGAATAGCATTCATTTAGAATATCAGTTAGTTCATCTTCATTTATAAAATTTTCGTTTATTTGAATACGCTCGTGAAACCTGACCAAATGAGGTGATGTGTACGCATGGGTTTGAAGCCCAATTTCATTTAGTCCTGCCCGCAGCATTGACAACGTGCTACCTTTACCATTTGTCCCAGCAATATGAATTACTTTAGGTAGATAATTTTGTGGATTTCCTAGCGCTTCTAGTAGATACCAAACACGATCAAGAGTTAAATCAATAACTTTTGGATGCAAAGTCATCATCCGTTTTAAAATAACGTCAGAAGTCAAATTTTTCATTTTGGGACAGATTTTAAGTTTCTTGCTTTGGTGAGGGTAAATCACCTTTTATTTGCGGTGAACTATTAGAGAGGATACGAATAATTGTAATTAACTCATCGCGCATTTCTAGTCTCGAAGTTACTCTGTCCAACATTCCGTGGTCCAAGAGATACTCTGCTCTTTGAAACCCTTCGGGCAGTTTTTCTCTTATAGTTTGTTCTATCACTCTGGGCCCTGCAAAGCAGATTAATGCGTTTGGCTCGGCAATGTGGATATCTCCAAGCATTGCATAAGAGGCAGTAACGCCTCCTGTCGTTGGATGTGTTAAAACTACAACGTATGGTAATTTTGCTTCTTTGAGCATTTGAATAGCAACGGTCGTCCTCGGCATTTGCATTAAACTTAAAATACCTTCTTGCATTCGTGCCCCACCAGCCGCCGAAAATAAAATCAAAGGACGTTTTAGTTCAACAGCGCGTTCGGCTGCTCTAATAATAGCATTGCCAACGTACATACCCATCGAACCACCCATAAAAGAAAAATCTTGAGCCGCTATTACGACTGGGGTTCTCCCCATTTCTCCTTCTGCTAGTAACATAGCCTCAGCTTCACCTGTCGTTTTTTGAGCAGATTTCATACGTTCTGGGTATTTTTTTTGATCTTTAAACTGCAGAGGATCAATAATTGGTTTGGGGACATCTATTTCTACAAAAATTCCACCATCGAATAAATTAGCAAATCGATCTCGCGGTGAGATTGGCATATGATGCCCGCACTCGTTACAAACATTGAGGTTCTCGCTAAGTTCACGGTGGAAAAGCATTGTGCCGCATGAACTGCATTTGGACCATAAATTATCTGGGGTTTCTCGCCTTGAAAAAATCGAATTTATCCTTGGGCGAACGTAATTACTAATCCAGTTCATTATTTTTCCACCTGATAGGGCTTTAACAATTTTTACTCTTAAGCATGTTGCTTCAAAAAAGCAATTACTGTGCAAGTCCTTCTGGTAACAAATTCATAAAATTATTTGGATTTTGTATGGACTTAATTCGAACAAGGTATTTAAGTGCCCTCAGGCCTGATCAAACGGACCAAAAATTTTATGAGAAGTCTTTTTTTGCCATTTATGCATGAAATTAAGACATGGAAAATCGTAATAGGTTTTTTCATAATTTCTGTTTTTTACATTCTTGGTTCGTTTCTATTTGGCATTTTCTGTTCAAGTATAACCATTTGCTCCTTTTCAAACGGTTTAGGGCGAACACCTTTAAATTTGCTTTTTGTTCTTTTTACTTTTGTACCGATTTGGATTGGTGTTTGGGTGGCTATGAAATTTATTCACCATATTCCAATGAAAGTGCTTTTTAGTCCTTCAGGTAAATTAGATTTACCACGTTTAATTAAAGCTTTTTCAATAATGCTTTTTTTGGGTGTCAGTATTGAAAGTGGATTCCAATTTATTCCGGTAATAAGCAAATACATCAACTATGAACCCAATAATATTTTAGCGTTTTCTGACTGGGCTAAATGGCTTCTTCCAGTACTGCTATTTATTTTTGTTCAATCAGCTGCTGAAGAGTTAGTTTTTCGTGGTTATTTGCTGCAATTGATTTGGTCAAAAAATGCAGGCTATGTTTATGCCGTTATATTACCATCCCTTATTTTTGGTTTGCTCCATTTTGATAGCCAATCATACGGAACTAACGCTTGGTATTATTGCTTCAATACATTTGTCGTAGGATGCCTGCTATGTCTTATTACGCTTCATACAGGTAGTTTATCCCTAGCATTTGGCTTGCATTGGGGTGGAAATACAGTCTCTTTGGTTTTTTTTGGTATCTATGGAAATTTAGATGGGATGGCGTTGTGGTTAACCTACCTAGATCCGAAATCTACAGCCATGGGCGTGGCTTTAATTTTTTCTACGTTTTTAATTGTTTTAATTTACTCACTTTGGGCACTTTTTTATTTTGGTAGTTTTTTACCAGTCTTTGAGGTTAAAAAACCAAAGCAATGAATTCAAAAGAGATAATACCTTAATTTAAATGAACCGATTTCTGCTTATTATAATATTAATTATTATATCTGGATGCGCCAGTAACTTGGATTTTCAAGGCCAATCTCAGAAAACTTTTTCCGGGTCAGAGTTTAAGTTTAGATCAGGAATTTCTGGAAATGTTCCACCAGGTCTTTGTCAAATAAAACAACTCCAATCAGAAACAAAGGATTACGGCGTCGTTTTCTTTTCTAACTGTAATCCGCACACTAATAATAAATCACTTGTAACATTAACTTATTTGGATTTGGATCAGACACAGCATTCAGGTTTGCTTGCTGACGACGAATTTACGAGTTCATTTGCTAGTTTTTATAAGTATGATGCTTTAAATCCAATGGTTGATAAAAAGTCGCTGCGTAGCTTAAGAGTTAAAGAAAATTATATTTTTATGGCAAATTACTATGTACCGAAAGGTAGAAATCTACCTAATTTTCGTGCAAAAGCTTACCTGAATTCTATTTTGTTATCTGTTAAAGTTCCTCAAAATGTATCCACCGAAAAAGTAAATCTTTACGCTGGCATAGATCCCATTCCAAGACCAAAAAACCGACCATCGATTGGAATTCAAAAAAATGTATCCAAGTCACAAGTGATCTTTGAAAATAGCTTAGGCTCTATCCCAAGGCCAAGAAAAAGGCCTTCAATATTTTAATATTTTGTGTATTGAGGTTGTCACCTTTTACGCTGCGTTCTATTTGAAGCTCCTTTGTGGTCTGGAGTAGGCAAAAGATCAGCGGCAACTGAGTAAACAAAATGAGCACAAACTTTCCAAATTTACTGAAACCTTTAGACTTGGGTTTTACAACTCTTAAAAATAGAGCCCTAATGGGTTCAATGCACACTAATCTTGAGGAAACTAAAGATTGGAACAGAGTTGCAGAATTTTATGCGACGAGAGCTCGTGGTGATGTGGCCTTGATGGTTACTGGGGGAATTGCACCAAATACTGAGGGGGGTGTTTTTCCTGGAGCCGCTGGGTTGTTTGATGCTGATGATGTTGCCAATCATAAAATTGTGACGGACCGAGTTCACGGTTCAGACGGTAAAATTGCTATGCAAATTTTACATGCTGGTCGTTATGCTTATGGACCTAATTGCGTTGCTCCCTCTCCAATAAAGTCCCCTATATCACCCTTTGTGCCCGCAGAGCTCGACGCCGTCGGTATAGAAAAGCAAATCGATGATATAGTGACAACTGCTTGCCGAGCACGTGATGCCGGTTACGACGGCGTAGAAATTATGGGATCAGAGGGGTATTTTATAAACCAATTTTTGGTGCTTCATACAAATAAAAGAACTGACCAGTGGGGTGGTTGTTATGAAAATCGCATGCGATTGCCTATTGAAATTGTAACGCGAGTAAGAGAAGCGGTGGGAAAGGATTTTATAATAATTTTTCGACTATCTATGATTGATTTGGTCCCCAACGGATCAACTCAAGATGAGGTTATACTACTAGCAAAGGAGGTTGAGCGCGCAGGCGCAACAATAATAAATACAGGAATTGGTTGGCACGAGGCTCGAATACCTACAATAGCAACATCGGTTCCGCGCGCTGCTTTTGCGTGGGTTACTAAAAGACTGATGGGCAAGGTATCCATCCCAATCATAACATCTAACAGAATTAACACTCCTCAAGTAGCAGAGGAAGTTCTAAAAACTGGCTGTGCTGATATGGTCAGTATGGCTAGACCTTTCTTAGCTGATCCAGATTTTATAAAAAAAGCTATTTCCGGGAATGAAGAAAAGATTGCGCCGTGTATTGCCTGCAACCAAGCCTGTCTGGATCATACTTTTAGTGGTAAAATTAGTTCGTGTCTTGTGAACCCAAAGGCTTGTTTTGAAACGGAATTGGTAAGCACCAAAACAAAACATCAAAAATCAATTGCAGTTGTTGGAGCTGGTCCAGCTGGTATGTCTGCAGCTATTGAAGCTGCAGAGCGAGGACACAAAGTCACCTTGTTTGATAAAGCTCAGATGATTGGAGGTCAACTAAACTTAGCAAAAATGGTACCTGGTAAAGAGGAATTCTGGGGTCTAGTAGATTGGTTTTCTGAAATGCTAAAAAGCAGTGGTGCTGAGGTTAAATTAGGTGAGCTAGTAACTTCTTCCGATGTTATAGATTTTGATGAAGTTATTATTGCTACAGGAGTTAGTCCGCGCGATCCAAAAATTAAAGGACATGAAAAAAATAACGTAGTTAGTTACGTTGAGGTATTGAATGGTACCGGGCAAATTGGTCAAAAAGTTGCTGTGATTGGGGCGGGTGGAATTGGGTTTGATGTATCTGAATATCTGGTCCATGAAAATAAAAGTGACAATAAACAAATAGAAATCCCAAAATGGATGAAAGAGTGGGGTGTTGGTGACCCGAATAAGACCCCAGGAGGATTGGCAGAAAGTGGTCCTAAACCTGAAGCAGCTGTAAGGCAGGTAACACTAATGCAGAGAAAAAAACAAAAACTTGGACGCAATTTGGGTAAAACTACAGGTTGGATTCATCGTAGCGCTTTAAAAATGAAAAATGTACAAATGATTGGTAATGTAAATTATGAGGAAATAACCAGTGAAGGAATTATGGTTTCTGATGGAGAGCTACGTGAAAACCCCAGACTAGTGTCTGCTGATACGGTTGTTATTTGTGCAGGTCAAGAAAGTGACCGCAGTCTAGCAGATGAACTGATAGAAAAAGGAAAAAAAGTGCATATTATCGGTGGCGCAGATGTTGCCTCTGAGCTTGATGCAAAGAGAGCAATTGATCAGGGAGTACGTCTCGCAATTTCGCTATAATAAGCTCAATTAAATTTCAATTGTTTTACGGTAAAATTAAAACTGCTTCGACCCGTCGATTTTTTTTCCTAGATATCTCTGTTGAGTTGTTGGTTTTAGGAGAAAGAAACCCTATTCCCTCAGCAGATATTCTGCTTTGATCAATACTATGACTGTTAATTAATCGGTCAGCTACTGCCTGAGCACGGTTTTTTGATAATTCGATATTTTGGCTTAGTTCACCAGTAGAGTCGCTATGCCCAACTAATATTATTGAGGCTGTTGGTGTTGATTTTAAAAACCTTGCTAGCTCTAACAAGCTATTGAAGGGGCCATCACCCAAAGTAGAAGATCCACTTCGATAAATTAAATCATCAAGCACAATAGCTCCCTCGTTTATCAGAGTGAAGCTAAAGCTATTTGTTTCTGATTTTATATCTGGCTGAATTAAATCATTTTCATTTATTCCAATAGAAACAACTTGAAGATATATAGTAGTTCCTAGTTTGCTTGCGATTAATGAAACGGCAGTATTATCTTTTTTTGCTGTAACTACTGAATAATTTGCAACGTTAATCAGCATGAAGGGCGGTTTGAAAATTTCAAGGTTTTTTCTAAAATTAAAGCCACCGCAAACCTGGGTATTGCAATAAAGCTCAACGCTAAATTTTCTATTTTCTAAATCATCAATTATGGGTTTAAACATTTGATCCAGCGTTAGTGATGTGCCATCAATTTGATACACATTGGTTACGGTTTTACCCGTAATGTTAAGCCTGGAAATGCCTCTCTCCCTATCCCAAGAAGATAATGCTAGTGAAATATTTTTGGTATCTGATTGATCAGATGCCACTAATTTGGCCGAAGAAGGCAAGTCAATTGCCGCTACATTAGTGTTCATAAAACACATGAAACAGGCAACTGTAGTGAAAAATGTTTTAACGATTTTTTGAGTGGTATTCGTCATTGGGTTTCATATCTAAAGCACTTGCCACACGGTTGCTCATGTTAAAAAAGGCAGTAATGTTTGCTATGTCCCAGATGTCGGCATCATTAAAACCAGCTTCCCTCAAATTTTGACGGTCAGTTTCATTTACTTTGTGACTTTCTAGTGTAACTTTTTCAGCAAATTCAAGCATAACTTTGGAACGAGAACTTAATTCGGCAGTTCTGAAATTCATCACCAGTTTTTCACCGAGTATTGGGTCTCCCGATAATTCCCTTACTGCAGCGCCGTGAGCTGTTAAGCAGTAAAAACATCGGTTGATTGATGAAACAACGACAGCGATCATCTCTCTTTCTAATTTTGACAAATTACTATCTGCCAACATTAGTTCATTATATAGACCGGTGAATGCGTTTAATTTATCAATGTTGAAAGAGTGTGCCTTTAAAACATTTGGAATAAGACCAAGCTTTTCTTGGCATACATCAAAATATTTTCTTGTTGCGTCCGGAAGCGGACTAACAGGTTGTAAATTTAAAGATGTTGTTAGATCATTTTCTGTCATATATTGGCCTTTGGAATTCGATAGTGGTATTTATTCACAAGTTGGAATTCAAGTGAAGTGTAAAGGTTATTTGCTGCCGTATTCGCTGCTGTTGTTACTACCATTAATTTTTTGCAGTTGTGACTATAAGCCCATTGTCCCGCATGCTGCATTAGTGCCTTTCCGACCCCTTGCTGCCGGAAATTTTTATCTACTACAAGGGCATGAAGGAATGCCACATCGCCACTTTTTGCAACAAATGCTGAAGCCACAGGGTTATCTTTCCAACGTCCCAAGATACTTGTTTTTGATTGGATTACTCTATTCATAACGGCCTGCCTTTGCTCACCAATACCATTAGAACCCCAAAGTTCTCGTTGAATTTGTAGCGGAGGCCAAATTGAAAACATACTTACAGGGGGCGGTTTGTTCTTTATTAACTCCTCCACGGCGATTTCAAAAATAAAGCTTTGATCAAAAATTTGATAATTTAGTTTTTCTAACTCTTTTTCAATTAAACTATCAGATTGATAAATCAAAAAAATTTCTGATTTATTCATTTTTTGCAAAAGAGTTTTCAACTCTTTGAAAGAACTTTCTTCCCAGACTCCATCTAAATTAATTGCTGATGCTCGTTTGCCGGCCCCATCGCTTGTTCGTATTGTCCAGCTACCAAATTTGATTATTTCTTTTGGTGGCCAGGTATCTGCCAAGAATTTTAAAAATTTAGTTTCTTCTAGTTTTGATTTCATGTGAGAGAACGAACTTTATCTTCTGCTTCTTCCATTAGTTTTTTATCAGTTCCTCTGATAACAATATTTGTGCCGTGGACGCCTTTTTCACTAAAAGGGTATGAACCAAAATTTAATTGATCGAATGTTTTTACCATCTCTTCCAAGTCTAAAGCTATATCACCCTCGCCTTTATAAATTTTAACTGACAGTGATAAGGTTGGAAGCCCTTTTTCGAGTTTTGGTGTTACTGTTTTTAGCATAGATTGAAAAATTTTTGGAACACCTGCCATGACGTAAACGTTTTCAATAACATACCCGGGAGCTGCAGAAATCGGATTATCAATAAGCTCTGCTGTTTCAGGAATTCTAGCCATTCGAAGTCTTGCTTCATTTAGTTCTATATCTTTACCATCATAGTATTCCTGTAAAATTTTGAGTGCGTCAGACCTGATGGAGGCTTTTTTTTCAAATGCTTCTGCCACGCAGTCTGTTGTAATATCATCATGGGTTGGGCCTATTCCTCCCGATGTGAATAAATAATCAAATCGTTTGCTTAACTCGATAATACTGGAGACGATAGCAGCTGGATCGTCTCTTATAAAACGTGCTTCTGTTAAGTTTATTCCAATTTCAGTCAGTTCTTTTGCTAGATAATGCATGTTGGCATCGTGGGTTCTACCCGAAAGAAGTTCATCCCCGATCACCAGCATAGCGGCACTTGGCTGTTCCATGATTTATCCTTAACATTTGATCCTTGGAAATATATATTTTTCACATGCAATTTAAAACCAATCTTATCAAAGGTAAATTAGTCAAACGTTATAAACGATTTTTGGCGGATGTTGTTTTAAATGATGGAAAGCAAGTGACTGTTCACTGCCCTAATCCCGGATCAATGATGAACTTAACGACAGAAGGGGCTGTCGTGTGGTTGGAACCGAACGATGATCCAAAAAAGAAGTTAAAATATGGATGGCGTTTGGTTGAGTCTAATAATCAGGCAATTTGCGTAGATACAACTGTTGCAAACCAAGTCGTTAGAGAAGCATTAGAAAAAAAAGAAATTTCTCAATTAAATTATCAGAGTTTAAAACCAGAAGTAAAATATAGTGATAATAGCAGAGTAGACTTTTTACTAAGTTCTCCAAACCAGCATACTTATTTAGAGGTAAAAAGTGTTACTTTGGTAAGAGAAAAAGGTATTGCTGAGTTTCCTGATTCAATAACAAAAAGAGGCAGCAAGCACTTAGAGGATCTATCAAAAATGGTTACTTCTGGACATAAAGCAGTACTTTTATTTTTATGTATGAGAAGCGATGTAGATCGAGTACGTATTGCTGCAGATCTAGATAGTATATATTATGCCAATATTAAGGCCGCTTTAAAATCAGGAATACAGGTGATTTGTTACGACTCGCAAGTAACAAAATTTGGAGTTAGTTTAGGGAAATCTATTGAATTTGAAATTTGATTTTGTCAATTTCGGAAAAATATCTTAGAGGAAATTTGAAGTGAAAAAAATTAATGGTGTGGGTCAAACAAAAGACGGTATTGACCTATACTCAAAAACTGATTTTTTGGGAATGCATAAGGCTGGAATGCTTGCGGCTCAAATTTTGGATGAAATTGGTGAGTTTGTTTATCCTGGCCAGTCTACGGAAAAAATCGATGAAATTATTGAAGATAAAGTCAAGCAAACTGGCGCTAAATCTGCAACGATAGGATATAGAGGTTACAAACACGCGAGTTGCATAAGTGTTAACCATGTCGTTTGTCATGGTATCCCTTCTGATAAAAAATTGAAGGATGGTGATATTCTAAATATCGACGTAACGGTCATCTATGAGGGCTGGTATGGGGATACTTCCCGGATGTTTGTCGCCGGTAGTTTAAATCGAAAAGCGGAGCGTTTGATACAGGTAACCCATGACGCTTTGTTCAAGGGAATAGAAGCTGTTAAACCGGGGTCTACTTTTGGTGATATAGGTTATGCAATTCAGGAGTTTGTAGAGAAAAATCGGATGTCTGTTGTACGAGATTTTTGTGGACATGGTTTAGGCAGAGTTTTCCACGCTCCGCCAAATGTATTGCATTATGGCAGACCTGGAACTGGCGCACAATTGGAAGAGGGTATGTTTTTTACAATTGAGCCAATGGTCAATTTAGGTAGACCTGAAACAAAACTTCTGTCTGATGGCTGGACGGCCGTTACTCGTGATAAAGCATTGTCAGCTCAATTTGAACATTCTGTGGGAGTGACTAGTCAAGGATGTGAAATTTTTACCCTTTCGCCAAAAAATATTTTTCACCCAACATACTAAATAAGACTTTATGATATGTTTAACTTTAAAAAATGGGCATAGCTACTTCCGTATCGTCGGCAATCTTTTATAGAAAAACCTTCAACGGCATTGATTTCGCAACCTTCCTCTAAAATAATCAATGTATCTGTACGTAGCATTTTGCACTCCCTAAGGTTTTGCATAGCCTTTTGCCCCAGCCCTTTTCCGTAGGGTGGATCAATAAAGACTGTATCAAAATCACTTTCTGATATTTGTGGCAGTGTTTTTGTTGCATCTGCTTTGATTACCTGAGTTATATTTTTTGCACCACAAATAGCGATATTTTTTCTGAGTAGTTGTAACGCGTGTGCCCCATTATCTACAAATACAACTGAAGTAGCGCCACGAGATAAAGCCTCTAGTCCCAGAGCTCCTGTGCCGGCAAAAAGATCGAGAATCCTACAGTTTTCTAACCGATTGCCAAACCTTCCAGCAGCTAAGAGATTAAAAATAGACTCTCTTACACGGTCACTTGTTGGTCTTAAATTTGCGGATGGGTCCCCTTTACCAAGGCTAACTAAGCTTCGTCCTTTATTGATCCCACTGATAATACGCACTATTTTAACAATGCTTTTAAATTGAAACTTTTGTCCTGTAACTGGTTTTTTGGTGGCGATTTACTTGCTTCAATCAAACGCTTGCCGATCATATAAGATCGAGGATCGTTCAGTGCGTCTACTGCTAGTAGCTCATGCCCTTTGAAGTACCAATGTGAAATCTGTTCATTTTCACTTTTTCTAATGATAACTTCATCATAACCAGTGTTTAATCCAGCGATTTGTAACTTTAACTCGTATTGATCTGACCAAAACCACGGTTTGGGAATATAGCTCTGATTTTTTTGCATTATATTTTGTGCGACTATGGCCGCCTGGTCGATAGCATTTCCAACGCTTTCAAGTCTAACCAAATTACTTTTATGCATAAAAGAAGTACAATCGCCGGCAGCGTAGATATTTGCAATCGAAGTCTGACACTTATCGTTTACAAATATACCATTATTAATTTCTAAGTTTGCACTTTCGGCTAATTCAGTATTTGGGAGAATTCCTATACCAACGATCACAAAATCTACCTTGATATTGGAGCCATCTGTTAAGGTGGCACTCTGGACTTTGTTGTCTACTATTTCAAGTTTGTCCAAACCTGTGGATTCTTTAATTTTAACCCCTTTTGAAATATGCAGTGAACGTATGTAATCTGAGGTTTCATAAGCAGCAACTCTTTTTAATATACGATCGTCAATTTCAACTAAAGTAACATCTACTCCAAATTTTTGAGCCGTTGCAGCGGCCTCTAGCCCAATATATCCACCGCCAACGATTAATAAGTGCATGCCACTTCGCATATAAGGTTCTATTGAATTAGCATCATCTAAATTCCGCATGGTGAACAGATTTTTTATCTCGCTTCCAGCGTAAGGGGGAAATTCTCTCGGTTTAGAACCAGTGGCAAGTACAAGATTATCATAATCTAAATAACTATTATTAATTTCTACTTTTTGTTCTTTTGGGTCTATTTTGAGAGCAGTTTTTCCGATGTGAAGCTCAATATTTTCTTTATGGTAAAATTCTTCTGGACGAAGAAATAATCGTTCCAAAGCTATTTCTCCAGCCATATATTTTTTTGAAAGAGGAGGTCTTTGATAGGGCATATAATTTTCTTGACCAACCAAGATGATACGGCCCTCATACCCTTCGTCTCTCAACCTGGAAGCTACTTCTGCACCTGCCTGACCAGCACCAATTACAATGGTAGTTGCCATATAATCACCGTATTTTTCAGTAGCCAATGTCTTAAATTATTCTATATGTAGTTCTGTAAAAAATAACAACTTCTTAAAGGCTTTAAATGAAAATATCAGTTGGGCAAAAAATACCTAATGCAACTCTTTCTTATGTTGGATCTGATGGAGTATCACACATTGAACTTACCGATCTTTTAGAGAGTAAAAAAGTTGTAATCTTTGCTCTACCCGGTGCTTACACAAATACGTGTAGTAGCAAGCACCTTCCAGGATTTATTGAAAAAAGTTCTCTTCTTAGAAAAGAAGGTGTTGATGACATAATCTGCATTTCAGTAAATGATCCCTTTGTAATGTCAAAATGGGGAGAAACCACTGGGGCAAGTAGTGCTGGTATACGAATGCTTGCTGATCCTGCCAGTGATTTTACAAAGTCAATTGGAACTGAATTTACTGTTCCACCAATTGGCTTCTTTAACAGGTCAAAACGGTGTGCTTTTATCGTCGAAAATCAGACGATAGTTTATGCATATTTGGACGATGCATCTGGAGTAGTGACAGGGTCTAGTGCTGAAGCTGTTTTGCTAAAGCTTCAAGATTCATAAATGGTGTCCATTTTTTGAGCCAAAGTAACGTCTAAGTTTGTGATCGTTCCTTTGTCGTGAGTGGTAAGCAAAACGTTGACGGTTTTGTATACATTATCCCATTCAGGATGGTGGTTAAGTTTCTCAGCCCAAACCCCAACTTTAACCATCCACCCTAACGCTTCTATGAAATTGGTGAAAATGAAAGTTTTTGTTATAGCATTGCCATCTTTACTTTTTTTCCATCCGTTTTTGATTAGATCATCAATACCTTCAATCATGGTTCCTATCCCCTTTTTTAAATGGCGTAAAATCTGTCAATATTTCTATATCTCGCCTCACCGCGTTTTTTTCTGAAATTAAATAGTCTTGGACAGCTCTGCTAAATCTTTCCTCACCTATCCAGTGCAGAGAAAATGTTTCTGTTGGAACATAACCGCGAGCTAATTTATGCTCCCCTTGGGCGCCAGCTTCAACTTTTTTAAGTCCATTGTTTATAGCAAACTCAATAGCCCTGTAATAACAAATTTCAAAATGTAGAAATGGGTAATCTTCGACGCAACCCCAGTATCGACCAAACAGAGTTTTTGACCCAATGAAATTTAAAGCGCCAGCAATATATTTTTCTTCTTTTTTTGCTAAAACCAAAAGTATTTTTGAACGCATGGTTTCATGGATTTCATCAAAAAATTGCCGTGTTAAATAAGGCGTACCCCACTTTCTAGCGCCAGTATCTTGATAAAACTCCCAAAAGAAACTCCAGTGCTCCTTTTTGATTTGTGTTCCACTTAATACTTCTATCTCGCCACCAAAATTGTTTGCTTTCTCGCGCTCTTTTTTGATGTTTTTACGTTTGCGTGAAGATAATGCACTTAAAAAGTCATCAAATGTCCCATATCCTTCATTAAGCCAATGAAATTGCTGGGACACTCGCCCGAGCATTCCGAGTTCCTGCCCAAGTTCAAATTCCTGTCTGCTACAAAAGGTTGTGTGAAGACTAGATAAATTATTTTGTTTACAGAGTCCGATTGCACTTTGAAGTAATAATGATGCTGTATTGTTAGGAGCATTTTTTGAAATAAGAAGCCGGCGGCCTGTTACTGGAGTAAAGGGTACTGAAATTTGAAGTTTTGGATAGTAACGGCCTCCAGCACGCTCAAAGGCATGAGCCCAATTGTGGTCAAATATATATTCTCCCTGCGAATTTGATTTTAAATATAACGGGACAGCGCCAACTAACTTATTTTTGTTGAAAGCTGCTAAATGATAAGGAATCCAACCAGTGCTTTCCCCAACGGATCCACTTTTTTCAAGTGCATGTAAAAAATCATAGCATGTAAATGGATCTGCTGTTTCATTAGCGTCGTCGTCTGAATGAGATATTGCACATTCATCCCATTCTTCTCGGCCTAGCGCAGAAATAGAATTTACAACTTTTATGTTTGTTGAAGTTTCCGACATTAACCCTAAACCAACCACAAATTCACTTTAGAAATCCTTTCTATTAAAGTAATTGAGCGGGCAGCATTTGCCAATTTTTTATTCAAAAGATTATAGCACCTCAACGAGCCTGAGGGTTTTAAACCCCCAGTCAAACCCTTTGAAATTAATAAATTGTTAATTCACTATGATATCTGAAAGATGCCATCTATTTCGACTGCTACGCCGAGTGGCAATGAATTTGCAGAAACTGCAACTCTCGCGTGCTTACCAGCATCCCCAAGCACATTTCCAAGAAGATCAGAAGCTCCATTGATAACTTGTGGCTGCTGCGTAAAGTCGGGTGTCGAATTTACAAAACCAGTCAGCTTTATAACACGAACCAACCGGTCTAGATCTCCATCACAAGCAGACTTTACCTGAGCCAAAAGACTCATAGCACAAAATTTTGCAGCTTCAGCTCCTTGTTCAGTTGTCATATTCTCACCCAATTTACCTAAGATAAGACCGCTCTCGTTTTGTGAGATTTGTCCAGAAACATAAAGCACGTTCCCAACCTGAACATATGGAACGTAATTAGCTGCAGGAGCCGGAGCATCCGGTAATGTTATTCCTTCGTCAGAAAGTTTATTTTCAAAATTACCTTTCATATTTACTCCTATTCTAAGGCTCAAAGATATAAAATTTTTCTAATAAACTAGTAACAGAAATAAATTTAGTTTTTCAAATTTTATTTCGCACGAATTATTATTTTTTGATCTTTTTGAATAAATTCAGCGAGTATGAAAAACAAAAATAACATGGTCAATTTGAACTCTAGGAGCTGGACTATAATAAATTAGGATGTATATGTTTAATTATGAAACTTGTAACCAAACTAGCGCTTTTTCTTATTGTTCCATTGTCTTTTTTATCTGCCTGTTCTTCTAGCTTTCAGCTTGGTAATTATGACGATCCTTATGAAAATGTTAACCGAAAAAGTCATGAGATAAACAAAGCGATAGATAAAAAAGTTTTAAGACCATCTTCTAAAATTTATGTAAGAGCTTTGGGTAAAAAACCTAGGTCAGCTATAGCAAACTTTTCAGAAAATTGGGGCCTCCCTAAAGATTTCGTCAATTATACGCTTCAAGGTGACCTTCGAAATGTAAGTAAAACGTCTGGTCAATTTTTGATTAATTCGACTATAGGTCTTGCCGGTATTTTTGATCCCTCTGAAAAATTTGGAATAAGTGCGCGCGGAACGGATTTTGGTGAAACTTTACATAGGTGGGGAGTTTCTGAAGGTGACTATGTTGAAATAATATTTTTAGGTCCATCTACAGAGAGAGATATGGTCGGCAAAGTTGCTGATTTATTGCTGAACCCAGTTGGATTTGTTCTTAATCCTTGGCAGTCTCGCTTAGTAACAACAACTAACGTTGGTAATGTTTTAGGAAATAGAGCTGCATTGGGTTCCACGATAGACAGTGTTCTCTATGATAGCGCAGATAGTTATGCACAAACTAAGTTAGCATATCTGCAGGGGCGCCGTTTTCGGCTAAACCCAGAAATTTCTGAGATCTATTCAGACCCATACGAGGAAATGAATGACTAAAGGTTTGATTGATCGACGATGTTTTGTTTTTTCTTCAACATTGTTGGCTGCGTCAGCTTCTTCCACCTTAGGCTGGGCTGCAACCGCTAAAGATGCAGAAGTTTTGGTTGAGAAGCTGGTTGCCGAAATAAATGCGGTTATTTCTTCTGGTAACTCAGAGTCTGTAATGGTTAGGCAATTTGAAGAAATTTTCAAATCATATGCTGATGTCCCGACAATTGCGAGATATGCCTTGGGAAATGATGCAAGAGGCCTTTCACAATCCCAAATGGAAAAGTTCATAAAGGTGTACTCTGTGTATGTTTCACATAAATATGGGCGGCGATTTAGAGAGTTTATAGGGGGTAAAATTGTAGTTCAAAAGTCACGCCCGATTAAAAGTTTTTTTGAAGTGGAAACGTTGGCACACCTTAAAGGATGGGAACCTTTCACGGTCTCATTTTTGGTCTCAAACAGGTCCGGTAAATTGCTTTTTTTCAACATGTTTATAGAGGGTATAAATATGTTGTTATCTGAAAGAACTGAAATAGGTGCAATGTTGGATAAACGCCGAGGCGACGTTGAGAAAGTAATGAAAGATTTGCAAAATTCAATTTAATTGGAATTGAACAACCTATTAAAAAATCTTCCCAGACTTTTGCCAAAAGACGAAGGTTCACCAATTGCCTTGATATTATTAGTTCCGAGGCCCGTATACATCTTATTTGTTAGAAGCGGTGTTGGAATTAAATTTGAGTGAATTTCCTCCATAGCAGTTCGCCAAATATCAGCTGGTAAGCCTCCCCCTGTAACTCCGCGTAGTGGCGTATTATTATCATAGCCTATCCAAACACCCGCAATGTAATTTTTTGAGAAGCCAATGAACCAGGCATCGCGGGCCGACTGTGAAGTACCCGTTTTCCCAGCTACCTCCCAGTTCAGTAATTGTGCTCTTTTTCCTGTTCCATTTCTTATCACTTCTGACATCATAAATATTAAATCCTCTGCAGTTTTGGAGCTGATTATTTGCTTATCAGGTGCTTCTGATTTAGCCATCAGAGGTTCACGTTTATTTTTTTTCAGTTTTAAGGTTTCCCAGCCAAATGGCTCTACTTTGTAGCCACTATTTAATATAGTTGCATATGCACCAACTAAGTCAATTAGTGTAGCTTCAGAAGTGCCGAGTGCTATTGCTGGCCCATTGCTTGGGTTTGAAAATAGGCCAAACCTCTTAGCTAACTCTGAAACAAATTCTCGCCCTATAGATTCAGATATTTTTATTGCTGGAATGTTTAATGACTCGGAAAATGCTTTAGAAAGCGTAACCTCCCCACTGAATGTGTTTGAGTAGTTTTTCGGCGTCCATGGGCCTGATCCTGGTAAATCCATTGAAATTTGCTCATCATTAACAAGATCATTTGGGGAAAAGCCATTTTCAAAGGCAGCAGCATAAACAAAGGGCTTAAACAAAGATCCAGTTTGCCTGAGTGCCTGCGTAGCGCGATTAAATAGACCAGTTCCTCTTAAGTTCCGTCCTCCAACCATTGCTCTTACTGCTCCATTTGGAGACATAATAACAAATGCAGCTTGTGCTTTGGAATGTTGATCAACTTGGTTCCTAAAGACACTTCTCACGGCCTCTTCGGCAGCTTTCTGCACGAGTGGATCGAAGGTTGTTTTAATTACTACATCTTCAGTTGTTTCATAGGTGAGATAGTCTGGAAGACTTGCCATGACCCAGTCAGCAAAATATCCACCTGCTTTCGCCTGGGCAAATTTTGATAAAGTCGCTGGGTTTTCTCGAGCAAATTTTGCTTCGGCCTTACTCAGAAAATTTTGATTTTCCATAAGGCCTATGATCAAGTTGGCTCTTTCTTGTGACCGTTTTAAATTATTTGTTGGAGCGTAGCGCGTGGGTGCTTTTAGTAGACCGGCTAACATTGCGGCTTCTGATGGGTTCACTATTTTAGCAGACTTTCCAAAGTATCTTTGTGCGGCTGCTTCAAAACCGCGTGTTCCAGCACCCAAAAATACGCGGTTAATATAAATTGTAAGAATTTCGTCTTTTGAGAATTTAAACTCTAAGGATAGGGCATAAAGTGCTTCCTTAATTTTTCGCCATATAGTTGAAGTTCGACAGCTATCTTCGTAATCTTTTTCGCTGTTCCAGTCAGCTTGGCTGAATGGTTTGCCTAGGCAAACAAGTTTGGCGGTTTGCTGAGTGATTGTTGATCCGCCATGCCCGGATAGCGGGCCGCGTCCCTCTCTTAAATTTATAAATACTGCGCTACCAATTCCTCTTGGACTAATACCAACGTGTGAATAGAAGCCACGGTCTTCTGTTGCTAGTATTGCATTTTTTAAATGCGGAGAAATATTTTTAGCTGTCAGGTTTTTTGAAAAATTATCACCTCTCCACGCAAAAACTTCTCCTTTATAATCTTCCAAGGTCACTGACCCACGAGCCCGTTCGTCTAGAAAACTACTGAACTCTTTCATATTGAAATAATAATAGCTTACAGCCGACGTTATGCCCAAAAAAATTATTAAGCTTGTACGCCAAGTCAGCCCCCAAATAATTCGTAAAAAAAAGTGAGTTATTTTCTTAAAAAACTTAATTAAAAAGTTTGAGCTTGAGCTTGAGTTAGAGGCTGATTTTGATTTTTTTTTCTGTGAGGATTTATTTCTCAATGACGAGATTGATGTTTTTTTAAAACGGTTTTCAGCAATCAAAGATTTATGATTCTTATTTCTTTTCTTAGTGCCTGCCATTTTGCTCTCTTTTTTCTTTTTCTACAGATTTTTTTTTGAACTGTTTAGTGGAAACAGACATTTTAAAATTGGAATAAAGATTAAATTTTAATCAAAATCAAAAATATGCGCAAAAAATATGCACATTATCCGATTTTTGATAAATTTTTTTCGTACCTAACCTTCGCAATTCAAAATAAATAGATTTTTTTCATCGGGCATTAGCGAAATTGCGAAAGGCAAAATAATGAATTTAATCATAGCTACTATCAAACCATTCAAACTGGAAGATGTCCGAGAGGCATTAACAGGTTTGGGGGTAAAGGGTATGATGGTAACTGAGATCAAAGGTTTTGGTTCTCAGTCTGGTCATACTGAAATTTATCGAGGCGCTGAATACGCCGTAAATTTTGTTCCAAAAATCAAATTGGAAATCGTTGTCGAACAGTCGATGACTGATCAAGTTGTCGAGACGATAAAATCATCAGCACATACTGGAAAAATCGGTGATGGTAAAATTTTCGTTTTAGATGTTCAACAAACAATTCGTGTGCGTACCGGTGAAACCGGCGCTGACGCAATATAATAGGGGTATGTCATCGATGACAAAATCATTTTTAAAAGTATTTGGGGCGAGCGGTCTGCTCGCTATGATTGCATCGCAATCATTTGCGCAAGATGCACCAGCATTAGTTCCAACAGACTCAGTGTTTATTTTAAATAGTTTGCTGTTTTTAATTGGAGGGTTTCTTGTATTCTGGATGGCAGCTGGTTTTACTATGCTCGAAGCTGGCTTAGTGCGTTCAAAAAACGTGACAACGCAATTGACGAAAAATATGGGTCTATTTTCGTTGGCAGCAATTTTTTATTACCTAATAGGTTATAACGTTATGTACCCTCTTGGTACATGGATGTATGACGGAGTTCTATCCGGCGTGTGGGGCGTAGCTGTGTTGGAAGCCGTTGGCGTCACATCTGATGGTGCTGATGATTATGGATATGCATCCACAGGATCAGATTTCTTCTTTCAACTAATGTTTTGTGCTGCCACAGCATCTATTGTTTCAGGAGCCTTGGCGGAACGGATAAAATTGTGGCCGTTTTTAATCTTTACTATCATTCTTACCGGGTTGATTTACCCAATCCAAGCGAGTTGGAAATGGGGTGGTGGATTTTTAGACGGTATGGGCTTTCTTGACTTTGCAGGCTCAACAGTTGTGCACTCTGTCGGAGGATGGGCTGCCCTAATGGGTGCCATAATTTTAGGTCCTCGTATCGGTAAATATGCCAAGGATGGCAAAGTCACTCCAATACCAGGTTCAAATTTAGCATTGGCGACCTTAGGAACATTTATACTCTGGATGGGTTGGTTTGGTTTTAACGGAGGCTCACAGCTTGCGATGGGTTCTGTTGGTGACGTGGCTGATATTTCTAGGATTTTTTCTAACACAAATGCTGCTGCTGCAGGTGGTGCTATAGCCGCTCTGTTGTTAACGCAATTTCTCTATAAGAAACCAGACTTAACTATGATATTGAATGGCTGTTTAGCAGGGTTAGTTTCTATAACTGCCGAGCCTCTCACACCATCATTAGGTGCTGCAACGCTAATTGGCGCTGTAGGTGGTATCATTGTAGTAGTCACTGTTCCAATGTTGGATAAATTTAAGATTGATGATGTGGTGGGTGCAATCCCAGTACACCTTTTCGCAGGGATTTGGGGTACAATGGTCGTACCTGCAACGAACGGAGACGCTTCATACGGCACTCAATTATTATCCATTATTATCGTTGGTATATTTGTTGTCGTGGCCTCAGGCATCGTATGGACAATTCTAAAATCTACTATGGGCATCCGTGTTGGCGAAGAAGAAGAAATCGCTGGCTTGGACACATCTGAGCTAGGTATGGAAGCATATCCAGAATTTTCGAAAGGATAAAATGACTTAGCTTGTTTTGTAATACTAGCAGGAGCTTATAAAAGCTCCTGCCTTTAACTTTTTTGGGGGATTAAAATGGAAATGTTAAGTTTTTCGGTGTCTACACCATTTTGGATTTGGTTACTTTTTGCATTAACAACTGCTTACTATTACGATCTAATGAAACGACGAATTGCTCGCCTAGAACAAAAAATATCAGATCTTAGTAATTAAAAATTGATATTAACTGATAGTTATAAAAGCCTTTGTAATTGGCCATCATAAATGGGTTCTAAAGTTTCTGTTTCGAATAGAGATGAAACCGATGTTCCATTCCAAATATTTAGAATGGCTTGGGCAAATATAGGTGCGGTTGGTACTATTCTAATATTCGAAGCTTTTGCCACTGGATCGGTTGCTTGAATAGAGTCCGTAATAACAAGTGACTTCATTACAGAATTACTAATCCGTTCTACAGCTGGCCCAGAAAGCACACCATGGGTTATGTAGGAATGAACTTCTGCTGCTCCGTTTTCGATCAAAACCTCAGCGGCTTTACAAAGGGTTCCGGCTGTATCACAGATATCGTCGACAATGATGCACTTTCTGCCTTTTACGTCACCAATCACAGTCATTTCAGCTATTTCTCCCGGCTTCTCCCTTCTTTTATCAACAATTGATAGGGGAGCATTTATCCGCTTAGCGAGTTCTCTGGCTCGCGCAACTCCGCCAACATCAGGTGAAACCACCATCATGTCGTTTAGATTACCGGAAAACTGATGCATGATATCCAGCGCAAAAACTGGCGATGCGTATAAATTATCTACAGGTATATCAAAAAAACCTTGTATCTGCGTAGCATGGAGGTCTAGCGTAAGAATTCTTTCTACTCCGGCTTCAACCAACAAATTCGCTACAAGTTTAGCACTGATTGGTGTTCGAGCCTTTGACCGTCGATCTTGTCTCGCATAGCCAAAATATGGAATTACAGCTGTAATACGGCTTGCAGATGACCTTCGTAAAGCATCCGCCATAATAAGAAGTTCCATAAGATTATCGTTCGCGGGGTTAGAGGTAGACTGGATTATAAACATATCCTCACCACGAACGTTTTCAAAAACTTCTATGAAAATCTCTTGATCATTAAACCTCTCTATTCTGGCATCAACCAATTCGACATTGAGGCCCCGGTGAACGGTCATTCTCCGTGTAATTGCTTTAGCTAAATTTTTATTTGCGTTGCCGGATATTAACTTTGGTTCATTGAGGGTGAGCATCAATAAGAAATCCTTGTTTGCGTTTAAAGAATCATCTTGCTGACTCCGGATAACATGGCGTTGCGATTAGGCAAAGACACAGTTTGCTCATTTGAATTCATTTAATGTATAAAATGAATATTTTTGTTTTTTACGTTACTTTCGTGTAGTGGTTCAAAGACCAAAGATGAAACAGAGATTTGTTAGGCTCTTTGAATAATGAACTTTAAATGCCAATAAACAGCCGAGCAGGAATAAAGGTTAACTCTTTCACTGTAGGCGAAGGGCAAGACCAAATTTTGTTGTTACATTGCTCTTTGGCCAGCAGCAGGGCCTGGCTGCCCATTATTGGTCATTTAAAAGATTCTCTTTCGGTAACCGCTTTTGATTTGCCAGGCCATGGAATGAGCCAGGATTGGGATTATTCATCTGATTATCAAGATTCCTGCCTCGATATAAGCGCTACATTTATCAGTAAACCAATTCACCTTGTGGGGCACTCCTTTGGAGCTACTGTGGCCTTGCGAGTTGCGCATCGGTACCCAAATTTTGTGAAATCCTTATCACTTATTGAGCCTGTATTTTTTGCTGCAGCATTTGCTGATTACTATAAATTGAAAGACCAGTTTATGAGTGATCACGCCGACTATTTTAAGGCTGGTTTAGATAAAAATTGGGATTTAGCTGCCAAATTGTTTCTTAAACTTTGGGGTAATAACGAAAATTGGGAGTTACTAAACGAAAGTAAAAGAAGACAATTTGTTAAAAGAATTCCGCTTACCTTTGAAACATCTCAAGCCATATATCAGGATCCACATGAGATGCTTAAGAAAAAAGCCTTTTCGTCTTTAAAAGGTAAATGTTCAATAATTTATGGTGATAGATCTCATTTTATTATGCCGTACATATGCAAGGCGTTATTAGTTCGCATACCCAATAGCGAACTAAAATCTGTTGAAAATGCTGGCCATATGCTCCCCATCACACACCCGGAACTATGTGCTGAAATTATAAATGAAAATATCATAACTTAGGTTATTCAGTTTTTCCAATTTTTGGCTCAACCCCTTTTAAAATTCTAGCAATATTTTGCTGGTGGCGGAAAAATACTATAATTGCTAAAAAAACTAATAACGCACCCAGTTGTGGCTGATTTAAAACTAAAGCGGTAATTGGAGCACTTGTTGCACTAATTAAGGAAGAAAGCGAAGACATTCTTGCTAGAAGAGCCACTAACAACCAAACGCAACAGCAGATAGCTCCTATTGGAAAAGACAAGGCAACAGTAATGCCTAAAAAGGTAGCTACAGCTTTACCGCCCTTAAATTTTAGCCAGATTGGGAAGCAATGGCCTAGTAGAGCGCCAACGGCTGCAAATTGAACTGCATCTGCATTGAAATTTTGGTTAATCAAAATAATGGCAAGAGCGCCTTTAGAAAAATCAAAAAGTAGCGTCAAAAAAGCTGCCAACTTATTTCCAGTACGTAAAACATTAGTGGCGCCTATGTTGCCTGATCCAATTTTCCGCAAGTCGCCAAGTCCCAGTAATTTTGCTATTAGAATTCCAAATGGTATTGAGCCGAGAAGGTATCCGAATGCGCATGACATAAATAAGATGTCTATTGTGCTTGTAAAATCAGGTAGCATTGTTAACCTCCAAAAATAGTTTTTCCGTTAACAATAGTTTGCATTACTCTGCCCTGCATCTTATGTCCATCGAATGGCGTGTTCTTAGATTTAGATCGCAAGCGCTCTCTATCTAAAATGAAGGGAACATCTGTATCAAAAATGATGAGATCAGCTGGTGCTCCTGGGGTAATTCGACCACTCGGTAAGCCCAATAAAGTCGCTGGGTTTAACGTCATAGTTTTTATTAGCTTTGCTAAACTTACTGACTGATTATGAAAAAGTTGTAAGCTTGCCGGCAGCAGTGTTTCAAGTCCAACTGCACCAGCTGCGGCTGTTTCGAAGGGCAAGCGTTTACTTTCTTCATCTTGAGGTGTGTGAAAAGAGGATATAACATCTATGACGCCAGAATTTACGGCATCGATAATAGCTAGGCGGTCATTTTCTGACCTTAAAGGTGGGTCTAGTTTAAAAAAACTTCTATAATCTGCAATGTCGAATTCATTTAGAGTAAGGTGATGAATAGACGTTCCAGCTGTAACTTTGTGCCCATTTCTTTTGGCTCGTTCCAATGCAGGAATTGAACGGGCCGTCGTTATTTGATCGAAATGATACTGAGCGCCTGTCAATTCCACTAAAGCCATATCTCTGTCTAGTCCCATTCGTTCAGCGAGTGGCGTTACGCTTGGAAGTCCTCGCAAGGATGCAAACTTTCCTGAGGTAGCAACCGTTTCATCTGAAAGGTCAGGGTCTTGAGGGTGTCCAATCACAAGGGCATCCATTGACTTAGCGTAGCTTAATGCTCTTGATAAAATTTTTGAGTTTCTAACAACATTATTGAAATCGGTGAAAGCAATAGCACCGGCATCTTTCAGAAAACCTATCTCTGTCATTTCACGCCCCGCACGCTCTTTTGTTAAAGCGGCCATATGTACTACGTTCACCGGGCACACTTCGTGGGCTCTTCTACGAATAAATTCTAAAACTTCCGGGGTATCAATTGCCGGATGTGTATCTGGTCGTGTGACTATGGTTGTTACGCCACCAGCCGCGGCGGCTGCTCCTGCAGACTTATAACTTTCTTTATGTCTTTCTCCTGGCTCACCTACCTTTACGCCCAGATCGATCAATCCAGGGCTTAAATATAAGCCCTGGCAATCTATTGTTTTATCTTCCTTTTCTCTTGAGATAATAATCCCGTCTTCAAACATAATCTCGCCATCTGAAATTGTTTCAGTCACAGGATCAATGACTTTTGCGTTAGTCAGAAGTGTTTTCATTCAGTTAACCATTGTCTTCTAAATTATAGTTTCTGGCCAAAAGGTGCATTGCTGCCATTCTCACTGCAACGCCCATTTCAACCTGTTCTTGGATTACTGACCTATTGATGTCATCCGCTAACTCACCATCAATTTCAACGCCACGGTTCATTGGCCCGGGGTGCATTACAATTGCATCTTCCTTTGCAAGAGACAGTTTTTCTTTATTGAGCCCAAAGCGGTAATAATATTCTCTTTCGGAAGGTATAAAGCCGCCATCCATTCTTTCTTTTTGCAGCCTAAGCATCATCACCACATCCACATCCTTCAGGCCTTGGCGCATGTCTTGGTAAACTTCGACTCCTAGCTCATTTATTTCTGAGGGCATAAGGGTGGGAGGACCTACTAGTCTTACTCTATTCTCCATTTTTCCAAGCAAAATTATGTTAGAACGGGCAACTCGTGAATGGGCGATATCTCCGCAAATAGCGATATTTAATCTGTGGAGCCTTCCTTTTGCACGACGAATTGTCAAAGCATCAAGAAGCGCTTGCGTAGGGTGTTCATGTCGCCCATCTCCCGCGTTTAAGACCGAACAATTTACTTTTTGAGAGAGTAAATCTACTGCTCCAGATTGTGGATGTCTAACAACTAGTAGGTCAGGTTGCATTGCGTTTAGTGTGAGCGCTGTATCGATTAGTGTTTCGCCTTTTTTGAGAGAACTCGCTTCCATGGATAGATTCATCACATTTGCGCCCAATCTTTTCCCGGCCAATTCAAAACTGGCTTGGGTACGAGTTGAGTTTTCGAAGAACATATTAATTTGGGTGAGGCCTGTTAGAGACTGTGCTCGTTTATCTTGAGACCTATTTAGTTGGACATATTCTTCCGCTAAATCTAAGATTTCTAATATTGCCTCAGGTCGAATGGCTTCGATCCCTAGCAAATGTTTATCTTTAAAACTCATTTAGAACTCTCTGTGAATAACTAAGGTCATAATCATACCTTTAAATACAAACAAGCGATTATTGTCTGGTTTAACTGTTACCTAGTTTTAATTTTTGAAAAGATTTACTAATTTTGGACTATGGATTCGAAAACTGAAATGATGGAAGCGATAGAGTTGTTGAGGTGGCAGCTCGAGCTTGGTGTTGATGAAAACATTGGAAATTCGCCCATTGATAGGTTTTCAGAAATTACCATAGACCCTGATCCTAAGAAAAAAAAATCAACCTCTGAAGATCAAAAAATGCCAAAACTAAATACTGCAATTACTCAGGCTGAAAGTTTGGCGGAGCAGAGTGAAAACTTAGATCAGTTAAAAAATTCATTAGCCAATTATGAGTTTTGCGATTTAAAAAAAGGAGCAAGAAATCTGGTGTTTTCTTCTGGCGATCCAGATGCAAATGTGATGCTTGTTGGTGAGGCTCCAGGGCGAGAGGAGGACATTCAAGGCATTCCTTTTGTTGGCCGAGCTGGTCAACTCTTAGATAAAATGCTCAGACCAATTGGTCTCACAAGGGACAAAGACCAATTGGATAATAATTTTATTGGCACGGCTTATATTTGTAACGTTATCCCCTGGAGACCGCCTCAAAACCGTGATCCAAACCCTGATGAAATAGAAATGATGTTACCATTTTTAAAAAAGCACATTGAATTGGTTGGGCCCAAAATTCTTGTTGCTCTTGGGAATATAAGTTGTAGGGCTCTTATAGGTCAAACAGGTATAACAAAATTAAGAGGTAGTTGGTTTGATTTTGAACAAACCCCAGTGATGCCAATGTTTCATCCAGCATATTTATTAAGGAATACTGCAGCAAAAAAAGATGCTTGGTCGGATTTATTAAAAATAAAGAAAAAGCTTAAGGAAATTGCGTGAGTATTGATGAAAGAAAAAAATTTATTCCTGTGCGGATCGCTGTATTGACGGTTTCTGATACGCGATCTTTAAACGATGATAAAAGCGGTTCAACTCTCAGTAAAAAAATAGAAGCTTCTGGGCATCAAGTCGTTTTCCGAGACATAGTTAAAGATGATAGACAACAAATTAGATCAAAGCTCGAAGATTGGATTGAAAATGATGCTGTTGATGTCATCATATCCACAGGGGGAACTGGCCTCACTGGCCGCGATGTAACAGTAGAGGCTCATCGTGATGTTTATGAAAAAGAGATCGATGCATTTGGAATAGTATTTTCGATTATAAGTATGAAAAAAATTGGAACTTCTGCTATTCAGTCGCGTAGCACCGCTGGCGTTGCTGGTGGAACATATTTGTTTGCGCTGCCTGGAAGTCCCAATGCCTGTAAAGATGCATGGGATGAGATTTTAGTTAAGCAACTAGATTTCAGACATCAACCTTGTAATTTTGTGGAGATAATGCCGAGGTTAGATGAACATTTAAAAAGAAAGTAGTATTAGAAATTATGTCCAGTACCTTGGATTTTTTAGTTTTCCAGCTAGTTCTGTTTTAAAGGAATTAAAGAATGTAGGGTTAGCTGCGCTTTGATCCTTTATAATAACAATTGAAAGTTACCATTATGCGTTTTTTTCGTCAGGCCCTGATAGGTTTAACACTTTTAACCCTATCACTAGGTATCTTAGCCTATGCAGGTTCTCTTATTAAAGATGCGTTAACTGAAAGATTTGCCCAGGAGGCACGAGCCCCTCAGCCGAGGGAACGTACTTTTGCTGTTAATGTTGTTACTGCCGAACCTAAATCTATAACTCCTCAACTTGAAGCTTTTGGAGAAATAAAAAGTCGTCGAACACTAGATTTAAGACTAGCAATAGGAGGACAAGTAACAGAACTTTCAAAGAATTTTGTGGACGGTGGGCAAGTTAAATTAGGTGAGAAACTAGTTGAACTTAACGATGCTGACGCACAATCTTCATATTTAAAGGCCAAGGCGGATATTATGGATGCTCAGGCAGAAGTGGAGGACGCTGCAAGAGCCTTATCACTGAGCCAAGATGAGCTCGAAGCTGCTCTCAAACAGGCAAATCTAAGAAAAATGGCTTTGTCTCGCCAAAAGGATCTACAGGTTAGGGGAGTGGGAACCAAAGCTGCTGTAGAAGCTGCTGAACTTGCATTATCTTCTGCTGAGCAGTCTGTATTGAATAGGCGTAGTGCAAT
>JAAXIY010000012.1 GCA_012270125.1 Paracoccaceae bacterium
AGAAAGGCCAGTTTTAATTGCTGGCCAAACAGCTTCTGGGAAATCACAACTTGCTCTTCAAATTGCAGAAAAAAGAGACAGTGTGATAATAAACGCTGACGCTATTCAGGTATTTGAAAATTGGCGAATTTTAACAGCCCGGCCATCACCTGCCGAAGAGAGTAAAGTTAAACATGAACTCTACGGACATATCCCAGCAGAGGTTGAATATTCTGTTGGGCATTGGTTGGGTGAGGTTAAAAAAATACTATCGAGTTGCTCAAGACCGATAATTGTTGGGGGCACAGGCCTATATTTTTCCGCTTTGACAAAAGGCCTAGTCGATATCCCCGATATTCCAGCCGAAATAAAAGTAGAGGCAAATAACAGAATTCAGAGTGATGGTTTTGAAAGTTTAATTGAAGAAATTGATCCAGAAACAATCAAAAAGATTGATAAAAATAACCCGATGAGAGTTCAACGGGCATGGGAAGTGATGAAAGCAACTGGACGTGGCCTTGTATCTTGGCACAACCAAACGCCAGAACCTACTTTAAGTTTAAAGAACTGCGAGGCAATTTTACTTGATTGTGATGCGCCTACTGTAAACAAGCGAATAAACAATCGTTTTGATCAAATGCTAGATAACGGCCTTATAGACGAGGCATTAAAAAATTTTTCAAATTGGAATGAAACTAATCCAAGCTCAAAAGCGATTGGCGCGAAAGAACTAATGGCATTTTTAAATGATGATATTTCGATGGAGCAGTTGAAAGAAGAGGTTGTAGTTGCCACTAGACAATATGCCAAAAGACAAAGAACTTGGTTCAGAAGCAAAATGAAAAGTTGGAAAAAACTAAATTAACTTAAAAAAAACTTTTCAGCAGAAATATTTGAAGAAAAATTTAACAATATGTTTTTATTGGCATTTTTTAAATTATAGTCGTTTTTTTTAATTCTATGTCGCAAATTTATAGGGAAATGACGGATGCTACCGTTGACCTTAGCACTCTCATATGTTCGTGTAGCCTATGGATTTGTATTGAGAAATCAAAACTTTTCGACGCAATCAGTTATTTTAAAGCGTGTCACACAGGGAGAATGAGATGACGCAAGAAAGTAAATTCCACCCAGCAGTGGAAATGTTTAAAACAGAATATGAAAACGGAGAGATGAATCGCCGTGAATTCATGGCAAGAGCTACAACTCTTGGCGTAACTGCGGCTGGTGCCTATGGGCTAATAGGCGCTGTCCAACCTGCTTACGCAGGGGGCCACATGAAGAGTGGTGGGACATTGCGAATGCAAATGGAAGTGAGAGCTCTTAAGGATCCAAGGACCTATGACTGGACTCAAATAGCTCACAGCACAGCTGGTTATTTGGAATATCTTGTTGAATATAATAATGACGGTAGCCTGACTCCAAACCTACTAGAAAGTTGGAGCGCAAATGGTGACGCGTCTCAATATACTTTGAACGTCAGAAAAGGCGTCAAGTGGAACAATGGGGATGACTTTACAGCTGATGACGTCGCCAGAAATATTGAAATGTGGTGTGACAAAGCCGTCGAAGGTAATTCAATGGCTGGACGTATGGCATCTCTAATTGATCCAGCGACGGAAAAAGCTGGTGCAAATGCTATTAAAGTAATCGATAGCCATACTGTGCAGTTAAATTGTCTAGCTTCTGATATTACAATTATAGCTGGCATGGCTGACTACCCAGCTGCGGTTGTTCACAGCAGTTTTGATCCTGCCACGATGGCATCAGGCTCTGTTGGAACAGGACCATTTGTATTGGAATCTCATGAAGTAGGCGTAAAGTCTGTCTCCGTCAAAAATGAAGGCTTTGATTGGTGGGGTTATTCTGCTGGCAGAACTTGTCCTTTAGATCGTATCGAATACATCGATTACGGCACAGACCCTGCAGCTTGGTTAGCTGCGGCTGAAGCTGATGAAGTTGATTGTTTTTACGAAAACGTTGGCGAGTATGTTGATATAATGGAAGGGATTGGCTGGGAAAACTCAGAAATCGCAACTGGTTCAACAATTTTAATCCGACCAAATCAAACATCGCCGGACGCAGATGGAAATACTGTCTATGCTGATAAGCGTGTTAGACAAGCGTTAGCCATGGCCGTTGATAACAATATTTGTCTTGAATTAGGTTATGCAAACAAAGGTCAAGCCGCTGATAACCATCATGCAGGTCCAATGCACCCAGAGCATGATGCATCCGTTGGTCGTCTTCCATTTGATCCTGCAAAGGCAAAAGCACTTATGGCAGAAGCGGGAATGGCGGATTATGAGCATGAGCTCATTTCAATTGACGACGACTGGAGAAAAAATACTACCGATGCAGTTGCAGCCCAACTCCGGGATGCGGGTATTAAAGTTAAGAGAACAATTCTTCCAGGATCAACATTTTGGAACGATTGGGCTAAATATCCTTTCAGCTCAACAAACTGGAACCACCGACCCTTCGCGACCCAAGTTTGGGGTTTAGCTTATCGGTCAGGCGAAGCTTGGAATGAGATGGGTTGGAGTAATGCTGAATTTGACGCTCTACTCGCAGAAGCTAATGCAATTGCTGATGCCGATAAGCGTCGAGCAGTTGCTGGTAAGTGTCAGGCACTGATTGCTGAGGAAGGTTGTACAATTCAACCTTACTGGCGTTCACTCTACAGAAGCCATTCCTCAAATACTGTTTGTGATATGCATATCGCTTATCACGCGCATGTTTATAAATGGGGCTTCAAAGCTTAAGCTTAACGCAAATCTTTATGGGCTGCGCTCTTTTACCAGTGCGGCCCATTTTATTTAGAAATAGAGTTAAACATTATGGGGCAATTTATTTTAAGACGAGTAGGCTTAATGCTTATTACTTCTATTTGCCTTACGTTTATTGTTTTTTTCTTAACAAATCTTTTTCCAAATTTAGAAAAGCTCGCTAAGACACAGGGCAATTTTAGAATGTCTGAGGCAGAAGTTACCTCTTTTTTGGAAGACAGAGGCTATTTGCAACCCCTACCAATTAAATATGGACAGTGGCTTGGTGTACTTCCCGGTTATGTAATAGAAGGGAAAGATGGAACCATAAGGGGCAAATGTATAAAGCCAGGTATGCAGGCCGAAGATGCAGCCACTTTTTGTGGTGTATTACAAGGTGACTGGGGTTACTCGACAGTTTTTAAAGATGATATCGGAAAATTAGTACTAATTAGATTGTCTTTAACAGGAAAATTAATGTTTTGGGTTATGATACTAATGATACCCAGCGCATTAATCATAGGCATACTGGCTGGAATGCGGGAAGGAAGCAGGACTGACAGAACATTATCTACATTCTCTATAACAACGACAGCCACCCCAGAATATGTATCTGGAGTTATTTTTATAGCTGTATTTTCATCAACTGCTTTCGGATTAAAATGGTTTAAAGGCACTGCAACCAAAGCAATGGAAGATGCCAACTTTGAAAACTTCTTTCTTCCTGTACTGACAATCGCTCTTTATGGCATGGGCTACATTGCACGAATGACCAGAGCCTCAATGGCCGAAGTCATGACCGCTCAGTACATCAGAACGGCCCGTTTAAAAGGTGTCTCGTTCGGCAATATTGTTGTTAAGCATGCTTTAAGGAATGCGTTAATTGCACCTTTCACAGTGATCATGCTGCAATTTCCTTGGCTTTTAAACGGGGTTGTGATCGTAGAAACCCTCTTTAACTACAAAGGGTTCGGCTGGGTATTGGTTCAAGCCGCAGGTAATAATGATGTTGAACTTTTACTTGCCGTATCAGCAGTTTCTGTTGTCGTTGTTTTATTAACGCAATTAATTTCGGATATAGGTTATGTTTATCTTAATCCCCGCATCAGTGTGTCTTAAAGGTATAAAAATATGGAAGCATTAACCTGGGCAGAAATTTTATCACGAATGTTTTATCAACTAATTCCGGTGTGGATTGCCCTGATAGCAACTTTTTCCATTTCAATTTATTACAAAAGAAACTTAGGCCTCTATGGTAAATTATTTGATAGTCCAATTGGTATGATTGGCTTTGGGATTGTATTGTTTTGGGCTTATGTTGGATTTTTTGCTGGGGCATTTGATATGATCTCAACTCATGATCCTCTTTCACAAGTTTCTGGTATGAAAAATAAGGTTCCAGGAACGCCATTCAGGGGTGCTGAAGAGGGAGATTATGCTTTTTATCTTTTAGGTGGTGATCACCTTGCAAGAGACGTATTTAGTAGAGTTATGGACGGCGCCTCTATTATAATTGTGATCGCCCCATTGGCCACATTATTCGCATTTATGGTTGGAATAACCTTGGGTCTACCTGCGGGCTACTATGGAGGAAAACTAGATACCCTTTTATCTTTTGTTGCAAATTTAATCTTAGCTTTCCCTGTGATTTTATTATTTTATTTGCTTGTAACGCCTGAGATAAGAATGACTGGATTACCTCAATACATGGCGATCTTTTTATTTAGTTTCCCAATCCTATTTTTTGCTGTTTTAATAAACACGCGTTTTTATATCGAGCCAAAGAAACGCAACATATTGATGATTATAATTGTTGGTTTGTTAGGTTATTTATATCTTTCGTTAATAAATGAACCGGGGTCCAAGGTTACAATTTTTAACACAATAGATGGATTTGATGTACCCGGAGGGTTACTAACTGTTTTTGTGTCAGTAGTGTTTGTAAATTCTCCAACTGTATTTCGTATTGTTCGAGGTCTCACATTAGACATCAAAACGCGAGACTATGTTTCAGCAGCACAAACTCGAGGTGAAGGCGCTTGGTATATTATGCTTTGGGAAATTTTACCAAATGCTAGAGGGCCTCTCATAGTCGACTTCTGCTTAAGGATTGGATACACTACTATTTTATTGGGAACTCTTGGTTTTTTTGGTCTTGGCCTTGATCCGGAAAGCCCAAACTGGGGTGCAACGATAAACGAAGGCCGAAAACTACTGTCTATATATCCCCACCCTGCCTTACCACCTGCTTTTGCCTTGCTGAGTTTAGTATTAGGTTTGAACTTGTTAGCTGATGGTTTGAGAGAAGAGAGTTTAAAAGATTAATCGCAGTGAATTCAGAGATTTCTGGTGCATGAAAAGAGAAACCAATGAGTAAGTTATCTGACTATGACGGTCCAATACTTGAAATTGATAATTTATCCATTTCATTTTTTACTAGGTTGCGAGAAATTCCAGCAGTCATGGACTTTTCTGTTTCAGTAGAACCTGGCGAAGCCGTTGGCCTAGTAGGAGAGTCTGGATGTGGAAAATCAACCGTTGCCCTTGGCGTTATGCAAGATCTTGGCGTAAATGGAAAAATAGTTGGCGGATCAATAAAATTCAAAGGTCAAGATTTAGGAAAACTATCGCCTGAAGTGCTTCGTGACATACGTGGCAATGAAATTGCAATGATTTATCAGGAGCCCATGGCATCTCTTAATCCAGCTATGAAAATTGCTAATCAGTTAATGGAAGTACCAATGATCCATGAAGGTGTTTCCAAGGAAGAGGCTTACAAACGAGCGCTTGAAGTTGTTACAGATGTTAAACTACCGGACCCTGAGCGAATTCTAAAGTCGTTTCCCCATCAATTATCAGGAGGTCAGCAACAGCGTATAGTTATAGCTATGGCATTGATGTCAAAGCCCTCTCTTTTGATTTTAGATGAGCCGACAACAGCCCTGGATGTGACAGTAGAAGCGGCCGTCGTCGATCTGGTAAAAGATTTAGGGAAAAAATATGGTACCTCTATGCTGTTTATATCCCATAATCTGGGTTTAGTATTAGAAACTTGCGATAGAATTTGCGTAATGTACTCGGGTGAAGCTGTCGAAACTGGCTCAATTCAAGACGTATTTAATAAGATGCAACATCCATACACACAGGCATTATTTAGATCAATACCACTGCCAGGGGCAGACAAAAATGCTAGACCTCTGGTAGCCATTCCGGGTAATTTCCCACTTCCTCACGAAAGGCCCGACGGATGTAATTTTGGACCGAGATGTATGTACTTTGAACCTAAGCGATGTGACTCTCAAAAAATAGAAATGACAGAAATTGAAAAGACTGATCGTCATTCAACACGCTGTTTAAAATTTCAGGAAATTGATTGGATGGCTCCCGTAACAAAGGCCGAAACTTCAAATCAGGTTGAGCCAGGAGATGTTATTCTCAAAATTGATAATCTAAAAAAATATTATGAAGTCGCCGCAAACGCATTGTTTGGCTCATCTGGCGATAAGAAAGTTGTAAAAGCCAACGAAACTCTTTCTTTCGAAGCAAGAGAGGGTGAAACTTTAGCAATTGTAGGAGAGTCAGGATGCGGAAAATCAACATTAGCAAAGGTTTTGATGGGCCTAGAAACCGCTACAGATGGTGCTGTTGTATTAGATAATAATTCAATCGGCTCAATTCCAATAGAAAACCGAACGACAGAAACCGTTGCAGATATTCAAATGGTTTTCCAAAATCCATTTGACACACTGAATCCTTCAATGACCGTTGGGCGGCAGATCGTTCGCGCATTAGAAATTTTTAAGTTTGGGAAAAGTGACAAAGATCGAAATGAACGCATGTTAGAACTTCTAGATCTTGTAAAACTACCTCGTGAGTTTGCAGATAGAATGCCCCGACAACTATCAGGTGGTCAGAAACAAAGAGTTGGAATCGCCAGAGCATTTGCAGGTGGAGCAAGAATAGTTGTAGCAGACGAGCCAGTATCAGCCCTTGATGTGTCTGTTCAAGCTGCAGTTACTGATTTACTTATGGAAATCCAAAGAAACGAAAAAACTACCCTGCTGTTCATCAGTCACGATCTCTCGATAGTTCGTTATCTCTCTGATAGAGTAATGGTGATGTATCTAGGACATGTTGTAGAATTAGGAACCACAGACCAGGTTTTTGCACCACCTTATCATCCCTATACAGAAGCACTTTTATCGGCTGTTCCGATAGCAGACACTAATGTTGAGAAAGAGCATATCGTTCTTGAAGGCGATATTCCATCGGCTATGAGCCCACCGAGCGGTTGTCCTTTTCAAACAAGGTGTAGATGGAAAAAAGATGTGCCGGATAATTTATGTGAGAAAGAAATTCCACCGCAAAGAGACATTGCAACAGGTCATCAAATAAAGTGTCATTTGAGTGAAAATAAATTAGCAAAAATGACACCTGTGATTAAACTTGCCGCTGAATAAATTTTGACTGATTTAGCTACTTTTTTTAAGATTAGGCTATTATACACAGTCTATAAATTAGATTCGAAGGGAAAATTAGATGGCTGGCTCAGTAAACAAAGTGATAATATTAGGTAACTTGGGTGTAGACCCCGAAGTCCGCAATTTTCCAAACGGTGGTAAAGTATGTAATCTTCGAATTGCAACCTCAGAAACCTGGAAAGATCGAAATACAGGCGAAAGACGAGAAAAAACAGAGTGGCACTCCGTCGCTATTTTTTCTGAACCCTTAGTTCGGATTGCAGAACAGTATTTAAAAAAGGGATCTAAAGTTTATATTGAGGGGCAACTAGAAACTAGAAAGTGGCAAGATCAATCTGGTCAAGATCGCTACACCACGGAGGTCGTTCTTAGACCGTATACAAGTACCCTGACAATGTTAGATAGCCGTGGCGACGCTAATTCATCTGGAGGATATATTGGTTCTTCCAATGACACACCGGATAACACACCAAACTTTGGAAGTGAAACAGAAAGCCCTTCAGCAGCCCAAGATTTAGATGATGAGATACCGCTTTAAAACCCGAATCTGGGTCTAAAAAATTTTAGCAAAATCGTTTTGTTATGCGGCGCCTGTTATCTTTTCCGACGACCTTCTTTTTACAAGTTCATCAGCGACAAGAAACGCCAGTTCAAGTGATTGGGAAGCATTTAACCTAGGGTCACAGGCGGTGTGATAACGATCAGAAAGATTTTCATCTGTAACAGCTCTTACACCACCAGTACATTCTGTTACATCCTGGCCCGTCATTTCAAAATGAACCCCACCTGGTATCGTTCCTTCTGCATTATGGATTTCAAAAAACTCTCTTACCTCTCTTAAAACACTTTCAAATGGACGTGTTTTATACCCAGTAGAAGACTTAATAGTGTTTCCATGCATGGCATCGCAACACCAAACAACATTCGCACCTTCTTGCTTTACAGCTTTGATTAACCTTGGAAGATGATCACCTACATTTCCAGCTCCAAACCTAGCTATTAGCGTAAGCTTGCCAGGCTCGTTTTCAGGATTCAATTTATGTAATAAAATCTTTAAATCTTCTTCAGAAGTAGTAGGTCCACATTTCAAACCCACAGGATTCAGTACTCCACGAGCGAATTCAACATGAGCACCATCTGGTTGTCTAGTTCTATCCCCAATCCAAATCATGTGTCCGGAACCAGCAAGCCACTTGCCTGAAGTTGAGTCCAATCGCGTTAAAGCCTCCTCATATTCCAAGAGTAAACTTTCGTGGCTGGTATAAAAGTCAACAGTACGAAGCTCGTAAGCTGACTTTCCTTCAAGCCCGGCGGCTTTCATAAAATCCAAGGCGTCTTTTATACGTTCAGCCATTTCTCTATATTCGGCAGCTTTTTCACCTTCCGTAAACCCCAAAGTCCAACTGTGAACTTGATTGACATCAGCGTAACCCCCAGTCGAAAAAGCCCTAATGAGGTTTAAAGTGGCAGCCGCTTGGGTATATGCTTGCAGCATTTTTTTAGCATTAGGCACCCTGGCTTTCTCATTGAAAGCCAATTCGTTAATAATGTCGCCTCGATAGCTCGGGAGTTCTATTCCATTTTGGATTTCGGTCGGAGCTGATCGAGGTTTTGCAAATTGGCCAGCCATACGACCAACTTTTATGACGGGAACTTTTGCCCCAAACGTAAGAACCATTGCCATCTGCAACATAACTTTGAAAGTATCGCGTATGGTGTCAGCACTAAATTGCTCAAAACTTTCAGCACAATCACCGCCTTGAAGTAAAAATGCATCGCCCGTGGAGGCCAAAGCTAGTTTTTCTTTAAGATTTCGCGCCTCACCAGCAAATACGAGTGGAGGATAAGAAGATAATTGTTTTTCTACAGACTTCAGCACGTCTTGATTTGTATAATCAGGCATCTGAACCCTTGGCTTTGAGCGCCAATTGCTTTTTTCCCAAATACTCATCTAATCTCTCCAAAAACTTGTACACACTGGCTATTATACCATCTTAAAAAAAACTACCATATTTTAATATCAAAGCTAAAAATACTTGACGTTATTGTAACATTGAGACCAAGTATAACTAAAAGAAGAGTAACGTTACTGAAACCGTTTAGATTCGGAAGATCGGATTTGACTAATGTTGAATGAAAACAGCGTTATAAAATTCAATTCTAATGTGAAATCTCCTCGGCGATTTGTATTTGTTTTAATGGAAAACTTTACTCTTTTATCATTTTCATCAGCACTGGACGCACTGCGGATAGCAAATCGAATGTCGGGTAAGACGTTATATGAATGGACTTTTATAGGAGAAAATGAAGGGGTTGTATCGTGTTCGGCAGGAACCCAATTCAAATTAGATAATTCTCTAATAGAACTTCACAGAGACGATACCGTCTTGCTATGTGGTGGAACATCCATTCAAGAAGCAACAACCAAGAAATTGATTGGTTGGCTTCGTCGTGAAGCTCGTAGAGGTCTAACTATAGGAGGCCTATGTACAGCCGCATACCCAATGGCTAAAGCGGGATTATTAGATGAAAAAAAAGCTACAATTCATTGGGAAAATCAAGATAGTTTTGCTGAAGAATTTTTAGAAGTAGAATTGACGAAAACAGTCTTCGTATGCGACGGAAATCGATATACAACTGCTGGAGGAACATCCTCTATAGATCTTCTCTTAAAAATTATAGCAGATGAACATGGAGAAGAGCTAGCCAATGCAGTTGCTGATCAAATGATTTATTCCTCTATTAGAACTGATCAAGATACTCAACGGCTATCAGTACCAACACGAATTGGTGTCAGGCATCCAAAATTAAGTAAAGTTATCCAGATGATGGAAATAAATATCGAGGAGCCCATAAGCCCCTCAATCCTTGCAAAAGACGTAGGTATGTCTACCCGACAACTAGAACGTTTATTTCGCCGCTATCTGGACCGTAGCCCAAAGCGTTACTACATGGAATTAAGACTCCAAAAAGCTAGAAATTTACTCATGCAAACGGACATGAGTGTAATTAATGTTGCTTTGGCTTGCGGTTTTGCCTCTCC
>JAAXIY010000057.1:0-2792 GCA_012270125.1 Paracoccaceae bacterium
ACAATGTTTTACAAGGCGGTGAAAAGTGGAATAATAGATCCCAAAACATCCGTACAAGTTGGAATTCGGACAACAAATGAAGATACCTTAGGCGTGAATGTCATTGATGCTAGGGAGGTACATGAAAAGGGCCCAGCCCAGGTTGCACAAAAAATCAAATCAATTTTGGGGAATAGACCCACTTACCTGACATTTGATATAGATTGTCTTGACCCAGCATTTGCACCTGGCACCGGAACACCAGTGTGGGGAGGATTATCTTCAGGTCAGGCTGCGATCCTTCTTAGAGACATCGCAGGAATTAATATGATAGGTGGAGATGTGGTTGAAGTTTCGCCTAGTTACGACACCTCCGGTGCAACAGCTATTGCTGGGGCGCATGCTGTTACAGAGCTTCTATGTATTTGGGGTTCTAATTCAAAAAATAAGAGGGCTTGACCCAAGGTTCTTAAAAATCTTATGACCTCGCCATGGTTCCTTTACAAAAATTAGAGCAAATTCATCAGAGATACGAATTTCTAGAGGCTCAAATGAGCGCGGGTATTTCTGGCGAAGAAATCGCTAAACTTTCTAAAGAATACTCGCAGTTAAAACCAGTAGTTGAAACAATAGAAGAATATAAGTCTTTGCTTGCTGATTTAAAGGAAGCAGAAGTTATGCTGGCTGATCCTGATATGCGGCAACTTGCAGAGGAAGAAATTCCTGTCCTAAAAGCGCGGGTGCCTGAAGTGGAAAAACTCCTGCAGTTAGCGTTATTACCTAAAGATGCTGCAGATGAAAGATCTGCAATGATTGAAATTAGACCGGGAACTGGTGGAGATGAAGCCGCTTTATTTGCCGCGGATCTTCTAAGGATGTACCAAAGATTTTCGGAGACTAGTGGTTGGACATTCGAAATTATTGAAGAACAGTTGTCGGAACTTGGGGGAATAAAAGAAGTTGTTGTTCACGTAAAAGGTGATGGTGTTTTCGCCAAGCTAAAATACGAAAGTGGTGTTCATCGAGTGCAACGTGTTCCAGAAACGGAAAGTGGAGGAAGAGTACATACTTCAGCTGCAACGGTTGCAGTTCTGCCTGAAGCTGAAGATGTCGATATAAAAATCGAACAAAATGATCTTCGAATTGATACGATGCGAAGTTCTGGAGCAGGGGGACAGCATGTGAACACAACGGACTCTGCTGTTAGAATTACCCATATACCGTCAGGAATTGTAGTAACAAGTTCGGAGAAGTCTCAGCATAGAAATCGAGAAATTGCTATGCAAGTTTTGAAGACGCGGCTCTATGACTTAGAGCGACAGAGAGTTGATAGCGAAAGATCGGCTGATCGAAAGTCACAAGTAGGTTCGGGAGATAGGTCGGAAAGGATTAGGACATACAATTTTCCACAAGGGCGCGTTACTGACCATCGAATAAATCTAACTTTGTATAAGCTTGATCAAGTAATACAAGGAGATTTAGCTGAAATGGTTTCTGCCTTGATCGAATATGACCAAGCTGAAAAATTAGCTGAGATAGGCGATTGAAAGTCAAGCAATTAATAAGTGACGCTACATTAAAATTGTCAATTTCAGAAATTGATAATGCTGCTAGGGATGCACGAATATTAGTAGCACATGCTTTTGGTATCCCAAAATCCCAGTTAGCACTGAACACAAATGAAAACGTACCAGAAGAAACAAGGTCTTCTCTAGAAAAGTTAATATCTCGAAGAATAAATAGAGAGCCAATAGCAAAAATTTTAGGAAAGAGACAATTTTGGGGACGTACTTTCTTCATTAATGAAGATGTATTAGATCCAAGGGGCGACACGGAAACACTTATAGATTATGTTATAGATAGACCAGTTCGATCAGTTTTAGAGCTTGGTACAGGTTCTGGTGTTATTGCGATATCACTGGCGTGCGAATGGAAAGAAGTTAATGTGGTAGCAACAGATATTTCTGAGGCTGCGTTGTTAGTGGCACAAATAAATGCCAAAAATTTTGATGTTGAAGAAAAAATAGATTTTTTAAAGTCTGATTGGTTTGAAGCTATTGAGGGTAAATTTGATCTTATTATTTCAAACCCTCCTTACATTGGCTTGTCTGAAATTAATGAAATTTCTCAGGAAGTTTTGAATCACGATCCAGAACTAGCTTTATTTGCGGGCAGCGACGGATTGGGTGCTTATGAACGGATCATACCTCAATTAACAAAATTCCTTAATCCTGGAGGTACAGTAGTTCTCGAAATAGGAGCATCTCAGAGTGACAGTGTCAAAACTCTTATGAATTCTTCCGGTTTATCTGAAGTGAAAACATTAAAAGATTTGGCAAGAAAGGATCGATTGGTTACTGCAAAATTCCACTAACAAATATTTTTTATTAAAATCTTTCTTTTTAGCCTTGTTTATTTATATAATTTTAGGTTACAAGTAAGTCGTCGGTCGCTTACAGCTTCGGCTGCTGCGCATAAAACAACAAGCCCACATCGCAAAAAAGTTATGATTTTAACAAGTCGCGGTGAAAAATTTAGATTGTAATAAGGCTCGAAAATTTAATGAGATCTACTAAATCGCGTTCTCGTAGCAAGCAGAATAGAAATAACAATCGTTCTGTAGGAAATGTTTTAAATAGGGTTTTTGATAGCTCTGGACCTGAAGGTAAAGTCCGTGGAACGCCTCAGCAAATAATTGATAAGTATAATCAGTTGGCACGAGATGCTCAGCTTTCCAACGATCGTGTTGCTACAGAAAACTTTCAACAACATGCCGAGCATTATCTAAGGCTTCTTGCTCAGGCTCAGAAAGA
>JAAXIY010000057.1:2892-6001 GCA_012270125.1 Paracoccaceae bacterium
TCATCGGATAAGGTTTCAAAAGAAGCTGCGGAATAATTAAGTTAAATTTAACTTATTGGCTATTAAGCAAAATTTCTCAATTGTTAAGTCTTCTGCCCGTAAAGATGGATCTATATCGATATCTTTAAGTATAGTCTCTATATCTGGTGTGATTTTTTTAAGTGATGACCTCAACATTTTTCTTCGTTGATTAAAAGCGGTGGCAACTACTATCTCCAAATCATCTAAATTTGATTTATATTTGGGTTCTGCCAAAGCTTCTAATTGAACAACAGCACTCGTAACTTTAGGGGGTGGAAAGAACACTTCTGGATTAAGTTTCATTTTTATAGAGGTGTTACAACGCCAGTTAGATAGTACCGAGAGCCTCCCATAAGATTTATTACCTTGGCTTGCTACTATTCTTTCAGCAACTTCGTTTTGAAACATAAGTGTTAAGCTATGCCAAAAAGGCGGCCAAGTTCTAACAGTTAACCATTCAATCAAAAGTTTCGTGCCAATATTGTAAGGAAGGTTAGCAATCACTTTTACCGGCTTGGTAAAATATTTTTCCTGCTGTATTTTAGTCGCATCGCCCTCAATTATTTCTAATCGATCACGGTAATGTTTTTTAAGCTCTTTTAAAGCAAGGATACATCTTGGGTCTTTTTCAATGGCAACGACTTTTTGAGCGCCTTCTGAGAGCAATCCTCTTGTCAAGCCGCCTGGACCTGGACCTATCTCTAAAACTTCAAAATCTGTTAGATTTCCGGCTGACCTAGCTATTTTTGAAGTAAGGTTTAAATCAAAAATAAAATTTTGGCCTAAAGATTTTTTTGCGTATAGATCATATTTTTCAATGACCTGTCTGATAGGCTGAAGTTTATTTATCTCTTTGTTCCTTCTTTGCTAAATTCCAAGCTAATTTTATGGCTTCTATAGCTGAAGTAGGATTTGCTAAATTTTTACCGGCAATATCAAAAGCTGTTCCGTGATCTGGAGAGGTCCTTATAAAGCTAAGGCCAATCGTTAAATTGACACTCGTATGAAAATCTAAGGTTTTAATGGGTATCAGTGCTTGATCGTGATACATACATATTGCAGCATCAAACTTGCGTCTCTTTTTTTCATAAAACATAGTATCGGCTGAGATTGGCCCTAATAAATTATAGCCTTCAGATTGCAGCTTTTTAATAACTGGAGAAATATATTCTTTCTCTTCATCTCCGATGGTTCCGTTTTCTCCTGCATGAGGGTTTAAACCCGAAATCCAAATATGTGGGTTTGTAATTGAAAATCGGTTTACGAGCTCTTGATGCGTGGTTTTAATTATTTTCTCAATTTTTTCGGCGTTTAAATACTTTGTTATATCTTTGATTGGGACGTGAATAGTTGCTGGAACCACTTTTAAATATCTGTTTACAAGCATCATGGCAAAGTTTCTACTTTCATCAAGATGCGCGAGATATTCTGTATGACCTGGAAAACGAAAGTTTGCTCCAGCTTTCAGGATTGATTTACTTATAGGCATTGTACAAATAGCGGAACATTTTCCAGATTTTGCAAATTGAACCGCACGCTCTATTACTTTAATTATTGCTTCGGCGTGTCTTGGGTTTGGCTCACCGACAGTTCTATTGTCTCCAAATTTCTGATTAATTACCGTCAAAGTATTATTTTCAATATCTTTTGAATTTGGTGGCTCACTAAGAATTTTAATATCTATGTCGCTTGGTAGGAATTGCGGATCAATTATTAAGCATAGTGGGATTTCTTCTTTAAGAGCTTTCCAGGCGGATACCGCTACCTCTGGCCCCACACCGGCAGGGTCACCACAAGTTATCAAAACAGGTTTATTTTCATTTTTCATTTAAAAACTATTCGAGCTTCTTGGCGTAAATTCTCCAAATATGAATTTGCCAAACTTAACAGTCTTTTGTTTACATAACTGCGATTAATTTCATTTACATCGCTTTGGGTTAAGGTTTCTTTCTTGCTGCGTCCACATACCATTATTAATTTAGAGGTCGCACTGTCAGTATGATCAAAAATGAATTCATTTTCATCTAAATTTGATAAGATTGATTTAATATTTTTGGTTAGTGATCTGACCTTTACATTTTTTCGAAATAACTCAGTATTTTTTGTGTTCGTTGAAAAACTATATAAATCGTCACATACCATTAAGTTGCTATTCAATAAATTATTGGTTTTTTGGTTTTTTTTGAAAATAAATTCTGCGTACTCTACAAATTCTGAATTTTCTTTTTTGTAACCGCTTTCCCTCAAGTCCCGTAATTGAAAAATCGCAATGCCTCCAGGGATAGGTAATGGTTCAGAGACCTCGCCTGCAGAAAGCCCTGCAATTAGTGGTCTTACCACAGAAGGTAAGCTAGATAAATTTTGCCATTTTACTTTTCCACCAACGTCTCTTGTTGGTGCAACTGAATACTTAGATGCAGCCTCAGAAAACTTTTTAATGGAGTTAATTTTTCTTAAATCTTTAATCTTACTATCTGCCTCTTCCTCAAACCCTGATTGTACTGGTATAATAATTTCGGTTAGTAGAACCTGGATTTCCGACCCTGTAATAATCTGATTTTCAGTATTATTATTTGATATTGAAGAGGAAATTTCAGACGCAAATTTCCTGTTTACTGTCTCAAACCATATAACTGGTACTTGCATGTAATTTTCCCAAGTAATCCTATCTATTCCAGCCATCTTTAGGCGGTTGGAAAACTGATCTATGGTTAAATTTGCACGCTTAGCAAAAATTTCCATCTCATAATTAAGTGCTCCTGGTTTTAATATTACACCTAATTTTTCAGCGGCCCTAATTTTCAAACGATCATCTATTAGAGAATTTTCTGCTTCTTTTTTCGGATTTCCAGGAAATTTTAAAAGTTTAAAGAATGCAGATCTTTGCTGTATCTCATAGTTAGTGATGATCATATCATCAACTTGAATGGCTGGTGCAAATTTATCTTTGGCATTTAAAAAATTTGAAATTAGGACAACAATAACAAAAATTGGTATAGCAGTTTGAAATTTCATTTCATCCGTCTTCCATATGTAAGATTAATCCTAGAGCTATTAGTATGCTAGAAATAGATGGGATCCAAGTAGC
>JAAXIY010000057.1:6101-10194 GCA_012270125.1 Paracoccaceae bacterium
TGCAGAATATGAGATTTAAGGTTCCAAATGGAAATACTTGATGGATCACTGATCCGTTCACTTATCTCTTCCTGTGTTAGATTAGATTGAATTATCATTTTCTTTATACTTTGAGCGTTTTTTTCTGAGCTAAAGCCTTGTTCAAGGGGCCACACCTTTACGTTGCTTAGTTGCCATTTTTTATCAAGAATTATGGCTGTTGCTGCTTCTAGCCGACGATTGGCTGATCCGTTTTCTGAAAATGATAAAATTGTAACATCATATAAAACTGATCCATCATAATTTGCTCTGCCAGCTCTAATAACGGACTGCTCTAGATTGTTCCCTTGACGTAACCAAAGCCCTTCAGATCCAATTGAAAATACGGCCTTTTCTCCTTTTAAGTAAGTTTCTTTCATATTCAAATATGTCTTACTAGAAGTTGCAACCAATGGATTAAATATTGCCAAAATTAATATCCCAAAACCAAAACTTACAATAAGTGGAGAGAATATTGCACCGTACACGGATCTACCTGCCCCCCTGACTATAACCAGTTCACTTGTTTTACTTATTGATATAAAAAACACCAAAGAGGCTATCAACATTATTAAGTCAATAATTTCATAGATGCTCTTAGGCGCATTCAGAAAAGTCAAATGAATTATTGAATATAAATCTATTACATAAGAAAACCTTCGAGAATGCTCGATAAGATCTATCATGACCAATAATAATGACATCAAAAACAACACTATAAACAATATTTTAGTATATTTTTGTGCAAAATAAGTATGAAGGGTCATTATAAATCTCTGAACTTGGGGCGGTACTGTGAATTCGCTACCATCAAAAATAAAATGGATGCGATCATTCCAAATAAGCTAGGCAAATACAAAAGAGGCCATAATGTAAAATTACCGAGAGATATTTTTATTGTATAACTTTCAATAATTTTCATCAAAATAATTATTGATAGAGCCAACGTAATTTGTTTGCTAAAGCCAAACCTGCTGTGAGTTCCGATCAAAAGTGACGAAAACCCTAAAAGGGCGGCCACGAAACAAAAGATAGGTCTGTAGAGCCGTGTGTGCAATTCGAAGTTTGCTGAGCTCTGAGCGGAATTTGTTAGCTCTTTTACTTTTTGCATGTTTGTGATCAATAACCAAGTCGGCACGTGTGAAAGATAAATTATTTCACGGTTTCTTTTTTCTATAGCGTCCGACAAATCAATCGTTACACTTTTAAATTCAGTAGTGGACAACTCTTTTCGTGAAGCGTCCAAAGTTTGTATTAACCCATTTTCCATATATAAAGCCGTTTTGCTTTCGTCTTTTGCTAGAAAAGCTTGGGTGGCTGTATATGTGAGAAATTCGTCTTGGCTTCTTCTGTCATAAAAAAATACATTCAGCAAAGTCCCATCTTCTTTGATCTCCTTAACGAAAAATGTAACACCCGGTATAGGGTGGATAAATTTTCCTTCCTTTAAGAGCCTTGCTGATACAGATGAGTCGAGCTCTAACTGTCTTTCAAAGAGCGTTTTAGAGGTGAAAGGTACTATTAAAGTTGTGAAAAAACCCAGACTTATCATGCATAACACACCAAAAATAAAATAAGGTTTTAGTAGTCTAAAAGGGCTCAAGCCCGATGATTGTAAAATAGTCATTTCCGCATCATTTTTTAGTTTGTTTGTTACAAAAACTACAGAAGCGAAACATGCTAAAGGAAAAACAATAGATGCGATTGACGGAAGACTTAATATTGCCAATTCTAAAAAAATAGCTGAGGAGTGTCCGTTAGCGATTAGTTGATCAAACAAACGGATGGCTCGATTGATCCAAAAAATCAGCGTAAAAATAGATGAAAAAAAGACAAAACTAATAACCACTTGCTTAAATATGTAACGGTCTAATTTTTTCATGGTTATGTCAGCATCCTTAATTAGCTATTATCGATTTATATTAATAGAGCAGTACTGAAAACTCCTTTTATTAAAGCACAATAATTTCTGAAGAATGATAGACTGGAATATTATTTCATAAAACACTATTTCAAATACAAGCGGGTATAGGAGATGAAATGCAAACATCAATCGATGTGAAATTAACAGAATACGATTTAAAATTAATTGAGAAAGATTATGATCGGATATCAGTTCTTATAGATGATACAAAAAAATTAAATCGGGTTTGTCGTCGTATTAATAAATTAACTAAGGGCGCTGTTGTACGGGCAATAAATTCAGACGAATATGAAAAAAAATCTTGCGGTGAAGTTCTGAGTATATCATTTCCGGGCTCCATTACTGCCAAATATATCGATTTGATAAAATGGGTAAAACCAGGACAATTACATGATGCAAGAAAAGCTGGTGTGAATTTAGCTAAATTATCTGGTGATAGTAGTGTTTTGATATACATCGGCAGTCAAAAATTTTCAGCCGATTTTATAAAAGGTTACCTTTTGCGCCAGTATAGTTTTTCTGAATACAAAACTAGTAAAATTACTAAATCTCGATCAGCAACATTGATGCTGAATAAACCCTTAGATTTTAAAAAGTCTTTAGAAGAAATTAAGGCCACAGTTGATGGCGTATTTTTCACAAGAGATTTAGTTAACGAACCTGCAAACATATTGACTACTGTAGAATTCTCCAAACGATTGCAGAAGTTGTCCACTTTAGGAATTGAAGTTGAAGTTTTAGAGGAAAAACAATTATCAGATTTGGGGATGAATGCACTTCTTGGAGTTGGGCAAGGTTCAGCTAATCCAAGTAAAGTTGTCGTTATGTCTTGGAAAGGTGGGGCAAAAAGTGTTCAACCTTTAGCTCTTGTGGGTAAGGGCGTTGTTTTTGATACTGGTGGAATTTCTCTAAAACCTGCTGGTGGTATGGAAGAAATGACCATGGATATGGGTGGAGCTGGAGTCGTAGCTGGTACAATGCTCGCTTTGGCAAAGAGGAAAGCTAAAGCTAATGTTATTGGGTTAGTTGGGTTAGTGGAAAATATGCCTTCAAGTACCGCCCAAAGGCCAGGAGATATTGTTAAATCGATGAAGGGTGAAACCATTGAAGTTATCAACACGGATGCAGAAGGGCGTTTAGTGCTCAGTGATGTTCTTTGGTATGCTCAAGAAAGATTTAAACCAAGTGGCATTATTGATTTGGCCACTTTGACTGGGGCAATAATTGTTGGTTTAGGATATGAAAATGCTGGTGTTTTTTCAAACGATGATAATTTTTGTAAGACTTTTATGAATGCAGCTGCTTTGGAAAATGAAGGTGCCTGGCGCATGCCGCTTGCTCCTGCTTATGATAAAAAACTAAAATCTCGTTTGGCTGATATGAAAAATGTTGGCGGTCGTGATGCTGGAGCGATAACAGCTGCTCAATTTATTCAACGCTTTATTAAAAAAGACATGCCTTGGATCCATCTTGATATAGCAGGCGTTGCGCATACAAAGTCTGAGAGTACTTATGCTCCTTCAGGTGCTACTGGGTGGGGGGTAATGAGTTTAAACCGTTTAATTAGTGATAAGTTTGAAGACATCAAATGAGCGAAGTGTTTTTTTACCACTTAACTCAAACACCATTAGAGGTAGCTCTTCCAAAAATTTTAGAGCGTGCACTATCTGCTAATTGGTCAATAGAGGTAAGGGCAAATGTGAATACAAACTTGGAAGATATGAGCAATTCAATATGGAAAGGGTCCGAAGAAAGTTTTTTGCCCAACTGTTTGGAAAACCATGAAGACGTACAGGACTACCCAATAGTTTTAAGCAATTCACCTTTGAAAAAATTGAGAGATTGTCTCATAGTTGTCGATCAGGCGGAGTTGCAAGAAAATGATGTGGAAAGCCACAAGCGGGTTTGTTTAATTTTTGATGCTAAAAATGAGGCTCAACTATCTAACGCCAGAAAGTCTTGGAAGAGTCTTTCAGAAGCTGGTGTAAATACAGTATACTGGGCGGAGTCCCAAGGGAAATGGTATAGAAAATAAAATCTTACTATTAAAAATTAATGTTGAATAATTTCAGGATTTTTAATTTGATGATATTAATTTTAACCTGCCGATCGGACAAAATTTTCTAGCTTTTCTTCAGCTTGAATCCAAAG
>JAAXIY010000022.1:0-2484 GCA_012270125.1 Paracoccaceae bacterium
ATGTCCATAGCTAGAATAACTATGATGGAATATCTGTCTGATAAAGAAATGGCAGCATCTGAAAATTTTTATCAAACGATCCAAAAAGAGTGGTTTGGTAACGCGCAGATTGTGATTAATGTACGCACAGGTCCAACCTCACTTTTATCTTTGGCTGTATACTCCAGTTATGAAGATGCAGAAACCAACCTGCCTAAAAGAAAAGAATTCCAGGATATCGTAAAAGACAAATTCACAGTCGTTGATAGTTTTTATTATGAAGGTGATATTACATACTTTGAAGCCTCTAAAGCTGCTGAAATAACGACAGAATGGAAGACTTAAACAGTGAAAGTAATTTTAGTAACGCTATCAATAACTTTTGGCTTTTGTGCTTCACTATCTGCTCAAGAAGTTATGTCTTCTACGATTTTAGAAAAAGGTAAAATTTTATATACTAAATCTGAAGCAACAATTTTTATTGATACTTTAGGTCAGGCAGAGGTTGGTGTAGCCTACCAAGGGCGCATTTTTATTTGTACAATAGGAAACAATCTAGCAGCATCAGCGAAAAGTTACCTCAATACAGCCTGTTATTTGACAAAGGATAATGCTGCGAGAGATGCAAGTAAAAAATGAAAACTAGGTCTTACTAATTATGCTACTTGACGCATTATGGTCTCATACCAATAGCCTCGCTCGAGCAATCTCGCGGATTTACCCAATAATAAATTTTGAAATTTTGAGTGATGAGTTACAATGAACCCTCAGAAGCGTATAGTATATTTAATGTTATTTATAGTTCTTCTTTTTCATATTGTGGTGATACCGGTTTGGATGTGGAAACTTGGACTATGATTAGTAAAATAGAAGAGATAATTAAATGAAAAAACAAATAGCAATTCTTTTATCTACCGTATGGCTTACTACGGCTGCTAATGCTAATCCAGTTTACGAGTGTTCGCTCCTTGACGAAGGCCAGCCTTACGCTCAGATGATTAAATATGAAAATAAATTCGTAGAAATTTTTCCAACAGGTGAAGTTGAAGAATTTTTTTGCACAGCACTTCCTTTTAATTACACTGAAAAATCAGTCTGTATAAGCCGAAAAGATGGATATCAGAAAAAGGGTTATATCTATACACTTGTAACGTTTGATATGGAAAATGATTTCCCAATTTCATTGACCTATAACTCAATTACAGATGATGAAGAAAACTGGAAAAATCCGATATCTCAAAGTACTGAAGTAAAAAATTGTAAACCTTTTTAACAAAATTTCAGGAGTTTTTAAGGAGAACACTGATGATACAAATGCATAAAAACCAAATAGAATGGTTCAAATCCAAGCTAGGCGTTAGTGATTATGGTATTGCGTGGATAGCATTCATTAAAGGTTTGATTTTTGGGTTTTTACTCAATCATTTTTTTATAACTGGTAGTTAAAAATGAGAAAACTTTTACTCATATTATTGCCAACAGTCTTAATTAGTTGCTCGCAGGGCCAAATTCAACAAACCCAAGCTTTGCTTTGTAATGTGACTTTAGATGAAAGTTTGGCTTCTTGTGCCAAATAAACAAATTGAATTTTTTCATTTTCAATATTGACAGTTGAGGTTGTGTCTTGGTTCTTCTTTTATAATAACTTTCATATCACCACTTGTATTTTGACGACCGAAGTTGCATCACTAAATTAGAGCAATGGACTGTCATGCCAATAGAATTAAATTTTGAAATTATTTTAATATTAATTGTACTAGGGGTTACGATTTTCTTATTCGTAACTGAGCTTTTCAGAATTGATTTTACCGCCATTTTAGTAATGGTTTTTCTGGGTATTTTTAATCAGTTTCCACAAATAAATCTTTTTCCTGATCCCTCAGATTTGTTTACTGGTTTTTCATCTAATGCGGTGCTTTCAATTATTGCAGTCATGATTATTGGCGCTGGTCTCGATAAAACAGGCTTAATGAGTAAAGTTGCTGCAACAATATTAAAGCACGGAGGCAAAAGTGAGGCTCGCATAGTACCAATTGTTTCAAGTAGTGTTGGTGTAATTTCCAGCTTTATGCAAAATGTTGGCGCAGCCGCTTTGTTTCTGCCCGTTGTAAGTAGAATTTCGGTAAGAACTGAAATCCCACTCTCTCGTCTTTTGATGCCTATGGGGTTTTGTGCCATTTTGGGCGGAACGATGACTATGGTAGGATCGTCACCGCTGATTTTGCTCAATGATTTAATTGTTAGTTCCAACCAAATTCTTCCAGCTGATAAGAAGATGGAAACATTTTCATTATTTTCTGTGACACCAATAGGCATTTGCTTAGTCATCACAGGAATTTTATACTTTGTACTTGTTGGTCGTTGGGTTTTACCAACTTTATCAAGAGCAGCTGGAAGCGCTGGATATTCAGTAAGAGATTATCTTAAAAAAATTTATGGACTTAAGTCGGACTTGGTTGAGGTTATTGTCCCAGAAGGTTCAATTCTTAGAGGTCACACTTTTGC
>JAAXIY010000022.1:2584-41627 GCA_012270125.1 Paracoccaceae bacterium
GAAATAAGAATGCGCAAAACACATGGTCTTGGACTTTTGGCAATTCATAGGGGTGGAGAAACCTTAAGTTTAGTACAGACTGAGGAGCATGAAGCAACTGATATTGCCGAAGTTCCATTCAAAGCAGGTGATACTCTGGTTTCTTTCACCGCATGGGAAAATTTAGCAAGACTAGAACAATCTAGAGATTTTGTAGTCGTGACTTCTGATTATCCAAAAGAAGAGTTGCGACCAAATAAAGTTGCATGGGCAATCTTGTTTTTTTGTATATCACTTTTTCTTATTTTGTTTACTGATTTAAGATTATCTTTGGCGCTTTTAACAGGAGCATGTGGAATGATTGCTTCAAATGTTTTAAGGATTGATGAAGCATATGAGGCAGTAAGTTGGCCCACCGTATTTCTCTTGGCTAGTTTGATACCATTGGGGCAAGCTGTTCAAAATACTGGAACAGCTGAATGGATAGCTCAAAATATTCTTCTTTTATTGGACGGTTGGCCAATTTGGGGCCTACAAGCAGCCCTAGCTGTCTTGGCGACTGCATTCACGCTGGTAATGTCAAACGTGGGAGCAACTGTTTTGCTTGTTCCATTGGCTGTTTCGATAGCATTAGCGGCTGGGGCAAGTCCTGCTCTTTTTGCTCTAACGGTGGCTATTTCAACTTCAAATTCATTCTTGATACCCACGCACCAAGTCAATGCTTTGATAATGGGACCAGGTGGATATAAAGTGACTGACTTCATAAGAAGTGGGGGAATAATGACAATACTGTTTTTAATAGTCTCCCTCAGTGTAATGAATATTTTGTTTTAATCCTTTAAAACACTTTGTGGAGTTTCTATGAATACTAGTCCTGAAGTGAGTTCAAAAGAATTTTGGGAAGGCGTTTTAAAATCCCATTGGGGTATTGATGCTAAGTTGAATTCGCTACCTGGCGAGCTTGATCAAAATTTTCTCGCCCAAGAAAAAAATGGTTCAAAGTATATTTTAAAGATTATGCGAACTGATTGCCCTGACTGGTTGATTAAGGCCCAGATTGAATCAATTGAAAAGATAAATACAAAGGATCCGTCGTTAAAAGCCCCGAAGATAGTCAAGTCCTTGCAAGGAGCCCCATTTATTATTCAAACTGATCAGGCCGGAAATGCTAGGTTGCTTTGGGTACAGGGTTATATCCCGGGCAAGTGTTACGCTGAAATTAAACAGAAAACGACGGATCTTTCATTTTCAATAGGTGTTACTTTAGGTGGCATTGGTAAAGCTTTGGCGGATTATCAAAATGAGAATCTAGTTCGAGAATTTAAATGGTATTTGCCTGGGTCTCTTTGGATAGAAAAACACTTAGAAGTTATAGAAAATTCTGAACGGCATGGGATTATTTTAAAAATAGTTAAAGACTTTAAAGAGGTTCTTCCAAAACTGTCCAATCTGGCCTCACAAATAATTCATAACGATCCTAATGATTATAATATCTTAATATCAGGTGATAATTATCGACCCTTAAACGTTTCTGGAATAGTAGATTTTGGTGATATCTGTCAGGCACCACGAATTTGTGATTTAGCAATTGCCGCGGCCTATATTGTCTTGGATCACCCTGATCCAGAAAAAATGCTGGCAGCATTGGTTTCAGGCTACAATTCAATTTACCCACTCTCCACCCAAGAGGTAGACATAATTTGGCGTCTTTTGAGGATGAGGCTAGCAGTAAGCGTTGTAAACTCAACATTGCTGGCGGCAGAGAGTCCAAGTGACGACTATATTACTATTTCACAGGCACCGGCTTGGAGATTTTTAGAGAAGTTAGACTTTAATGAAGGTTTAATAAGAGCAAGACTTCGAAGTGTTTGTGATATGCCAATAGTTGAGGGCGCTGATCGGGTATTAAATTGGATAAGCAAAGAGAAGGGTAAGTTTGCACCGCTTTTTGGTGTTTCTTTGAAAAATTTAGAAATGAAATCTTTATCAGCAGAAAAGATATCGGTTCCTGAAAATCCATTTGAATTAACCAGAGAAGAGGCAAAGGTTATTGGCACCGAAAATGATGAGACCGATACTATCTGGCTTGGATATTACAATGAGCCTCGACTAATCTACACAGCTCCAGCCTTTAAGAAGGGGCCTTGGAAAGCAAGTAATAGACGGACAGTTCATATTGCAATTGATGTTTTCGCTAATAAGGGCACTAAACTATATGCTCCAATGGAAGGTGAGGTCTTTACAGCGGAATATCGTGATAGCCCATTAGACTACGGTGGAGTTGTCATTTTAAAACATACTACTCCAGACAATGATGAATTTTTTACCTTATATGGACATTTGGACCCTCAGTTTTTGGACGCACTTCAAGTGGGTGATAAAATTGATAAAGGCCAAGAATTTTGCAAATTAGGTGGCCCAGATGTGAACGGTGGCTGGGCACCGCATGTTCATTTTCAAATTGCTATGACTACAGATGGCATGGAAGCTGACTGGCCAGGTGTGGCTGATCCTGATGATCTTGATTTTTGGAACTCTGTCTGTCCAAACCCTGCATCTATGCTAAATTTAGAAGAACACGACTGCGTATATAACTTTAACAAAAAAACTGAAGTCTTAAGCGCTCGAGAAAAATACTTTGGAGGAAATCTAAGTGTTTCGTATAACGATCCTATATTGATCTCCAGGGCGTGGAGGCATCATATTTTTGATGAATGGGGAAGACCTTACCTAGACGCTTATAATAATGTCCCCCATGTAGGCCATTCACATCCTCGCATCAATCTTGTTGCCTCAGATCAACTCAAAAAGGTTAATTCGAACACGCGATACTTACATCCATTGCAAACTGAATTTGCCGAAAAAATACTATCTAAGTTACCAAGTGAATTTGAGGTGTGTTATTTTGTTAATTCTGGATCTGAAGCCAACGAGTTAGCACTGCGTTTGGCTCAGGCACATACTCACAAAACAGGAATTATAACTCCTGATGAAGGTTATTTTGGCAATACTACAGGAGCATTAAGTATTTCTGCCTATAAATTCAAAAAGCCAAACGGAGTGGGGCAAGCTGACTGGGTTGAAATTATTGAAGTACCTGATGACTACAGAGGATCTTTTAAAAAAGATGATCCCGATAGGTCAATAAAATATGCTAATTTTGTTGATGGAGCAATTGAAAGTCTTAACTCAAAAGGTCATGGATTGTCTGGTTTCATCATGGAAACATTTCCTTCTGTGGGAGGGCAAATTATTCCACCAGAAGGATATTTGGCGCAAGTTTACAGCAAGATAAGAAAGCATGGTGGCGTTTGTATTGCTGATGAAGTTCAAACAGGATTAGGTCGATTAGGTGACTATTACTTTGGCTTTGAATTCCAAAAAGTAATTCCTGATGTTGTTGTCCTTGGAAAGCCGCTTGGAAATGGTCATCCAATTGGGGCTGTGATAACAACCAAAACAATCGCACAAAGCTTTGATAATGGTATTGAATTCTTCTCAACTTTTGGTGGTTCAAACTTATCCTGTAGAATTGGCAAAGAGGTTTTGGAAATTGTTGATGAAGAGAAACTTCAAAGTAATGCAAAAATAGTTGGTGATTTTTTGCTTGCCGGATTTCGAGAATTAAAAGAAAAGTTTGAATTTATTGGTGATGTTCGTGGGATGGGTCTGTTTATTGGGATAGAAATAATTGAAAATGATGGTGCAGAGTCTCCAGAATTATGTGCGTATATTAAAAATAAAATGCGCGAAAATAGAGTTTTACTTGGAAGTGATGGTCCAAAGGACAACGTTATTAAAATAAGACCACCACTGACTATTGACCTTGAAGATGCCCAGATGCTGCTCGAAACTTTCTCAGGGGTTTTAGACGGAACTCAAGACTGGCACTATGAGTAAACTACCTTCAAAACTATCGAGCGCCTGAAATCGCTATTTCTGTAAGTTCTTCCATTTCCTCAACAGTTGTCGCTCGCGGATTTGTACCTGTTGCGCTATCTAGCATTGCCTTTTCTGCTATTCTTCTTTTGCATTCTAAGGGAATACCTATTTCAGACAAGGAGCGTGGTATGCTGACATACTGAAGTTTTCGTTCAATCTCCTGGATAATTAAATCGGGAGAAGAACCATTTAAGCCCATAGCATTAGAAATTGAGGGCAACTTTTCTTGTACTGTAGGTAGATTAAACTTCATCACAGCAGGCAAGATAATTGCATTGGTCAAACCATGCTGAGTATTGAACTCGGCGCCGATCATATGTGATATTGAATGTACAAGGCCAAGCCCCTTTGTAAAAGCAACTCCTGCAAAGCAAGATCCGATCAACATACCGCCTCTTGCATGAACATTCTTTGGATCGTCAAACGCAATCTCCAACCAGTTAGAAATAAGTTTCAATGCCTCGAGGGCAGCCCCGTCGCACAATGGATTTAATGATGGAACTATATAAGCCTCTAAAGCATGTGTTAATGCATCAACGCCAGTCCAAGCTGTTAGATTTGTTGGCAAGTCAATTGTTAACTCAGGGTCTAAAATAGCAAGTGCTGGGCGCATCCCTAAATGGGCTAGACAAAATTTCATTCCCTGTTTCGTATCAGTTATCATAGCAGTACTTTCGGTTTCTGCTCCCGTACCAGCGGTTGTTGGAACTGTTATAAAAGTTGGAAAACAGTTTTTTGAACCTATTTTTGGTGATGGCTTTCTATATTCAAAATCCCAAAGATTTGCGCCACTATTTACAGTCATGCCAATGGCTTTTGCTCCGTCCATGGCGCTTCCACCGCCTATAGCAATTATGCTATCATGTTTGCCAGAACGATATGTTTCGCATCCTGCCATGATTTCGTCATCTCTTGGGTTAGGAGAGACTCCGAAGAATAATTTGCTTGGAATTGAGGCTTTCTGAAGAAGTGTTATTAGCCGATTAATAAAGGGAAGGTTTTTACTTCCTTCGTCTGTTATTATTAATGGGTTTGATATTTGAAATTGCTCACAAAACAGCCCTATTTCACTCAATCTGCCGGGCCCATAAGCAATCGGTATCGGAAACTCCCAGTCGATATTCTGATCAAGAAAGTTTTCATTTTTTGATGCTACTAACATTAGGCTCCCCTCAAGAAAAAAATATCACCTATAATTTTATTAGATAACGCTGAATTCCTTTTAGTACTAACTGTTTATTTTGATTATATATCTCAATATCTAGTCCCATAATTCCCGTAGAGTTGTTTGGCGACAATTCATTTATTTCGAAAATTGGGTAAATAGTATCTCCGCAATAGACTGGTTTTAAAAATTTGCATGATTGTTCCACAAAGCCAATTAAGTTCTTCCCTAGAATGTGGGCCAAAGGGGACGCACCAATAGCTGCCTGAATGAGCGTCATAAAACCATGGGCCAATAAATCTGGATGACCAACTTCAGCTAGATAATTCCTGTCATAGTGAATTGGATGATTATCTCCGCTTGCTGCTTGAAAGGCTGCAAAAATCCCTTCAGTCATCGTTCTGGACGGAGCAAAGAACTTTTCTCCTAATTCGAAATCTTTAAAACTCTGTTGTGGCAGTATCGAGTGTTTTGAGGGTTCAAATTCATTTTTTTTAGCCAACTAATCCTCCAGAGAAAAACTTTTTGGCGCGAATAAATAATTCTAAGCATACACTATAATTGACAAAACTGTAAATTATAGTTTACGAATTTAAATGTGGTGTTTGCTTCGGCTAAAGGCTCGCACCACATGCCTCAAGGTATGGGCTGTCGTGGGCTCATTCTTTGACTCCCCAGAGCATCTGCGTGCGCCAACAGGCGCAGATGTTCATCTAAGGGAGTTTAGTACTTTCAGTATTTAATTACTCAGAGTTTTTGACGATAAAAAGTGTTCACTTAAAAGATATGGGATAAGAATGGAAAAGTACTCCAAACTCCAGGTATTTTTACACTGGGCAACTTTCATTTTAGTACTGTTTCAATTTTTATCGCCAAGTGGGATAGGAGAGGTGTTCAAACTTCGGTTAGAAAATAAAGACTTTGAAGTAGGCGCCTTAGTCTCACTTCATATGGCAGTAGGAACTTTAATAATCTTGTTTATTTTTTCGCGAGTTTGGATGCGGCTTTCTGGTTTAGAACCACAGTACCAAAGCAATGGACAAAGAAGCCTAAAAATTTTGGCAAGGATAGTTCAGTTTAGCATGTATGGGGTATTACTTTTACTGCCAATTACGGGTGGCATTGCATGGTTTCAACTGTCAATAGATGCTCGTAATATTCATGAATTTCTACGCCCAGTTTTACTTGTTCTTGTGTTGATACATGTTCTAGCTTCGCTATTTCACCATTTTGTTCAAAAGAACAGTATTTTTAAGCGGATGTGGTTTTAAATTGCATGAAGGCTTGAAAAATTACCAAAAAATTAATAGCGAGTTTCTTTAATCACTCAAACTCACTGTTATTAAATCTTCTGAAAATTTTTGAGCATCCGAAGGCATTTCTCCATCTAAAATTCTGGCTTGTTCAAAAAGGACTCTGCTCAGTGCTTTTTGTACTTCAATAGATTTTTTTGGTAATTTTTTAATCAACTCATGACCTGTGTTGATTTCAAGAACTTTTTTAGTCCCTTCATAATCTGGATTTTGCGCTTTAAGGATTCTTTCTAGATTGAAATCCAAACCGCCATCACCAGCTACTAGTCGAACTGGACTATCTACTAAGCTTGACGACTCAACAACATCAGCAACCAATTCCTCCAAATGCGATTTAATCAGCTCAATTGTTCCTTTGGCTGCTTTTGACTTTTTATTTTTTTGAGTTTCTTTTGGTCCAACTTCAGACAAATCATATTTATCTCTTGAAATTGATACAAATTTCTTTTCGTCAAATTGCGCCATTTGTGACATCCAAAAAGCATCTATAGGATCCGTCATGAGCAAGACATCGACTTCCTTAGATTTGAAACCTTCCAAATGGGGACTTGATTGTGCTTGTTTTAGGGTGTCTGCAGTAAGATAATAGATTGCATCTTGTCCTTCTGACATATTGTCTAAATAATCTTGCATTGTGATGAGCTTATTTTCTTTGTTTGAGAACACTCGTATAATCTCAATGATTTTGTCTCTATTTTCATAATCTTCGTAGAGACCTTCCTTGATTACTTTTCCAAATTGCGACCAGAAAGCATCATATTCTATCTCGTCTTTTTTGAGTTTTTTCTTCAGTTCAGATAAAACTCTTTTTGTAATAGACTTTGCAATTTTCTTTAAGACAGGGCTATTTTGAACAAGCTCTCGGCTCACATTTAGATCGAGGCTAGTAGTGTCTAAAATTCCTTGAACAAATCGCAGCCATGTTGGGATTAATCCATCAATATCTTTGCTTATGAACACCCTATTTATGTATAGACTAAGGCGCGTCTTTCGCTCAGGCTCATAAAGGTCAAATGGCGCTGTTTTTGGAATAAAAAGTAAGTTAGTAAAATCGATCGCACCTTCAGTTTTATTGTGTATATGCAAATATGGATCATCAAACGCGCCAAAATTGCTTTTGTAAAATTCTGAATATTCTTCATTTTTAATTGAACTGCTAGAACGTGTCCAAAGCGCTTGCGCGCTATTTGCTTGCTCTGCTTCGTTATCATTATCTTTAACGTTAATGGGAACTGTAATGTGGTCAGAATACTTTTTAACTAAACTTTTTATTTTAAATGAATCCAGATAATCCTTAGCATCTTTTCGTAAGAATAATTTTATAGAGGTTCCGATATCCTCCAGTTGCTCGCTTTCCGAAATATCAAATCCATTTTGCCCGTCACTTTCCCAGACGAATGTATTTTTAGTACCAGCTTTTTTTGAAGTAACAACAACTTTGTCAGCTACCATAAATGCTGAATAAAACCCTACTCCAAATTGACCAATAAGTGTTTTTGCGGCGTCTTTAGTGTTATCATCGGCTGATAATTCTTCCAGAAAAGAAGATGTTCCAGATTTAGCAATTGTGCCAAGAGTTTCAGCTAGCTCATCCTTATCCAATCCGATTCCAGTATCTGTGATATCGATCGTCTTTTTCTTTTTATCTATATCAATTCGAATGCTGTCTTCTGATGTATTTAAAACGGCAGGATCTGTCTGACCTAAAAATTTTCTTTTATGAATGGCGTCAGATGCGTTTGATAAAAGTTCTCTTAAAAATATATCACGATCTGAATAAAGCGAATTAATAACAATATTTAAAATTTTTCCTGTATCGGCTTCGAAACCCTGCGAATATTTGCTCATTACTTCCTCCAAAATCCGACACTGATTTAATACCTTAAATTAAAAATTCAAGCACTTACTCTTTATATTTATTTTTGCAGTTGTTGTGCACACCTATAAGTATTACTGGTTTGTTACTGATTGAAATGATTTGGTTTGTTTAAATTTCTGTTAGCGACCTGAAGCTTGGATATACTAAATTTTAAAGTTTAAGATTTTGACCGCATGCTAACCTTCGCAATTACAGTATTTTTATTAATCGTCACTCCGGGGCCTGGAGTGTTGAGCACTGCCGGATTTGGTGCTGCATATGGTTACAAAAAGTCATTACGCTATGTTTTTGGCTTATTTCTTGGAACAAATTTAGTCTTTCTTGCTGTTGCTACGGGTTTAATTGCAATATTACTTTCAATACCTTCCTTAAGAATCTTTTTGTTAATTTTATCAACCTTCTATTTGTTTTATTTGGCTTCCAAAATTGCACTAGCAGGTTCAAATATTGCATTTATTAAAGCCAAATCACCGCCTGGCATCATATCTGGCGTTCTGCTTCAAGCCATCAACCCAAAAGCATATGTTGTTAATACAACTCTTGTGTCGGGTTTTGCGTTTTACCAATCAAGTTTTGCTATAGAGTTAGTCATTAAGTTTTTTATAATGAATTCAATTTGGATACCTTTACACTTACTTTGGTTATATGTTGGTACAGTTTTGCATGAGCTAAATTTATCAATTAAAAATCAAAGAATTATTAACTTGATGATGTCATTATCGATGGTTTTGGTTGTTGTTATTTCTATCTTATATTCATTTTAGACTATGGCTTTAGTTGATTGGTATATACTCTCTATGGTCTGTTTAGCTGGTGCGGCATCTCCAGGGCCTAGTTGGATTTTGTTGGTCAACTCTGTTGTAAAAGATGGGCGCAAGGCAGGTATTGCATTTGGGATTGCTCATGGATTGGGCATATTTGTCTATGCTGCATTAGTTGCCTTTGGATTAATGATTTTAATTTCAATTGCCCCATGGGTTTCTCTAGTTTTAGAATTTATTGGCTTGTTGTTTTTACTTTGGTTGGCAAGATCGATGATCAAAAATAGTTTTGAGATAGACTCCGTAAATGATGTTGGGTCGGATTGGATGTCGAGACAGCTGTTAGAGCATGCGCGTAATGGATTTCTTATTGTTTTTCTAAATCCAAAAGTGGCAGTTTTCTTTATAGCTATTTTCAGCCAGTTTTTAATTTCTGCCTCAAGTCTGCAAGGTAAGATGATCATGGTTATTACCGCGACACTGATAGATGCGGGTTGGTATATATTTTTGGCATTACTGTTGACAGTGCCGAAGTTTAAAATTCATTTACAACTGAACGCAGAGAAAATTGGATTTTTTTTAGGTTTTCTTCTTCTTATTGTTAGTTTTGTTTTAGCTGTTAATATAATAAGAACATTTTTTTAGGTTATCAGGCAGGAGCGCTTTCAAGTGAACAAGGCAGAAAAAATTGATCAGCTAACACCATACCAATTAGAGTTTCCTAAGGAAGCTTTACCAGAAATATTTGTTAAAGATGCTTTAACAAGTGATGAGCGTATGTGGGTGCCTCAATCAGAAAATGTATGGTTTCGACCCTTATGTTTAAACCGCTCACAGGGATATTGGGTAACACTTCTCAAGGTCAAGAAGGCGGGTGTCTTGTCGCGTCACAGACATCCTCAAGGTGTTCATGGTTTTGTCATTAAGGGGCGCTGGGAATACCTTGAACATGATTGGGTGGCAGAGGAAGGTTCTTACATTTACGAACCTCCAGGCGAAACGCACACACTAATTGTGCCCGAAGGTGTAGATGAAATGATAACCTTTTTCCAGGTTAACGGGATGATGTGCTATGTTGACCCATTTGGTGAAGTTCAAGGGTACGACGATGTTTTTACAAAAATTGATCTTTGCAAAAAGCATTTCAAAGCCGTTGGCCTAGGCGAGGATTTTGTTGATCAGTTCATAAGGTAACTTTGTAATGGATAATCTTTTAAATCCTATGAATGAGTTCATTCAAAGATGCCCTAGGTGCTCCGCACCCTTAAAAACTATTGTTGTTCACGGCCATGAAGCCTGTAGTACATGCAAATCGAATATTATGGAATGCTGTACTGGAGACACCTGTAACACTGATTATAATTTAGCAGTTGGTTATGAAAGAACCTAGAAAGTTGATTGTATTTTTTAATGAAACTTGAATTTCACCATATTAACTTTGTATCAAATGATGTCAGTAAAATGCACGATTTTTATACCAAGGTTTTGCGGCTAGAAAATATACCAATAGAAAACTTTCCACGACCCAAGGAAACAGAAAGTACTGGTTACAGTGGTGAAATACAATTTGCCACAGACGGTTCTATGCAAATGCATTTGGCAGAAAAAAATTTAGACGTTGCCGCTAAGCATAAAATGCAAATAAATCCAGTTGAGAAAGGCCACATTGCTTTCAGAACTGATAATCTGGATGAATTTTTAAAAATTCTTAAAGAACACGGTATTCCGTTTTCTGACTATGGAACAGCCTTTGCCAAAGAATGGCATCAAGTTTTTTTTCATGATCCTGAAGGAAATGTAGTGGAAGTTCACCAAAAGGTTGATTGAAACTATCTAAGGTGCAAGCCAGGTTCCAGACCAATTATCTTTTTTAGCAAACAGGGCTCGAGTGTGGCGAACGCCCAAGTGAACTAAATCCATTTCGTCTATTTTCAAAAAAATAACACAAAATCTATCAAAATTGGCTGGTTTTTCATAAATAAATGGGGCTGATATAGGTGTCCCAGGGATTGGCTCTGTTCCATAAGAAATTCTGGATCCTTTTGGAACTTTATTCCATTTTTCTTTAACTGTTTCCCCAGTTTCTATTTCTGAAATTGCTTTTATCCGAATTTGTAACTTGAGTTTTGGAAACCAGATATGAATGCCAACATTTGGATTTGATTTTAGCTCTTTAACTTTTGCACTTTTAAGATCTGTGTGCACTTCAAGAGATGCAGATTTTTGGTCCGCTTGTCTCAAAACCACCGTTCTTAATTCGGGCATTCCTTGTAGTCCAATGGTTCCAAAAGTAGGATGGCGCGCTGGCGACTTATGATCAACGGTTCCTCGAAGAATTAAGGTCCAAGCATAATCGTGCATGACTGTAAGATCGTTAAATTCATCTACCATTGCGATTTCACTTATTTTGAATTGTTAAGCTATATTTTTCTAAGATTTTCAGTATTGGGACTTTTGCTTCTATTGATTTGAAAAATAAAAGAAACCCTAAAATTTTGCGTTGTATAAAAACGAAATCAGCACTGAGAAGAGTCTGGGGAATGATTTTTTGAAATTCTTTAAGCTGTTCTAATTCTATGAGTTCAAATATTTTAGAACTTGCAAAATCAAAATTATCATTTCTTGCCAATTCATCGATTGCGGTATCGATCAACTGATTAATTAAGTTGTTTGTCGCCATATCCATTTCATCTGGCAGAAATCCTTTTTGAAAGAGAAAGTTTTTTATTTTTTTCCTATCTAAGGTCAATCCAACATCCAGCAAATCTGCATACAAGTTTTTTGTTTCGGAAGTTACATTTGTACATGAGCCGAAATCTAGCAATACAATTTCAAAGCCTTCCGATTTGAGCAAAAAATTTGCAAGGTTTGGATCTGTTTGAACAAATTGAAAAATAAAAATTTCATCTAATAATAGCTGAATTAAAACTTCAACTAATCTATTTCGGTCCGACTTTGATAAAGAATTTTCAAAAGAAAACTCCGAACCCTCTTCATATGACATTGATAAGATTTGATCTGTAGAATATTCGCTAACGACTGTTGGAACCTTTAAATGTTCATAGTCCTTGAAAAAATTACTATATTTTTTAATGTTCTCTGCCTCTACGGTGTATTCACTCTCCGCAAGTAACTGTTCTTCACAGATTTCAAAATAATAGTCCGCATTGAAGCCTTTAGGCAAAAGGCTTGATCTATTAAGCAAAAACCGCAGAGTTCGCATGTCATTTTTAATTGTCTCGCGAATATTTGGAAATTGGATCTTAATTGCCAACTCTGGCCCGTTTTTTAATTTAGCTCTGTGAACTTGACCTATAGATGCTGCGGCAAAAGGGTGTACCTGAAAACTTTCAAAATTTTTCAACCAGCCCTTACCCCAATTTTTATCTAGGATTTTTTTGATTTGATTTGGTGGCATTGAGTAACCGGAGGATCTTAATTGTCCCACAATTTTTGAAATTTCAGGAGTAAAAATTATTTGACTATCTATGGAAACGAGTTGTCCAAACTTCATAGCGGCGCCTCGCAGTTGTTTTAGAGTTTCCACAGTCGAAAAAATGTTTTTTTTAGATAGGAGCGATTTATTAAAATCCGCAGTTTTGCCTCTAAATATATCTGAAATCATATCTCCAGATGTTTGAAGCCCAATACGAACCAACAAGTTCGTAGTTTTTAGATTTCTTTCAAACAAAGAACTAGGCATTCGCTTTGGAATAGTTGATTTTTGGGTACTGCTATCCATAGTTCGTTTTGTTGCCAATAATACAATGATGACGCGATTTGCAGTTTAAATCTAGGTCGGAACGTAACGAACTCAAATTTTTGAAACAAGTCATCAAAAAACAAAAAAACCTTCCTCATTGGAAGGCTTTCTTGCACAGATTGGGGGGAGGATCCTATCTGTATGTTTGGTTTGCGAAGGGAGGATCGAAAACCTTAAAAAACACTTAGAGCACGCTGCACTGCAGAACCACTATAACTTTGGCATAGTCGTTATGCATACACTGCATACCTGCTGTTTATCCCATGTTTTATTGACTTTTTTGTGTCTAGATTGAAGGCAAGGTATGTTTGATTGCTTTACCTTATTTATAAATTTGAGTGAATTTGGATTAAAATTAAGCAGGTTTAATCTTTCTGATTAAAATTTATGCGTTTCATTATTCGCAGGCAGTCGTATTATCAAAGTGTTAATAAGGTCTTGTAAGTATTTTTTGTTAAGCTAAATCTTGCAGTACAAAAGGGAGATTTTACTCATGAAAAGTAATTTGGGAAAATTTGTCGCCTTAGCACTTGGCTTGGGTCTGGCAACTGAAACATTCGCAGAAGAGTGGAATGTATCAACTTGGGGAAAGCGCCGCGCTTTCACTGAGCATATCGAAAAGTTAGCTGAGCTGGTATCAGCTAAGACAAATGGCGAGTTTACAATGAATGTAAGCTATGGTGGTTTGTCGAAAAACCGGGAAAATTTGGATGGTATTTCCATTGGTGCTTTTGAAATGGCACAATTTTGTGCCGGATATCACCGTGATAAGAACAGAGCAATTACTGTACTTGAACTACCTTTTCTTGGTGTTGAAACTTTAGAACAAGAAGTGGCTGTTAGTCACGCCGTATATGACCATCCTGCCGTGATAGATGAAATGGCTCAATGGAATGCAAAAATCGTTATGACATCGCCGATGCCTCAGTATAACCTTGTTGGTACAGGCGAGCCCAGAGACACGTTAGCGGATTTCGATGGGATGCGTGTTCGTGCAACAGGTGGTTTGGGTGCAGCCTTTAAAGCCGTGGGCGGTGTTCCGACATCTGTTACAGCAACAGAGGCTTACCAAGCTATGGAAAGTGGTGTTGTTGATACAGTTGCATTTGCCCAGCATGCGCACTTGTCTTTTGGCACAATTAACCAAGCCGATTGGTGGACAGCCAACCTAAACCCAGGAACTGTAAACTGTCCAGTCGTTGTGAACATAGACGCATATGAAGGACTATCTGCTGCACACAAAGAAGCATTTGATAGCTCAATCGATGAGGCTATAGCGCATTATTTGGATAACTATGGCGAATTACTCCAAAAGTGGGATAGTATTCTTGTTGAAAAGAATGTGAAAAAAGTCATGATTGATCCTGCAGTTATTGAAGATTTTAAAGCTGCAGCAGCTGTCCCAGCTAGAGAAGCATGGATAGCTGATATGTCTGCTCAGGGTCTACCTGCACAAGACTTGTATGACTTGGTTCAAACAACATTAGCGGCTGCTAAGAAGTAATATTTTTTGGGGGGCAATTTGCCCCCTTTTACTTTAGATAATATCTAATTTTGCCTCATATTCAGAAGATGAGTATAACATGGCTGGAAACGCATCAGTTTTAAAAGATAGCTCCATCCTTAGTCGTTTGGATCAAAATCTATTGAAGATTGAAAAAGCCTTTGCTTTAATTTCAGGATTAGCAATATTTTCGCTGATGGTCTTAGCTGTTCGTTCTGTTGGTGGGCGAGAGTTTTTTGAAGAGCCGCTGAGCGGATACGTTGATTGGATTATGCAATTAATGCCTCTTATTGCTATTTTAGCTGTTAGTTTTGCTATGCGGGATGGCACTCACATTAGGATGGATTTATTTGTAGCCCGATTATCAGGACGAGCACTTTGGGCATTTGAGTTCATCACCACAAGCATTGTTTTGATCCTAATGATACTATTAGTCTGGGGTAGTTGGTCGCATTTCGATCGCGCATTTGACTGGAATGCCCCATTATTCAGTCGTGATAGCACAATTGATATTGGACTCCCAATTTGGCCGGCCAAAATATTGGTTCCCATTGGTTTTTCAGTATTGTGCGTAAGGCTTCTATTACAGAGTTACGGATATGCCCGTGCTATGATTTTAGGACTCGCAAACCCCGTCGGTGTTCCACTAGTTCAAGATGCCGCAGCTCAAGCAGCTGCGGAAGCTGATAACTTAATAAACAAAGGCTAATTTTTTATATGGATCAGATAGAAATTGGTCTTTGGGTTACCGCTGGATTACTTGTGATGGTTATCATGGGCATGCGAGTTGCATTTGCGGCTGCTCTGGCCGGTGTGGTAGGGCTAGTTTTGATCTTTTGGGCTAAAAAAGATTTTGATCCTGAAAAATTTGGTTGGGCTTTAACTGTTGCCGTAAAACAAGCAGGGCAAGTACCACATTCTAAGGTTGCCAGTCACGAATTAAGTTTAATTCCGACATTCATTTTGATTGGATACCTAGCTTATTATGCTGGTTTAACGCGGTCTTTATTTGAAGCGGCTAAACGTTGGATTGCTTGGCTTCCAGGAGGGTTGGCTGTATCTACTATTTTCGCCACCGCTGGATTTGCAGCTGTCTCAGGAGCTTCAGTTGCTACAGCTGCAGTATTTGCCAGAATAGCTATCCCTGAAATGCTTAAAATTGGCTATCGCAAAGAATTTGCAGCGGGTGTGGTCGCTGCAGGGGGCACTTTAGCTTCGCTGATCCCACCATCTGCTATTTTAGTCATTTATGCAATTATCGTTGAGCAAAATGTTGGTAAACTCCTCTTGGCTGGATTTATTCCTGGAGCTTTTTCAGCTCTTATTTACGGTATTTTAATTGTCAGTATCGCATTAATCTTTAAGTCGGTCGGACCGCCGGTTCGAGGGTTTACATTGAAGCAAAAGCTTGAAAGCCTGCCTGGCGCGCTTCCAATTGTAGCTGTTATCGTTATTATAATCTGTTTTGTGTATAATCCATTCGGTGAAGACGCTTGGGGTACGCCTACAGAGGGGGGGGCTATAGGTGCTTTTATAGTCTTTTGCATGGCTCTATGGAAAAAAATGCGATGGGTTGAATTTAAAGAGGCCCTTATAGAGACAGCAAAACTTACAGTTATGATTTTTACCATTATATGGGGAGTTTTGATCTACGTCAGGTTCCTTGGCTTTGCAGATCTTCCTGGTGCGTTTTCAGATTGGATAACATCTTTAAATGCTTCACCGATGATTATTTTGATTTGTATTTTACTAGCATATGCAGTTCTAGGGATGTTTATGGATGCCATTGGGATGTTACTTTTGACACTTCCTGTTGTTTATCCAGCAGTTATGGCCCTCAATGGAGGAGAAGATGTGCTAGCATCCGAAAGTGCTTTTGGCATGTCTGGGGAAATGTGTGCAATTTGGTTTGGTATTTTAGTTGTGAAGATGGCTGAATTTTGTTTAATCACACCTCCGATAGGTCTAAATTGCTTTGTTGTTGCTGGTGTAAGAGACGACATTACAGTTCAAGATGTTTTTAGAGGTGTAACACCATTTTTTATCGCGGATGCTTTTACTATAGCTGGATTGGTTGCTTTCCCAGGTATTGTTCTCTGGTTGCCATCATTGGCATAGGACTAATTCTCTAAGCATTTTGATAAATTTAAATATTGCGTTCCCTTATACTCAGACAATTCTAGTGAATTAGGTTGTTTAAATTTGATTTTGGGAATACTTGGAAGAAACAATAGGTGAAAATTAAGACATGTCGCAGACGGATGATTATTTAATCCCAGAAATTTGGACTTGGGATGAAGAAAGTGGTGGAACCTTTGGTTCGATAAATAGACCACTTGCCGGTGCTACTTTCGAAAAAGAGTTACCGATTGGTAAGCATCCATTGCAATTATATTCTCAAGGAACACCAAATGGCGTGAAAGTTACAATTCTGTTAGAGGAGTTGCTAGCGGCGGGATACGGTGATGCTGAATATGATGCTTGGTTAATAAACATCGGAAAAGGAGAACAGTTTTCAACTGGCTTTGTTGAAGCTAACCCAAACTCAAAAATACCGGCTTTGATAGACTATTCTACAAAACCGCCGCAGCGAATATTTGAGAGTGGTGCTATTCTCCTCTATCTAGCCACAAAATTCAGTTCTTTCTTACCAAATTCATCCTCAGAGTATACAGAAATGATGTCTTGGTTGTTCTGGCAAATGGGAAGTGCACCATATCTAGGTGGTGGGTTTGGACACTTTTTTGTATATGCTCCAAATAAATTTAAGTATCCGATTAATAGGTATTCTATGGAAGTTAAGCGTCAGTTGAGTGTTCTAGATAACAGGCTTGAAGAAAATGAATTTATTTCTGGTTCGACCTATTCTATTGCGGATATGGCTATATGGCCTTGGTATGGTCGCTTAGCCTTAGGAAGACAATATGGAGAAAAAGCGGGGAAATTCTTAAACGTCTCCGAGTATACCAATGTTATAAGGTGGGCAACTCAACTAGATCAGCGGGAAGCGGTGAAGAGAGGAGAAAAGGTAAACCGCACGTCTGGGGATCCATCGGGTCAATTAAGAGAAAGACACTCAAAAGAAGACTTTGATTTATATACTCAAGACAAAATTTCTCAGAGTTAATTTTATCTATTTGATATTATTTTAAATTATTAACGCACTTTTCACGTCGCTATCCACGTTAGGCAGATGTTGTTCGAAATTTTCCATAAAAAGGTTTACTAGTTTTGAAGCAGCTTCATCATAAGCATTTTTGTCTGCCCAAGTGTCCTTAGGGTTTAGATAACTAGGATCTACGCCAGGAACTGCTTTGGGCACCGCAAATCCAAAATTAGGGTCCTTCATAAATTCAGCTTGATCCAATGAGCCATTAATCGCCGCACTCAGAAGCGCTCGGGTAACGTTAATAGGCATGCGTGAGCCTACCCCATAGGCGCCCCCAGTCCAACCAGTATTAACTAACCAACAAGTTGTCCCACCCTTGGCAATTTTGTCTCCTAACAATTTCCCGTAGACTTCAGGTGGCCGCGGCAAAAAAGGTGCGCCGAAACAGGTAGAAAAAGTAGGCTCGGGTTCTTTAATGCCACGCTCAGTGCCTGCCGCCTTTGAGGTAAATCCAGACAAGAAATGATACATGGCCTGTGCAGGCGTTAACTTGGCAAGAGGAGGCATGACTCCAAAAGCATCACACGTTAACAAAATCATATGATTGGGTTGAGAAGATCTACCTGATGCGCTCGAGTTGGGAATATAGTGCATGGGATAAGCGGCACGCATATTCGCTGTAAGACTGTCGTCATCAAAATCTAATTCTTTAGTTTTGTTATTGTAAACCATATTTTCAATGACTGTTGAAAACATCGAGGTTGTGTTGAATATTTCAGGTTCTTTTGTAGCGGAAAGATTAATAGTTTTAGCGTAACATCCGCCCTCAAAATTAAATATACCGTCATCAGACCAACCATGTTCATCATCTCCAATAAGAATTCGGTTAGGATCAGATGATAGAGTAGTTTTGCCAGTACCTGAAAGGCCGAAGAAAATAGCAGTTTGGTCTGGATTTTCTTTCGAAACGTTTGCGGAACAGTGCATTGGCATTACACCAACTTGTGGAAGTAAATAATTCAAAACAGTGAATACGGCTTTCTTATTCTCTCCTGCGTACTCGGTGCCTCCAATTAAGATTAATTTTCTTTCAAAATTAATTGCTATAACCGTCTCACTTCTACATCCGTGTCTATTTGGATCGGCAGAAAAGCTAGGAATATTTATAATTGAAAAATCGTTAGTATATCTTTCAAGTTCACTATTTTCAGGCCGTATTAATAAATGCCGTATGAAAAGGTTGTGCCACGAATACTCCGTTATCACTCGAACACCAATTCTGTATTTTGGATCAGCACCTCCATAAAGGTCCTGAACGAACAAGTCTTTTCCTTGAATGTGGTTGAGCATATCTTGGTGCAATATATCAAACTTTTCAGCTGACATTTTAGCGTTTCGTTCCCACCAAACAGATTGTGCAGTTTCTTCTGAGACCACAATATGCTTATCCTTCGGCGACCGCCCTGTGAATTTTCCCGTTTCAACAAGAAAGGTTCCACCGATACCAAGTTCACCCTCTCCGCGAGCGAGTGCATGTGTGATAAGATCTGGTTCTTGAAGATTATAGTAGGCTTTGTTGAAACCAGAGATACCTTGGTTCGCTAAAGTCAAATTTGGATTAAAAGTGCCGTGGTTTATGTTCATCAGAACAACCTTTTTAAAATGCTATACTCTTGGATAGATCAAAAAAAAATCAAGTTAAATGGCTCTTATGAGGTGTTAGCGCAAACTTATTCAATTGTTAGCGCAAACCATAAAAAAGTATCGGGCATTAATAGGAACATCATCAATTCTTTTTCTAAAACAGACAAAAAATTTCGATAAAATTTTGTGATAACGACTCTGAAAGAATCAATTTACTTTGATTTTAAAATTTTCATGCTGACCCCATTAGCCCTCAAATTTAAAGCAGTAATTTCTTTTTCAACTCATTATCAAGGCGACAGAGTTCAAATTCTTCTTCGAGCAATCTTCCAGTTGGGGGGGGCACTACTTTAAAATGTCCAAAGTCACTATGACCGCTAACCTGCGTCACCATCGGACGATCGCCGGTTTCTTGTTTCATTGTTGCCGATATATATCTTATTGCTGAGCCAATTCTTCTATCCTCTGTCTTATTAGGACCCGAACTATGAAACAACAATCCATGATGAAAAGAGGCTTGGCCCGGATCAAGCTCAGCATGAACAGCTTTGTTTTCGTCGACTTCGACAGAAATTTCCTGTCCACGGGAAAGCATATTATTTTCATCAAAAGTATCATTATGTGGAACAATTTTATCTTTGTGGCTTCCAGGGATAAATTTCATGCAACCAGCTTCTTTACGAGCGGATGAAACAGCCAACCAACACGTAACTTCTTTAATGTCATTCAGTTGCCAGTAAGTCAGGTCTTGGTGCCAAGATACGATTTTTGTGGAATCAGCCTCTTTTATGAATAATGCCGCACTCCATACTAAGATATTTTCTCCTAAAATTTCCTGTGCCGCGGTGACTAGAGTCCTGTTTCGGGTAGCGGCATCAAAAGAAGGAAGCAATCTGTTAGGATAAGCTTTTAAAAGCGCAAGCCGATCTGTGTCACCGTGCAATTCTCTTTCAGCAGCTTCGTAATCTTGGCGTAATTCTTTTGCTTCCGTCTCCGATATCGCACTTACTGGAGAAAAAAACCCTTGCTGGGCATAGATTTCACCTAATTGAGGCATTGTTTCTGATAGCTTTTTTTTTAACTGTGTTGTCAAATTTTTTTCTCCTATTTTAAAAGCATCCCAGTATAGTTTAGTCAGAGTAAAGATAGTTAGTTAAAGTTTCATTTTTCATTTCAATAGAAAAGCCTGGATTTAGAGGGGCTGAGTATTTGCCTGCTTTTACCTTGCAAGGGTTCAAAAAATGCTCATGTAAATGGTCAACGTATTCTATCCGCTTGCTGTTTTTTTCGCAGGAAATGAGTAAATAATCTATCATTGCAATATGCTGAACATATTCGCATAAGCCGACGCCACCAGCGTGTGGCCACACTGGCTTGTCATATTTGTGAGCTAAAAGCAGTACGCTAAGAATTTCATTTAAACCGCCTATTCTACAGCTATCGATTTGGACGATATCTAAAGCATTATCCTGAATGAATTGTTTAAAAATTATTCTGTTTTGACACATTTCCCCAGTCGCTACTTTAATTGGTTGGATTGCGTCTTTTATTTTTTTGTGACCAGCGATATCATCAGGACTTGTCGGCTCTTCTATAAAGAAAGGGTCAGCAAACTCTAATTCCTTGATCCATTCTATTGCCTCATCAACCTCCCAAACTTGGTTAGCATCGATCATAATTCTTACGTCTGTACCAAGTGCTTTTCTTGCTATCTTTAATCTTCTTATGTCGTCATTTAAATCTTTTCCGACTTTGAACTTCAAATGAGAGAAACCAGATTTTTTAGCTTTCACGCACAGTTCATATAGCTTTTCATCTGAGTACCCTAGCCAACCGGCTGACGTGTTATAACAGGGGTATCCTTCATCCATTAATATACTTAGTCTATTTTTCTTGTCTGCGGAGGAGTTTTCCAAAATTTCCAATGCCTCTTCCGGTTTTAAGGCATCTGTTAGATACCTAAAATCGATGAGCCTAACTATTTCTTTTGGGGACATATCATAAACAAGTTGCCAAACAGGCTTCTTTTCATATTTACCCCACAAATCCCAAACTGCATTCACAACTGCTCCTGTAGCAAGGTGAAGAATTCCTTTATCTGGTCCCACCCATCTTAATTGACTATCGCCAGTTAAATGCCGCCAGAAGCGTCCCATGTCATGTGTGATCCATGACAGATCTAATCCCAAAATTAGGGGCTCTAAAGCTTTAAATGCAGATATGCATAATTCATTTCCACGCCCAATTGTAAAGGTAAGCCCATGCCCTTCGAGTCCTGCATCTGTCACTAAAATTATATAAGCGGCTGAATAATCTGGGTCTGGGTTCATTGCGTCGGAACCATCAAGATAATCTGAGGTGGGAAATCTCAAATCAAAAGTTTTTATGCCAGTGATTTTAATCATAGTCAGCCTTCTAAAATTTGATAGAATTTATTGAGGTTGGAATTTTGGTAGCAGGCTTAGCGCTGCTTTCATAAGCAGTTTCAACAAGAGCCATAGTATGCCAAGCATCTTCAACTGATGAAATTAAAGTTTTTTCCTCCCCTGTTACTTCCCTTTGAAATTGTCGCATGCGATATCCAAAGCTATCAATAAACCAACTTCCCTCTAACTCAATTTCTTCCCAACCATTCCCAAGATTTACTGCGAGTTTATCTGGTTCACCTTTTGGGTAATTTAAATTAACACCAAGATGTAAGTAGGCTGCACCTTTAGTCCCACACACTCTTAATTCGCAAGCTTGGTATTTGCGTCCATAATTGTGATTATGATTTATTGATACAGCACATCTCAAATCCTCACCATAATCAAGAATGGCTGCTGTCCGTGTATTAGATATTTTAGATGCCGGATGACCCATTGTTTTGGCGTGAACGCCGTGTGGATTTCCCACAAGAAATCTTATGGCATCAAAGTAATGAATTGAGTGTAACAAAATTTCTACCCTTGGCAGATCTTCTAGAAACTTCCAGAGGTTCCATGGGGTATCCAAGGCTGCCCACATATCAATATCTACAATTTCACCAATTAACCCCTTGTTAATTATATCCTTCAGAGCAATCATCATTGGAGCAAATCTTAGTTGAAAGTTTACGCATGCGTTTAATGACTTTTTACGACATAAGGTCAAAATATTGGAAGCTTCGCTTAAATTACTACCCATTGGTTTTTGTAAAATTACAGCAGAATTCTCTGGAATTAATTCTAAAACTTTGTGATGAGCCGATGGTGGAATGGCTAGATCAAAAATACAATTTTGAATAGCTGCAGCTTCGGCTGGGTCTTTGAATACACTAATATTAAATTTTTGACCCAAAGCCTTTGCTTTTTCATAATCTAGGTCATACAGGCCTATAACTGGTAGATTATTTTGTTCATACGCCGGTAGATGAGCATCTGAAACTATTGAGCCTGCTCCAAATATTACTATTGGCACTGGTTGTGTAGGCATTGGCCAACTTTGCTGATAGTTGTTTGGCACTTTTATTTAACCTTTCAATTGACCTTCACATTCCTAAAACTTTTTCCACTTCTTGTCTGCTTGGCATTGAAGGTGCGGTGCCAGCCCGAGTTACCGAAATTGATGCAGTAGCACATCCAAATTCTACAGCTTTTGCTGGAGATTTACCTTCTGACAATGCAACAGCCAAACCTCCATTAAATGCATCACCAGCTCCAGTTGTTTCGACTACATTTCCCACTTTAAATGCTGGTACAAGGCCGTGGCCATGCAAATAAGCGCCTTGTTCACCCATCGTTATGACCGGTGTTTTGACCCCTAAATCAAATAAGAATTTTGCAGCAGTTTCTGCCTCTTTCTCATTTCTTACGGGTAAACCTGTCAGTGCTTCTGTTTCAGTTTCGTTAGGGGTTATAAAATCGCAAAGGCCAAATACTTCTTTTGGAAGATTGGCTGCTGGTGCAGGATTTAAAATAGTAATTTTGTTATTTTTCTTTGCTACTTTCAAGCCCTCTAGAGCAACGTCAATAGGTTGTTCTAATTGAGTAAGGAAAACATCCGTAGATGATATTATTTCCGAATTATCCTGAATATCTTTCACAGAGATTTCCGAAGCTGCCCCCGGAGCAATGATTATTGCATTATCGCCGGTTGCATCATCAATAAAAATAAAAGCAGCCCCGGTGTAACTATTTTCACTGTATTTAATAGCTCCTTTTACATTTGCATTTTCCCATGTTTGCATTGCCATGCTTCCAAAATCATCATTGGCTAGTCGAGTGATTATTGTTACGTCAGCACCCAAATTCCCAGCGGCCACAGCTTGGTTAGAACCTTTACCACCGGGACCTAAAGCAAAAGAGTTCCCTAAAATTGTCTCTCCCATCTTGGGCATCCGTGCGGCTCGGTATGCTGTATCAGCAACAAATACACCCAATATAACGATTTTTCCCATGCTATTATTCCTCGTCAGGCCCTATTACGCCTTTTCGAAATGCAAAACAGCCATAAAACCTCCGCTCACCAGTTTGAATGACTGCATAAGCTTGCTTGGCCCTATCGTAAAAAGAAAATCTCTCAATCGGCAACATTGGGTTCGGACCGCCCATTGCCGATACTTGGCTCTGTACTTCCTCCATAACTGGTAAAATTGTTTCAGGTTCGTCAACGACTTCCATTCTGGCAGCTGCGTCGTTAACAAATGTGTCAATGGGCATTACAGATAATACAGCTTGCACCACATCAGCTGCTGGGGCGTCAATTCTCAAAAGTCTCCCATAAACTGTCTGTCTTGCTACACTATCTGATGGAAAATTTGTATCTGCAATGATGAGATCATCCCCGTGTCCCATTGCTCTCAATACATGTAAGACGTCAGCATTCAGTAAAGGATTTATACCTTTTAACATTTCTTTCCCCCTAATATTAATTCATCAAGTTAATCATCATTTAATCTTTTGGATGATTTTGCATCAAATACATGCAAAAAGTTTTTATCTGCGAAGAGATTTATTTGCTCTCCAATACTAAAGTTGCTTCTCTCACGGACAACAGAAATTAACTCTTGTTCCCCACTCCGGACAATTAGGTGCGTTTCTGAGCCTGTTGGTTCGACCACAGAGACCGTGGCAGCAATTCCTTTTTTTCCGGGAATTAATTGTTCAGGGCGGATACCCAGTATAATATCTTGTCCCACAGTTAAGTTTTTAGCTTTGGGTAAAGAAAACTGTCCACCATATATTTCTGCGACGAAATTTTTGCCTGATTTTTTTACCGTGCCTTGTAATAAGTTCATGGCGGGAGACCCAATGAAACCGGCAACAAAAATGTTATTTGGTCGATCGTAAAGCTCTAAAGGTGAGCCAATTTGTTCGATAAATCCATTTTGCATAACAACAATTTTATCGGCCATTGTCATAGCTTCAATTTGATCATGGGTAACATAAAGAGTGGTGGATTTTAACCGTTGATGAAGCTCTCTGATTTCTGCCCGCATTTGCACACGGAGTTTGGCATCAAGGTTTGATAGGGGCTCATCAAAAAGAAATACTTGAGGGTCTCTAACAATAGCTCGACCCATAGCTACCCTTTGTCTTTGCCCTCCAGAAAGAGCTCTAGGGTATCTTTTTAAGTAGGGGGTTAGCCCTAAAACTTCAGCTGCTGTGCTAATTTTATCTTTAATTACATTTTTTTCGAGCTTTCTCATTTTAAGAGAGAAAGCCATATTTGCTTCGACAGTTTTGTGAGGGTACAGGGCATAATTCTGAAAAACCATTGCAATATCTCGCTCAGATGGAGGTAAATTGTTTACAATTTTACCTCCGATACTAATCTCTCCAGCTGTAATGCTTTCTAGCCCCGCAACCATTCTTAGAAGAGTAGATTTTCCACAGCCTGATGGCCCGACTAAAACTACAAATTCTCCATCGTTAACTTTTACACTAAGATCATGAATTACTTCGGTTGAGCCATAAACTTTTCTGACGTTAGCGATGCTTACTTCAGCCATCTTAATTTTCCTGACACATGATTTTTAAAAAAGCTTAGCTGATAGAATGACGGCTGTCTACTTCTGTTCATGCTAACATGTTAGTGACTTGACAGAATTAAGTTTCACTGGAATGATTTCATTAAGGGCCACTTTGTTGAGCAGAATTTACGTGGGGAAGTGTGGGCTCTGTAAATTAAGAATTGAGCGTTTAAGCTTTAAAATCAACAAGTAACGGGAGGAAAATCGTGAAAGTAGAACTTTACAATCAATATGTCCGATCACAAATGAATCGGCGTAGTGTTTTAAAAGGAGCAGCAAGTGTAGGTGCACTTGCAGCAATGGGTGGTGCTGCTCCAGCCCTAGCTGGAAGTCACAGTGGCGTACGCGCGGAAATTATGAAAATACCCGGCGTTGGTATGGGCTCTCCAGGTGATCCAGAGTGGCAAAAGGTCGGTGAGTTATGCATGGGCCCAGTTAAAGAGCGTGTGGCTGAAGGCGAATTTAAAGGCGTAGAGCTGACCTTCATGGGTTTGAATAATCAGAACTTACACAACTTTTTATTCCGTGGGTTTTTGAAGCCTTGGGAAGCTTACACTGGTGCTAAAATTAACTGGATTGACCTAGCTCAAGCTGATTATAACCCGAGACTTCAGCAGTCTATTGCGACAAAAACTGTTGATTTTGATATCATTGAAATGGGGGCTCCATTCGAAGGTGATACTGCGGGCCAAGGCCTTCTTAATGAAATGCCTGACTGGGTGAAAGATCAAATAGAGTATGATGATTTGGTTGGATACCTTCAACCTCCAGTTGGAACTTGGGATGGTAAGGCCTATCGAATTAATATCGATGGAGATTGTCATACATTTTGCTATCGAACTGATTATTTTGGCCCAGGTTCAATTAGTGGTCGCGATAATCCACCAAAAACTTGGCAAGAAGTTAACCAAATCTCTAAGGACTTAGTTGGTAAAACTGATCCATTGACTGGACTTCCAGCTCATGGGTTTTTAGATCCGCTAAAAGGCTGGGGTGGCTTTGGAATGTACTTTTTGACTGATAGGGCTGGTCCTTATGTTAAGCATCCTGACGATCCTGCCTTTCTATTTGATATCGATACTATGAAGCCAAGGATTAACAATCCGGGATGGGTTCAAGCGATTCAAGATGTTATGGACTTGATTGCAATTGAAGGAGCGTATCCTGCTGATCAAATAAATGCAGACCCTGGTACAACAGGCTTTCAGCAGTTTTTAGCAGGCACTGGGTCTATGCTGACATGGTGGGGTGATATCGGGTCTAACGCGAGAACCTCTGATACGTCTGTTATAGGTGATGTGGTCGGCTTTAGTGCTATACCGGGCTCTGATCGCGTTTATAACCACAATAAAGGTGCTTGGGAGAATACATACAATGAAGCTCCCAATAACGCGTATCTTGGTTGGGGCGTTTACGTAACAAACCGCGTAGAGGGCGATGCCAAGAAAAGAAAGGCCGCATGGTCGGCAGCAGCTCATATTGGAGGAAAAGATATTTCTCTTTGGACTTCTGCTTATCCTTCGGGTTTCCAGCCATACAGAAATTCTCACTTTAACTACGATGAGTGGGAAGCAGCTGGTTATGACCGCGCTTTTGTGGAAGACTATTTAGGATCAAACCTTGATACATATAATCATCCAAACTCGCTTAATGAACCGCGTATACCTGGCATCTTTCAGTATTATTCTGTAGCTGAAGATGAATTGGCCAAAGGCTTTGCTGGTCAATACGGCTCAGCCCAGGAAACGGCTGACGCCATCGCCGTTGCGTGGGAAAAGATTACTGACCAAATTGGACGAGATAGTCAGATCAAACTATACAAAGCTTCCATGGGACTTTAATAGTCAGAGTGGATATTGGGCCGGCGAAATTTGCCGGCCTAACGAAAATCACATAAGAATAAAATTAGGTTCGCATAACTGTGAGTAGTACTGAAACCGATTATCTTCATATAGTAACGCAAGACAGAATTTCGCCCCGGCGACGTGATCTTGGTCGAGTGATGATCTGGGGTTCTGCAGCCATATTATTTGTATTGATTGTGATCCAAAGCCTTGACCAGTTTAGCTCTCTGGACTTTGGCTTTACGACATGGAGACCAACTCTCTATGCCTACTTTTTTTGGGCAACGTGTCTTTGCTGGGCTCAAGTGATCCTTCATGGAGAACAAGGCAAGCGGCGCCTTTTTATATTGCCAGCAGTTCTTTTTGTTATTTCAATGGTAATCTTTCCACTTATTTTTGCTTTAGGGATAGCCTTTTCAAGTTGGAATTTATCGTCTCCTGATGGCCGCCAATTCAATGGTTTCGATAATGCCAGGGAGATGTGGACTGATCCATTTTATTGGAATGCATTAAAAAACATGGTTTGGTATATTTTGGCCATAATACCAGAATATATTATTGCATTTTGTCTCGCTGTCTTGCTTAACGCCCAAATAAAAGCGAGAAAGTTTTTCAGAGTGGCGTTTTTAATGCCTTTAATGTTGTCTCCTGTAGCAGTCAGCTGGATGATTGGTAAATCGATGTTGGAAATAAGGTTTGGTCCTATTTCTCGTTTGGCTCGAACGTTGGGATGGGACAATCCTTCTTTTTTTGGGTCTGACGAAATAGCACGATTTATGATTATGGTAATGGACGCATGGACATTCATTCCATTTATGATGATCATGATTTTAGCTGGCTTACAGGCTATTCCAAAAGAACTTCATGAGGCAGCTGAAGTGGATGGCGCGCCACCATGGAAAAAGTTTTGGGAAATTACTTTCCCTTTGATGTTGCCAGTATCAATTACAGCCATTCTGATACGAATTATTTTCAAATTAAAGCTAGCTGATATTATAATAAATGTAACTTCAGGCGGCCCTGGTGGAGCGACGGATAGTGTTACTAGCTTTATTTACAGAGAATATAGAGATCGAAGTAACGTAGGTTATGGCACATTCTTAGCCATAGTCTATCTAGTATTAATCGTAATTTTTATGACGTTTCTGATTAAAATGGCGGAACGTTGGTCGAAGCCAAGGTATTAAAATGTCTAAGCAAATCTTCTTCGATAGTAAAAACGACCTCTCATTCAAACCTAAACGATTTTTAGGAAAAACAGTTATTTATCTTATACTTATATTTTGGGCCATCATTTGTTTATTTCCTATTTATTGGACTGTCACAACAACCTTTAAAGCTGCTCCCGATGTGATGAAGGGTAACTTGGTGCCTTGGTGGGATTTTAAACCTAAGTGGCTTGGACTTAAGTCTTTGGGATTGTCACCAGATAGAATATTTGTTGAGAGTACAGTCAGAGAAGAGTTTTTAAAGCGGTTTTGGAACTCTATGTTCGCAGCTGTTGGTTCATCAACCTTGGCTGTTCTTTTAGGAAGTTGTACGGCCTATGGTTTAAGCCGATTTAAATATCGATTTGGTTTTATGCGTAACTCAGATATTTCATTTTTCTTCTTATCTCAACTCATTCTTCCGCCAGTTGTTTTAGCATTACCATTTTTGGTCTTATACAAGGAATTGGCATTATTAGACACAAGAGTTGGGCTTATTGCTCTTTATACACTAACGGTTCTGCCTATTGTAATTTGGATAATGAAAGACCAATTCAGCTCAATTCCTACTGAATTGGAGGAGGCGGCTCTTGTTGATGGTTTGTCAATTTGGGGAGCGTTTTTAACGATAATAATGCCGATTGCTCTTCCAGGTATGGTCGCGGCTTTTATCATATCCCTGGTATTAACTTGGAACGAGTATTTTTTTGCTGCACTTTTAACGTCATCTCATGCAAAAACATTACCCGTTATGGTTGCGAGCCAGACAGGTTCACAGGGTATTTCCTGGTGGTCAATGGCCGCCCTATCATTAGCAGCTATTCTACCACTAATTATAATAGCTATCATTCTTGAACGCTATATCATCAAAGGAATGGCTGCTGGTGCGGTAAAATAAATTTTTCTACTTCAATAGGAAATATTCTGGATGATCTTTCTCCAAGGGTGCAACATAAGTCATTAACTTCCCTAGATGCTCTCTCAATACACGCTCTGAAAGATTTACATCTTTTTTTTCTAATGCTGTGAAGATTTTTTGATGCTCAACAAAAGTTGCATCAACCCTTCCAGGCACTGGCAACAGCAAGCGTCTTACTCGATTTACATTCATCCATGCGGTATCTGATAAACGGGACAATTTTTTGAAACCTGTTGCATCCAATATAATGGAGTGGAATTGACTATCGAGGTTATAAAAACCTTGTATGTCTTTATCATCTATATAGGCTTTTTGTAATCTCAGATTACGACGAAGTTCGACTAAATTTTGATCTGTTATTGAATTCGCCAATTCTTTTATTGCTGCAACTTCTAAAGCTTCCCGAATGAAGGCCCCTTCTTTTAATTCGTCAATCGAAAACCGAGCAACATAAGTGCCAGCTTGTGGAACCACCTCAACCAAGCCATCTTGCACCAACAAAGCAATGGCTTCTGTTAAAGGTGTTCTGGATATACCAAAGGTTTTACAAAGTTCACTTTTTTTAAGCAATTGACCAGGTTCAAAATCGAGCTCAATGATAGCTTTTTGCAAAGCCACGTATGCTTTATGTTTCAATGAAGCAGGCTCTATTTTGTCAAAATTTAAATTTGGTTTGCGCGGATTAATCATTCATCAATAGTCATTTGCGACATCTCTGACATGTTAGCATGCCAATACTTAATTCGCAAACCTTCCAACTTGGTAAATTAATCACAATTGCTAACACAGGGAAAATGGATGCCAGAAAACCCTTTAAAGTAATCTAAATCTTTTTCATCAAGTGTTTACTTACTTCATACAGCGACTTAAAAATCTCATAATTACGATCGTGAACTTCATAGACTTCAGCAATTATTTTTTTCTTAGTAGGGTTCCAGTTTTCAATCATTTCTCGCTTAACAAAACCCATTGAAAAGGCAGCTAAAAAGGCATTTCCATAACTAGCACCTATAGTATTTTCACGTACAATCTGATCGATACCCGTTATATCAGAAGTAGATTGGAGCCACAGATCGTTTTTAGTGCCGCCACCAACTGCATATAGATTATTGGTTTGTGTGCCAGCATCCTCAAATGTTTCAATAACATGGCGCGTCCCGTGAGCAATTCCTTCTATCAGACTTCGATAAACATCCCCGCGTACATGATCTAGCCTCAAACCAAAAATCGTTCCTTTGGCATTGGGGTCATGTATTGGCGTTCGCTCGCCCGAGAAATAAGGAAGAAATACTATCCCATTTGCACCTGGTTGTGATGTATTTGCTTCTTTAGTCAATTCAGCAAAGCTAGAATTTAAATCTAATTCTTTTCCAAATTGTTCTCTAAACCAATGCGTTAGTGTTCCACTTGTAGCTAAACCGGCCATAGATGCATGCTCACCTTCGAATAGCCAAGGGGCATACCAGAGCCGCGGATCACTATTTTGTTCACGTGTGAGTGAAATCATAAAAATAGTTGACCCATACATACACATTGTATCACCTTCATTGGTGAGACCAATAGATACAGCCTCGGCTGCGGCGTCTATTGTTCCAGTTGTAACAGGTATACCTTTTGGCAGCCCTGTTTCAGACGCTGCCTTTTCTGTTATCGTGCCAGCGAGTTCTGTGGACCATTTGAGGGTAGGTAAATAGTCAATTGAAATAATATCTTTTGTAAGCTCATCACTCCAGTTTTGAGTATGGATATTATAAAGAGGTGAAAAATTAGCGGCAGTGTAGTGATCAATTACAAAATTTTCCGTGAGTTTATGTACTATGAAACTTGTTGACGTCAAAATTTTTGCTGTTTGCTTGAAAATTTCGGGTTTGTTTCTTTTCAGCCAAAGTATTTTGGGTCCAACAGATTGAGAAGTTAATGAGTTGCCACACATTTCCAAAATTTTATCTTCACCAATATTACTGTTTAATATGTCAATTTCTTCGTGAGATCTCGTATCTACTCCGTATAAGACGCCATTCATAAGTGGGTTACCATTCTGATCGACAGGTAGCATGCAGGGTCCTATTGCGCTGCAAGCGACACACTGAATATCCTCCGCATTAACTCCACTAGTTTTTATAATATTGTTAGTTACCTCACAAAAATCTCCCCACCAGTCTTCATTAGGCCGGTGCTCCGCCCAGCCGGGTTGTGGGACCAACATTTTATGAGATTTATGAGCCTGGGCCTCCACTTTGCCCAACTCATTTACTAGAACTCCTTTTGTTTCAAACGTACCAATATCGACACCAACTGTATATTTCATATTTGTGCCTAATCTCGAATTAAATTGATATCTTTTGGAATAGAGTTGAGGGCAGATGCCAGAAGTTTGGTTAACCCAACAAGATCTTTTAAATCACACATTTCTTGGGCGGTATGACTATACCTTATCGGAAACCCAACATCTATTGATGCTACGCCGTTTTCTACTAGTTGGACATAAGAAAGGTCAGTTAGAGCTCCAATGTGAGCACTTTTCTGTAGGTTAATATTCTCTTTTGAAGCCGCCTGCTCAAAGTGTTTAACTAGGACTGGATGAGGAATAACACCATTTAATGTGCCTCTTCCATGAAAGGAAAACATACTTATTCCTGGGCCTTCACCAAGTTTGATTTCTCCAAAATCTTGCATATCTGGTGTGTCGCTTGCCAGTAATAAATCAATCTGAATCGCAATCTCAGGTTTTATTTTTTGGGCTACAGGAAGTGCTCCTCTTAGATTGAATTCCTCCTGTACCGTAAACACTATATTTATCTCGGGACCGGCGGCTCTTGAATTTATTTGTCTTGCGACTTCCAAAAGAACTGCACAGCCAGCTCTGTCATCAACACTCGTCCCTATAATTTTTTCATCGCCTATAACTTCAGCGGATGGTTTGTATACAATTGGGCTTCCTATATCTATTCCATTAGTACGGACTTCACTTGCTGTGCGCAGTCCTAAATCTATGTAAAGGTCCCTATAGCTTGGCACTTTATATTTTTCATCAGGTTGCGTTGCATGATGGCTTTTTGTCCCGATTATTCCTGACAGTTCTTTACCGTTTTTTGTGATTACTGAAATATTTTGTCCTAGAAGAATTTTTTCTGGAACACCACCTACACGTTCAAATCTCAAATATCCATCATCTTCAATTTTACGAACTACTAAGCCTAACTGATCCATATGCGTGAAAAGCATTACTCGGGGGCTTGTTCCGGGAAAGGTGATTGTTAAATTACCCAATTTATCGAAAGTTGGTGTCAAACCAATTTTTTTGACCGCCTCTTTTATATAATCTCTGACCTTATCTTCGTGACCAGAAAGCCCCGGTATTTTCATTAAATTGAGCGTATCGTCTCGCAATCTTTCAATCATAGCTGAGACCTTATTTTTTTTACGCGGTTCATAAAATCTTGTGCGCGATCTGGGTCAACGGACTGCCATGTATCGCCTGAATATTTTAATGCGGACCCAACAATACAACCATCAGCAATTTTGAAAATTTCTTCTACAGTTTCGTGTTTTACGCCAGTGTTGGCTAAAACTGGTAAATTGGGTACATTGTTTTTTACTGTTTTGAGGTCTGAAATATCTGCAGCTTCGCCAGTAATTTGACCGCTGACCAAAATAGCATCTGGTATTGATGAAAAAGCAACACTTTTTGCCCGGTCAGCTAAAGATCGTTGATCAAGAGAGTAGGCAAACTCTGCGGATACGTTGAAAAGCATTAGCATATCTTCTCTATTTAAGCGATCTCTGTAGCGCATGGCTTTTCCAGCATCTGCAGTCCAATTCCCCATATCGGATGCATAAGAGCCAGAAAAGATTTCTCGAACAAAAGTTGCGCCAGTAGCTGCGCCAAGTGCGACGGTGGCCATGGGATCCCAGAGCATATTCACGCCAAAAGGAACAGTTATCTCAGATCTTAATTGCCCAATAATATAGGCAGCAGCCGAAGTAGATGCTGTGTCTACTGTCAATTCATAAGGTCTATCGTTTTCATTTCCAAACATAACCGCATCAACATTTGCATTTTGAAGTGCGTGGAGATCTGACCTGGCGCTTTCTATCAAGCCATTAATACCGGTTTTTGTATCGTACAAGGGTGAGCCAGGTAATGCACCCAAGTGTACCATTGCAATAACAGGTTTTCTGGTCGTAAAAACTTTATTGAAACGATTTTTCAATAGACAATCCTCCCTTGAGGCATGTTATGCTTTCCAGATCTAAACTACCAAGCAAATTTTTGTAAATTATTAATTAATGTCAAAGCAAAAGGACAGGATAATGCTTAAGCGCCGTATTTTTCAAAAGGGTAAAACCAAAGATTTATCATTAACTGAAATAGGTTTTGGCACAGCACCCCTTGGCAATCTATATAAAGCAATTTCTGATAGTGCTGCCTCTTCTACTCTTGAAGCAGCATGGGACTTAGGTGTTAGGTATTATGATACAGCCCCTTTATATGGGCTTGGTTTGAGTGAAACTCGTTTGAATCGCTTTCTCAGAACTAAGCCGAGGAACGAGTATGTGCTTTCTACTAAAGTTGGTCGACTTATGGAGCCGTGCAGTGAAGCTGAACGTACCGGTCATGGTAAGTGGTTTGACGTGCCTTTACGTCGAGAGGTGTATGACTACAGTTATGATGGTGTAATGAAATCAATTGAGTTTTCATATGAACGGCTTGGCGTAAATAAAATAGATATAGCCTATGTTCATGATTTATGTATTTTTACGCATGGATCAAAACAAGCTTCTGATGAAAGAATACGTCAATTTTTTGATGATGGAGGCTACAAAGCAATGATCAGCCTAAGAGAACAAGGTGTTATCGAAGCAATTGGCGGTGGAATAAATGAATGGGAGGTTTGCGAAAATCTTGCCCAAAAAGGCGACTTCGATATATTTCTTTTGGCAGGTCGGTATACTTTGCTCGAGCAGGATGCTTTAGATAGTTTTCTCCCATTGTGTCAAAAGCGGGGAATAAAAATTGTAACGGGCGGTCCTTATAACTCGGGGATATTAGCTTCGGGCGCAGTCGAGGGGGCATTTTATAATTATGATCCAGCGCCTGAAAAAATAATGAGTAAAGTGAGATTAATTGAGCAGGTTTGTAAAGCACACAATATATCTCTAAAAGCGGCAGCTCTGCAGTTTCCATTGCTTCATCCAACTCATTTGAGTGTTATACCTGGAGCTCAAACAAAAACTGAACTGGAAGAAAACATCAAAGTATATTCAGAAGTAATTTCAAACTCTCTTTGGTCAGACTTAAAGTCAGAAGGTTTGCTTAGATCTGATGCCCCAGTTGGTTGAATGAACAGTCATTAATAATTTTATAAATTGTTTTCCATAAAATCGATTACTGCTCTTTGAGTAATGCCTGCTCTCTCTTCTTCGGCTTTGGAAATAAAAAGAGCAGCTGCAGCTTGAGCATATACTAGGGCATTTTCCATAGTGTCACCAATCAGATATCTTGCAGCTAGTGCACCGATAAACATATCACCTGCTCCGTGCGAAGAAATAGAATTAACGCTAAAAGCGGGAATTTTTCTTATTTTTCCGTTAGGTTTAATTAACTCTAAACCCTCATGTCCCAGTGTTTTTATTATAGTTAAATTCTTATGAGTTTTGTTGCTATTAATAAAATTATAAAACTCAGCTTCGACCCGATTAACGATACAAATATCAACCAACGAGAAGAATGCACTATTAATTTTTTTTGCTGGCGCTGCATTAAGCCAAACTTTGCATCCGGCAGCTTTAGCTTTTTTTGCAATTTCTAAATTTACTGTCTCACTAATTTCATTTTGCAATAATAATACCCCAGTATTTTCAGGTATTTTGATTAATGTTTCATCAATATTGGTGTTCTCTCCCGATACAACAGCAGCACCATACTCACCAGATGCTTCAACTATTGCCACACTCATACCACTTGCTCCTGGCCCAACCTGTAAAGCACTAAAATTGACCGAAGATCCTTCCAACTGTTTAGTTAAAAGGTCGGCGAAGCTATCAGATCCCACTCGTCCCGCAAAGAATGTCGATGCACCATTTCGGTCTGCAGCTATTGCTTGATTGCCCCCTTTGCCTCCAAAAACATACTTTACAGCACTTCCGATAATTGTTTCATCTTTTTTTGGAATTCTTGGACTTTTTACCACAACATCTAAGTGAAGAGATCCAACCACAAATAAATTTTTCATTTGAACAGACTACTTCGAATTACTTTCTGTGCTAAGATTGGATTTTGTGTTTCTCTAGCTTTTTTAATTGCATCTGACTTATGCAATTCTTTAGCAATATTAATCAATTTTTTGGTAATAGCTATATTTTCCTTACTTTCTTCAATGGGGTCCAAGCCTGAATGGTCAGGAAAAGTATCAAAATATATTGCACCCTTATAATTACATTCAAAAAGAGTAACTAAAAGTTCCAGAGTCTGAATTGGGTGAACTGAGCCAACCATTAGCCCATTGTCCCATTTCCCATATCCGTCATTTAAATGAACACCTAAAAGTTTTGATTTTTTATTTATTAAACTGGCGGCAAAAGCAGGCATTTCATCTGCATATAAAACGTGGGCAAAATCGAGCGTAACACCAGTATTAGGTCTATTTATTTCTCCAAGTGCGAGCAGTGTCGTGGAAACATCCGGCATAAGTGAAAACGCTCTTGGTTCATTTGGTTTATATTCTATGGAAAGGTTAATTGAACGATTATGGTCAGCAAGCTCCTGCATAGCTGCAATTGTATGGTCCCACATTTGTGAAAAATCTGCTTGGAAGGAATAATCTAGACCATCTTGACCCATCCAAAGTGTCATAGTTTCACAGCCTAATGATGCAGCACAATCAATTCCACGTTTTGTTTCGTCTAGGGCTAATTCCCGAACGGCTTTTTCTGGATTTGTAAAAGCGCCCAATTTAAATTTGGGAGATGTATAATATCGCATAGCCAATCCATTAATTTTGATACTGGATTCATTTGAGAAACGTTTAAGTGTTTTTATTTCGAGATTAGATAAGTGATCAGGAAAATTGAGATCTGCGCAAGTCAGCCCTGCTTTATTGGCTCGTCTTAATAGCGCCAAGGTTAAATGACCGGTTTCTTCGATCTCAGTTTTTTTGAGCCCCAATTTAAACGAATTGAGGCGAGCACCAAATTCAGTATTTTCCACCTTTAAACCTTTAGTCTAAGATTTACACTTATTTAAAAAATTATATCAAAATTAACTAGCCCAGTGTAAATTTATTTTAAGACTTAAATCGTTAACAACAGAAATGTGTAAATTATGCTTTTCGATACTCATCTCCATCTCATTTATCCTAACAAAATTGCATATCCTTGGCTGAGTGAGGTTCCCGCTTTAAACAGTGCACACAGTTATGAAGATTATGAAATTCAAGCCAACAGATTGGGAATAGAGGCATGCTTTCATATGGAAGTAGATGTTTTGGAAAACGACATAAAAAATGAAACGGCATTGTTAGAGGATTTATCTAGTCAACCTAATAGTAAGATAAAGGGAATAATCTCAGCCTCTAGACCAGAGCATCATGAATTTAATGAATTTTTAATGTGGGCATCGCAAACCTCCCTAATTAAAGGCTTTAGGAGAGTTCTTCATGTTGTTCCTGATGATGTCAGTCAAAATTCTCTTTTTAGAGAGAATATCAAACTTTTGAGTAATTATGACTTTACGTTCGACATATGTGCTCGAGCTGATCAATTACCTATTGTTATTGAATTGATAGATTCTTGTCCAAATGTACAATTTATTTTAGATCATTGCGGAGTGCCTGACATAAAAAATGGTTTTTATTCACCCTGGGCCGAACAAATGAAAGACGTTGCAAAGCGTCCTAATGTAATTGCTAAAATTTCAGGAGTTATAGCTTACGGTGATGCTGATAGCTGGGCTCTCTCAGATATTAAACCATATTTTGATCATACTGTTGATGTTTTTGGAGTCGATAGGATCATATGGGGAAGTGATAGCCCTGTCTGTAACCTGGGTGGAGGTTTGGCAACTTGGGTTGCCTTAACACATAATCTGACTGCTGAGTGGTCAAAATATGAAAGAAACTGTTTTTATAATGAAAATGCTAAAAAGCTTTGGACGATAGAGGGTATTTAAGTCCTATGGAGAAATTTTTTGGTGAAATAGACGGGTGTGGTTTTGAAACATTAGATAAAGAATTTGAAAGCTGTTTAACAGGTCATGGTCGAGTAGAAAGGCTTTGGACAGGTGCCCGTTGGGTTGAAGGGCCCGTATGGTTTCCAGCTGGTAGATTTCTTTTATTTTCTGACATACCTAACAACAGAATACTTAGATGGGATGAAACAAATGGCAGTGTTTCTGAATTTAGAAACCCTTCTAACTTCTCAAACGGGAATACGAGAGATCTTCAAGGAAGATTAATAACCTGTGAGCATCTATCAAGAACAGTCACCCGCACCGAGCATTCAGGGGATGTAACAACAATCGCTAGTCACTATAACAGTAAGAAATTAAATTCTCCAAATGATGTGGTTGTGAAAAGTGATGGTTCTATTTGGTTCACGGACCCTGATTATGGTATAATGAGCGATTATGAGGGCCGCGCATCACCATCAGAGCAATCTTCTTGCAATGTCTACAGAATTGATCAAGAAACAGGAACTTTAGGTTTAATAACCGATAAACTAATTAAGCCCAATGGCCTTTGCTTTAACAAAAGTGAAACCAAACTTTATGTTTCTGATACTGGTGGTTCACATGTTGAGGGGGGTCCTCGAAATATTTACAGTCTTGATCTTAATAGGAAACAAATTCCATCTCAAACTCCAGAGTTCTTTGCGGAGTGTTCAAATGGTCTTTTTGATGGTTTTAGAATTGATAATGAAGATAGAATTTGGTCTTCAGCGGCTGATGGTGTGCACTGTTATAATTCAAAAGGTAGTCTTATAGGGAAAATAAAAATACCTGAGATGGTATCCAACGTATGTTTCGGAGGTGCCAGACTAAACCGACTATTTATTACTGGAACGACTTCTCTTTACTCCTGCTATCTGGCTGTTAATGGAATTAAGTAACGAAGGGTTCCCCTCGATAATTTTTTGAGTTGTTTAGTGGCAGGCTTTCCCAAGCGCTTTAAGACGCCAATAGTTATAAGGAAGCGGTGTTATAAACCCTGCGAACAGCATAAAAGGAAGAACCCATAATTTTATTACTGCGCCACCAGTTAAAAGTACGTCAGTTATATTCATGGCTAATTCCATGGAAACCATTGAAATTAGAGACATTCCAATTGCAGTTTTAAAGGCTTGTCGAAGTTCCATTTGCTTACTCAAAATGAAAGTCTCGAGTATGATTGATGTAATAATCCCATTTACTATTGCTAGAGACATAATTAGCCATACTGGCCAATCTATTCCCATTAATTGAAAATATAGTATGGTTCCGATATCACCAATTGCGCAGCCTAAAAGGCACCATCCAGTATTTTTGGACGAGCGAATCCAAGTGTGCTTACATTTCCAGTTAATTTTTAGTTCGCTAGCTAAGTATGCCACGTTGACCTCATTTTTATTCTGTATAAACTCTCCAGTGAGTGGAGAGTAAAGGGGTTATTTTGAATATAGGTAAGGCAGCAAAATTATCAAATTTAACAGTGAAAACCGTTCGTTATTATGCTGATATTGGACTGGTTAGCCCAGTAAAAAATAGTAAAACTGGGTATAGAGATTTTTCAGAGGATGATGTGGCTCGTCTGCAATTTGTTTCAAAAGCAAGGAAGTTTAACTTTACTATTCAAGAATGCGAAGAGTTACTTTCTTTGTATTCAGATAAGGATAGATCAAGTAGAGAAGTTAAATCCCTTACCCTGGAAAAAATTTCCGAAATAGATGCTAAATTATTTGAACTCAAAGAACTTAGGCAACAACTCAGCTTCTTGGCAAATAACTGCCAGGGGAATGATCGGCCTGATTGTCCAATTTTAGATGC
>JAAXIY010000050.1 GCA_012270125.1 Paracoccaceae bacterium
TAAATATCATAATTGTATTGATAACGCTCTTTTGCATACTCAATCGCTGCTTGTAAGCCCGCTTGTGCAATACCAACTGCTAACGCTGCTATACCTACACGACCCTTATCCAAAACACTCATCATCATATGAAAACCGCGCCCAGCTTCACCTAATAACGCTGTTTCAGGCAGCATTACACTGTCAAAGTTTAAAGCCCCTACTTGGCTCGCTCGCTGTCCCATTTTGTGCTCTTTGAGCCCTCTAGATACACCTTTCGCGTGCAAATCTACTATAAAAATCGACATACCACGGTGACCGGCGACAGGATAGGTTCTTGCTTATACAAAACCCTGGTACGCGACAGCATCAATATGAATCCAGAATTTAAACCCGTTTAATATCCAGCCACCATCACATTTTGTTGCACTAGTTCGAATACCAGATACATCTGTTCCAGCTTCCGCCTCAGATATACAGTAAGCAACCAACTTCTTCGCTGACATGACGTCAGATAAGATCTCAATCTTTTGCTGTGGGGTTCCATGACGCACTAAAAGTGTTGTTATAAGTTCAATTAATCCACACTGATCGGCCACAGATGCATAACCACGGCTCAATTCCTCCATCACAAGAGCATAAGTAACAGTATCAAACCCAGGGCCACCTTCATCTTCAGGTACGCAAATACCAAACAATCCCAATTCACCCATCTGCAGGTACAATTCATGTGGAAATTTTTCTGATTCATCTAATTCTTGAGCTATTGGCCGAATATTTTCATTAGAAAAACTCCTCGCCATATCTCTTACCTGTAACTGAATTTCACGCGACATAATTCACCTTTCGAAAACAAGTTTAGTGCTTACCAGTATTGTCCGGAGCGGCCTTCAATCCTACAGACTGCAAAGCTGCATTGGCACATTCTAAATCTTGATGATCCATTGCGCCGGAAACACCAATACCTCCTACGCAGTCTCCACCCTCATACATAGGACGACCACCAGTCCCAGTGATTAACCTGTTGCGTGTACCTACCCCCAGAGAAAGACCAGCTGAAGAGGCCATCCGTTCTCCAAATTCATGCGTAGCTTTTCCAAGAGTGGCGGCTGTGAACGCCTTATCAATAGCAAACTCCACTGCTGCAGGTATAACATCATCCGTCCTCATGAAGGCGATTAAAACGCCAGACCGATCACATACAGCAACAGTAATCTCCCAACCTTTATCATTTGCATAGTTTAAGGCCGCTTGTGCCATAATTAAACCAGCGTTTGATGACAAATCTCTCTTGTTCGAAATCATGAAACCTCGTCTTGATCAGAATCAAAAATTACATTAGTAACTATATAGTTACTTTTTAGGAGGGAAAATGCAACCTCAATACAAAAACAAATTTGGACGGGTTGATTTAAATGTTTCCGCTTTCGGGTTTGGAACCGCACCAGTTGGAAACATTTTCAAGGAAATCGACGAGAAAACGTCTGATGATATGTTTCAAGCGGCATGGAAAGCCGGAATACGTTTTTACGACACCGCACCAATGTATGGTCATGGATTATCGGAGTATCGGACAGGATATTCCCTTCGTTGGAAAAATCGAGATGACTTTATATTATCTACTAAAGTCGGTCGATTGTTGCATCCAGCAAAAAAAGAGACGATCAATTATGCTCCGTGGACAAATGCTGGCAGGTTCGAAGTCGAGTTTAATTATTCCTATGATGCGACAATGCGCTCTGTAGAAGACAGCCTGCAACGCATGGGATTAGAGTCAATTGATATCCTTTTTATACACGACATTGATCGTTTCACTCGTGGTGATGAGCAGCCAGAAGTATTCAAAACCGCAATGGATGGCTCATGGAAAGCACTGTCGAGCCTTCGTGATCAGGGCTTAGTCAAGGCAATAGGAGTTGGTGTTAATGAGTGGGAAGTATGTCATGCGGCACTAGAACTACGCGATTTTGACTGTTTCCTGCTTGCTGGCAGATACACACTTCTTGAACAAGAGGCACTGGATGACTTTTTACCACTATGTGAAAAAAGAGGTGCTGCTGTGGTAGTCGGTGGTGGTTTTAACTCAGGCATACTAGCGACCGGTGCAATTCCCGGTGCAAAGTACAATTATTCACCAGCACCAGAAAAGATCATGGTTAGGGTGAAAGAAATTGAGAATGTTTGCGCAGAATATAATGTTCCACTCCCAGCAGCGGCTTTACAATTTGTGGTAGCGCACCCTGCGATACCAACCTTTATGGCCGGTACGCGAACAGTGGAACAACTTGAGCAAAATCTTAATTGGTTTTCTTATGAAATTCCGAATGAGTTTTGGAAAACTCTTAAGAGTAAAAATTTAATTAGCGAAGAAGCACCGACACCATAAATATTCATGAAAAGAGCACCATTAATAACGTGGCGCTCTCTTTTCTTTAAATGCTGAAATGCCTTCTATGACATCATCCTCTGAGGTGACAAGCCTACCCGCGAGCATATCGATAGCATTTTCAGCACCTTCACGCTCTGCCGCATTTACCATACATTTTGCTACCTGGCTGGCAATAGGGCTTCTTGCGCAGAGCTTATTAGCGATTGTCGTCGCATAAGACAAACCTTCGCCAACGGGAACTACGAAATCTACCAGACCCAATAGCTTTGCATCCTTGGCAGAAAAAATTTCACCACAAAGTAACATACGACGCACTGGTTGAGCGACAAACCTTCAGACAAGCCGTTGGGTGCCAGACCAACCTGCAACGACGCCAATAGAGGTTTCCGGCTGTCCCAACTTGCAAGTAGTCTCTGCAATACGCAGATCTGCACACGCAGCCAGCTCTAGCCCGCCTCCATATGTTACACCATTCAAGACGGCTATCAAAGGCTGGCGTAATTGAGCTAGCGCATCAAATGTTCTATTACCTTCTCTCAGCCATGTATTCGAAAATTGATCAGGCGAAAGTTCGCCCCATTCAGTTATATCACCACCGGCCGAAAAGACCCCATTTTCACCTGTCAAAACTGCAACATTGATTTCGCTACTCGAATTAAGTAGCCGACAAATAGATTCCAACTCTTCAATTGTCGTCATGTCTAATGCATTTTTTTTCTCCGAACGTATCATCGTCACAACAGCGATTTTGTGTTCAAACTCTAATTTAAAGCGACTGAATCTTTGGATCACGAGCTTAGCTCCAGATTACAGGGTCCTTCGCTGAATAATGATTTGTCCATCACGCTTAATTCTGATGAAATTTTGATTTCTGTCGCTGCCTGATCCAAAATATCTTTTTGCAAATCGATGCCCGGAGCAACTTCAACTATGGTCAAACAGCCATCTATAAGTTTTATAACACACCGCTCCGTCACGTATGTAACGTCCTGTCCTTGTCTTTTTGCTTTTGGTCCTGAAAATGAAACCTGATCAACTTCTTCAACAAATTTTGGAATTTTTCCTTCTTGATCGATTTTTATTTTGTTGTTCTCAATTCGCATTCTAGCCCCAGCATTAAAGTTACCCGAAAATACAATTTTCCTTGCTCGAGATGTGATATCAACGAAACCCCCTGCTCCAGCAGTTCGATGAGGTACTGCAGACAATCTTGAAACATTAACTGAACCATTACGCCCAACTTCCAAAAAAGAAAGCAGTGATGCATCAAACCCTGCAGCTTGGAAGTAGCTAAACTGATTAGGAGAAGTGACAAATGCTTCCGCATTTGCAGAGCAACCAAACTTAAAATCCAGTAACGGTATGCCTCCAATTGCTCCTTGCTCGATAACCCAGGTTACTTCACCATGACATCCCTCCTCCAAAAGGATTCGAGGAACGTTTGCAGATATTCCAAAACCTATATTTACGGCCCAGCCACGCCTTAATTCCTGCGCCACTCTCCGCGCAATTACTTTATTCACGCCAAATTCTTGAAATTTAAAACTATCTAAGGGCCTAATCAGCTCACCTGAAATAGCAGGATCATACTCCGTTGCAGTGGTTTGAAGCATATCGGGTGCCTCAACCACCACATCGACTAAAATACCGGGAACATGAACATTATGTGGACGCAAGCTGCCATTTTGTTCCACCCGACGTACCTGCGCAATTACCAAACCACCATTATTCCGCGCAGCAAGTGCCATTTCCATAGCCCCTAAATAAGCACCTTCCTGCTCAAAACTGATATTACCCCGCTCGTCAGATACTGAACAACGAATTATACTTAAATCCGGTATCAACGATTTGAAGAAAAGCCATTCCTCTTGATCAAATGATTCTACCCGAACAATAGGTTCCTCGGCAGCACGGCTATTCATGGCACAACCTTCAAGCCTTGGGTCAACAAATGTTTCCAGCCCTACTTTAGTAAAGACTCCTGGACGTTTGGCAGCACCCTCTCTCAACATATCGAATATAATTCCGGACGGTACATTATAAGCCGCAAGCTGGTTTGAAGTAATCATTTGCCAAATTTTTGGGGGCTCGGCTTTAGTTGGCCCCGATATATACGAGCCCCCAATTATTTTCTTTAACATGCCAGGTTTCGCAATGTGTTCAGTCCCTGGAGACCCAAACATATCACCTGCGGCGATTGGATGAATTGCTGTTAAATTTTTTGGATGCTGCTCAGTATCAAATCTTTTACCAAGCGCTTTTAGGATAAAATCGGGACAACAGAGACCACTAGATGAATTCACTGCGAGAATTGCATTGTCAGGTATAAGTTTCACCGCATCTGAGACAGATTTTATCTTTGACATTTATATAATCCAGTTTTAAACGATTTAAGTAACCATCTAGTTATTTATAATCTGTACTGTGTTAATAAATCAAGTGGTAGGATAGACTAAAATCACGATTTCTTATTGAAATTGTTAAAGGAATACCAGGATATGAATCTTTTATTTCAAAAAAATTTCCAACGTGTGTTTGGGACATTTCCACTTACTGGAAACCAACTGCGTGACTCGATAGAAACAGCAGCTGACGTTGGATATAGGGCATTCGATACAGCACAAATGTATGGCAACGAAAGAGAAACAGGGCTAGCACTACGTGACACTAAGATACCAAGATCGGAGCTATGTATAATTTCAAAAATTCATCCCGATAATTATACAGAAGCTAACTTTATTAAGTCTTTGGAGTTAAGCTTATCAGATTTACAAATTGACCAATTAGACGTTTTGTTCCTGCACTGGCCACCAACGCAGATCGCATTCGACGCAACTCTCGAACTACTGGAAAAAGCTCATGATCTAAAACTTGTCAATGCTATCGGTATATCAAACTTTAATTCGCAAATGATGGAAAGAACCAACGCTAAAATCCAGACTAAAATTTTAGCTAACCAAGTGGAGTTTCATCCATTAATTGATCAGTGTGTCCTACTTAGAAAAGCTTCCGAAACAGAAATTCCGCTAATGTCATATTCTGCCATATCTCGTGGAAAAATTTTTGAGTTTGAGATTTTACACAAAATAGCAAGTGAATATGGGAAAACACCTGCCCAGATTGTATTGAGATGGGTTTTGCAAAAAGGAGTTATCGCCAATTCAATGTCGACAAACAAGAAAAACATTGAAGCTAATTACAACATTATGGATTTCACCTTGTCATCGATAGACATGGCGAGAATTGATACGCTGAATAAAACTGGATTTCGAGTGGTAACTAAAGAAAAAGCGCCATGGGCACCAGATTGGGACTAATAGTTTCCTCGAATTAAATCAGCTGCTTTTTCCCCTATCATAATCGTTGGTGCGTTTGTATTTGAGCCTACTAGACTGGGCATAACTGAACTATCGCACACTCGAAGACTATCAATTCCCCGCACACGTAATTTTGGGTCTACGACTGACATTTCATCAATGCCCATTTTGCAAGTACAGGTCGGATGATATGATGTTCGGCCATACTGCCGCGCGTAATTTTCAAAATCAGACTGCGTCTTCACTTCTGCGTCCGGAAATCTTATTTTCTTTATGTATTTCTTAAGACTTTTCTGATTAAACATCTCAACGGATAACTTAACGCCCTCAGCAGACGTCTTCAAATCATCTGGATGTCCTAAGTAATTTGGATCAACCAATGGCGCATCCAAAGGATTTGCGGACCGTAACTTGACTGTTCCTCTAGCCTTGGGCCTTAGTGTGTAGGAATTTAATGTGATACCACTGGATCCTTCTGGAACACTTGGCACACCTTCTTCAGCACCCGCACCCGCCAAGAAATGAAACTGAAGATCAGGTATTGCCGCTCCAGCACTTGAATACCAAAAAGCTCCACCCTCTACGACGTTTGATGTTACTGGACCCGATTTAAAAAGTGCATATTGCGCCCCAGCCCAGAGCATCCAGTGTAATTTATTATATTTATCTAGGCTGTAGTGGCCGTTAAGCTCTGCTACTATGTCTATTCCGAAGTGATCATGGAGGTTTTTTCCAACACCTGATAGATTATGTACAACATCGAGACCTAAACTGGCCAAGTGATCAGCGGGCCCAATACCCGACAACATTAATAACTTTGGAGAACCAATGGCGCCAGCAGTGATGATAACCTCTGAATTTGCATTAACTGTGTGCATAGCACCATTTTGCGCGTATTCAACGCCAACTGCGCGCCCTGATTTCACAATTACACGATGAACCAAAACATTTGTGTCCACTGTTAAATTTGATCGCTTCATAGCTGGCCTTAGGTAACCCACAGCCGCTGAGCATCGCTTCGAATTTTTAACCGTTAATTGATAAAAACCACAACCTTCTTGCTTGGCCCCATTAAAATCGGGATTGTAAGGCACCCCCAATTCTTGGCAGGAACGCACAAATGCCCGTGTCATCTCTTGCGGATCTTGCAGGTTTGAAACACCGAGCGGACCTTCGCTGCCGTGCCATTCACCACTGAGTACTGAATTTCCTTCAGACTTTAAAAAATACTGCTGTATTTCCTGAAATGACCAACCTTCAGCACCCTCTTCGTTTGCCCATCGGTCGTAATCAGCTGGATTACCTCGGGTAAAAATTTCGGCGTTGATTGAAGAACCACCACCAAGTACCTTACCCTGCGCATAAGGAATTTCACGATTGTTTGCGAATTTCTGAGGTACTGTATTGAAGCCCCAAGTTCGCGGTCCTGCACTTAGTTTCGCAACAACTACCGTCATATGAATATATGGGTGAGAGTCTTTCCCACCAGCCTCCAATAGCAATACGTTTACAGCCTCATTTTCCGTCAATCGGTTAGCGATAACGCATCCTGATGACCCACCCCCAACAATGATATAATCAAAACTCTTGTTTGCCATCATTCAATCCAATGATCTCTATCACCAATAGCCATATGTATTGATTTTATTTGCGTATATTCCTCGATACCATATTTGCCCGCTTCACGTCCCCAACCAGATTGCTTAAAACCTCCTAAAGGTAATTCAGGTCCCCCCGCTAAAGTTGTATTGGCCCAAAACCTACCTGCCTTAACATTACGCGAAACTTGCAAAATCTAATCTACATTTTTACTCCAGACCGATGCAGATAAACCATAATCTGTATCATTTGCGAGCATAATTGCCTCTTCCGCTGTATCAAATGGCGTTACACTTATGACAGGGCCAAAAATTTCATCTCGAAAAATTGACATTGAGGGGTGCACATTTTCAAATACAACTGGTCCTACAAATTGACCATTTTTCGTTTTGATTTCGCCGCAACCGAAACTCATTACTGCACCTTCAGCTTCCCCTTTTTCAATATATGAAAGGATTGTGGTGTTTTGTGCGTCAGTCGTAATAGCACCCATTTGCGTGCTGGGATTTAATGGGTCACCAACTATGACTTTTCCAAGCTTTTCTTTCAAAAGTTCAGTAAATTTGCCCATCACATCGCGTTCGACTAACAACCGCGAACCTGAAACGCAGCACTGTCCAGTATTAAAGCACATACCAAAAGCAACACCGTCAGCAGCATCATGTAGGTTCGCATCGGAAAAAACACTTTGTGGGTTTTTTCCACCTAATTCCAAACCAAGTTTTTTAAAATTGGTTTCACCAGAAGCACAAATAACATTTTTTCCAACAGCCGTTGATCCTGTGAAAGAAATCATGTCTACATTGCGATTTTCGCATAATGCTTGTCCGACAACCGGACCAGTGCCAGTTACCACATTCATTACACCGTTTGGCAGACCTGCTGACGTCAAAATTTCCGCCAAAATTAATGTGGTTGCAGATGTATATTCCGATGGTTTGGCAACGATTGTGCAACCAGCAGCCAAGATATACGGTACTCGTTCACAGAGAATTAGAAAAGGGAAGTTCCAAGGTGTAATTAAGCCTACAACACCTACTGGCTCTCTCGTAACAACTCCAAATAATTGTTCACCTAAATTATTATAGCTCTCACCATTTATCGTACGGGAAAGACCGCTGGCATATTCAAACATATCAGCACAACCAGACACCTCACCATTAGTTTGCGAAATCGGTTTGCCAGTTTCCAATGTTTCCCAGTAAGCGATTTCGCTTTGCCGTTCTCGGATTAATGCTGCAGCCTTTAGAAGAACCCCAGCTCTTTCTGCACCACTTTTGCCGGACCAAACTTTGTTATCAAACGACTTTCGAGCTGAAGCTACTGCTAGATCTACATCGTCAATTCCAGCACAGGCGATTTCCGTAACAGGACAATCATGTGCAGGTGAATAACGAACAGTGAACTTGCCTGATTGGGATGGTTTCATTTCACCATCAAGGTAAATTCCGAATTGTCTGACGCTGGAAGGAACATTGGAAAAGTCTAGCGTTTGTTGCATGTTTTCGCTCCTTTAATCATTTAACGATTGTAAGCTTTGATCTATCGATTGTGAAAACAATTGCTACGATCAATATTAAACCGAACACCATTTGCTGATGCGTTGCATCGACCTCTAAATACAGCATTGAAGCACGGATCACGGCAACAATTGCGGTACCTACCAAAGTGTTAACAACGCCACCAACGCCCCCTGTAAGTGGTGTACCTCCAACAAGAACTGCAACGATCGCCGGGAGCAAGAAACCATTAGCGATACTTGGTGCACCACCAGATAATTTAATGGAAAAAATAACACCAGCTAGTGCAGCCATAGCACCAGAAAGTGCAAAAGCTAGAACCTTAACTCGCGCAACTTTCATACCCGATGCTGCGGCCGCTAAATCGGCAGCTCCTACAGCCTTGAGTTTACGTCCCAGAACCGTTTTACGCTCGATAATCAAAGCCAAAAAAAATACAACCGCACCAACAAACAATATATTTGGTACAATACCTGAGCTTGACAACATCCATCCAAATAATGCGTCTCGTTTTTCAGCGTTCATATACAATGCCCGATTACCGGATAACCACTGCGCTAAAGAATAACAGACCCCACCTATGGCAAGCGTAGAAATAAATGATGGGACCAAAAATCGCGTAGTGATGACTCCTGAAGCAGCCCCGAGGGCTGCCCCTACTAGTATGCAAAAGGGCACAATTAAAAAGCCTAACGACGCCAAGTATAACGAAGCAATAACAGTAATCATATTAGCCATTGATTGCGCCGACAGATCGATCCCACCAATGTAAATCGCGAAGGTCAGCCCTAAAGCCATAATGAACAATGGGACAATATCCCCAAGTAGGATTAAAAGGCTACTCAAATTCCAAAAGTTGGGGTCTACAAGCCCAACTGCTAATACCAGCACAAATAGTGTAACCCCGTGGTAATTTGATCTTAACAATTCACGCATTTGGCATCTCATGGCATAGCTGAAACTAAATCGAATGGTGTAACGT
>JAAXIY010000018.1 GCA_012270125.1 Paracoccaceae bacterium
ATTTAGGTTCTGGCGCCGCAAGGCGTGGGGGTGCAAGTCCCTCCACCCGCACCACTTTTTACTTAAAAAAGATATTTAACATTTTTGTTCCATCTGTATGCCAAGTGCTTAAGGCGGTGCTCTAACCTAGCAGTAAAGTCTAAACCCCGAGCCAAAAACCTTCAGAAGAATTAAAATCCAAAGACATTGATGTGTCACTTACTTTTTCTGAGTTCAGTTCAAAGCCCTTATATCCCTCTTCTGCAACATTATCGCAGATTTTCCGGTAAATATTCAAACCGCCCGCATAAGGCATAAATACGCGTGGCTTGCCTGGAATATTTGCACCTAGATACCAGCTGTGCTGCACCTTTGGTAGTAATGTGGCATCGGCCGTTTCGCGTACGTGATCCGTCCAGATTTCTGCAGACTGTTCTTGTGCTTCAATTGATGTGCATCCAATTTTGATACAATGGTCAATACAGTCGGTTATCCAATCGACATGTTGTTCAATGGAAACGGGCATATTGGACAAAACCGAAGGGCTACCCGGACCTGTGATGGTAAAAAGATTTGGAAACCCTGGAATGGCAAGTCCTAGATAGTTACGCGGTCCTTCTGCCCAATATGATTTTAATGATGCTTTGGGGGTTTCAATGTTTAAATTGAGTAAAGGCCCGGTCATAGCATCATAGCCAGTAGCAAAAACAATGACATCAAGTTCATGATGTGAACCGCTCTCCAATGCAATTCCATTGTGGGTTATTGTAGCGATTGGATCTGCTTGTAGGTCTACCAATGTAACGTGCTCTTTATTGAAGGTTTCAAAATAGTGCGTATCGATAGGTGGGCGTTTTGCAGCGTAGGGGTGATCAATATTCGTCAATATATCTGCTGTCGTGGGGTTATTGACCTTTTGGCGAATTTTCGACTTTATAAAATCTGCTGCGGCAGAATTTGCCTTTTGGGAGGTTAGCAAGTCTTGGAAGACACCCCGAAAGCGCAGCCCGCCATGACTCCATGCCGCTTCGAACATCTTTTGGCGCTCCTCATCAGAGACTTCCATAGTTAGATTACTTGAAATACGAAACGGATGCCCATTGGGTGTCGAGCGGACCAAAGACTTTAATTCCTCATAATGATCGCGCACCCAATCAGCATAAGAAGCGTTCCATTGCGTATTGCGGGCTGGAATGGAGTAATTTGGCGTTCGTTGGAAAACTGTGAGATGCTCACAGGTTTTGGCAATTTCTGGTGCGGCCTGTATTCCAGTTGACCCTGTGCCAATCTGGCCAACGCGCAATCCTTTAAAGTCTAGATCAGTATGAGGCCAATTTCCCGTGTGATACCAATGCCCTTCGAAACGAGAAACGCCGGAAATATTGGGTACATTAGCAGCCGAGTGGCATCCAACAGCCGAAATGAGCCATTTGCAATATAGCATATCGCCATTGTCAGTTTGAATTTCCCAAAGTTCATTGTCTTCTGAAAACGAACAATTAGTCACTGTCTTGTTAAAGAAGATATCTTTTTTCAAGTTCAGCGAGTCTGCGACATAATTCAGATACTTTCGGATTTCAGCATGTCCTGGATATCTTTCGGACCACTGCCAGTTTTCATGTAACTGACGCGAAAAGAAATACGCATACCCCTGACTTTCACTGTCACATCTTGCACCCGGGTAACGATTCCAATACCAAGTACCGCCGACGCCGGCCCCTTTCTCGATCACAGCAGTCTTCAATCCAAGGTCATCACGCAACCTATGGAGTTGGTAAAGCCCAGAAAACCCAGCGCCAATTACAAGGTCGTCATATAAATTGGTAAATTGATCAGTCATCATAATGATATAGAATGCATAAATAATCTTGATTTTGCACGTTATAATTTGGATTGTAAATTAAAGTTAGCCTGAAAATCTAATTGGTCGAAATGAGTTTAGTAAAGAACTTTTTGTTGCTTGCAACATTTCCGAGGCTAACAATTCTCCAACCAAAGGAGCCAGTGTCACACCGCTATGCATCACTGCAATAAATGCACCTTTGTATCCCTCTATCTCTCCAACAACAGGAAAACCATCAATAGGAACTGGGCGAGTGCCTATTTTGATGTTGGTGGGAGTTAAATTTTCGGATGAGTTTAGTTTTTTCGAGATGCGCGAAAGGACATCATAAGCAAGGTCCAATGGAACGACACCTTTTTTGAGATCACCACTGTATATTTCTCCTGCTGTAAAGCTACCATCTGTATTTTGCTTAAAATGAACATCATTTGTCATCAAAACATGATTAATAAGCTGCGGTAACGGAGCTGTTTGAACAATTAAACCCTTTTTATTTTGCATTGGAAGTCTCCATTCAAAACCCTCCAAGCCGTTTTGCGTAGCCGCTCCTGTGGCAATAGCAACCATGTCACATTGCATTTCACCGATATTAGTCTGAACAGCCGAAATACAGGCTTTTTTAAATTTTAAGCCCAAGACGGTGCAGCCGCTAAGGACTTTTCCACCTTTTTTTGAGAGATTCTTCAGCATTTCCAGAGCCACTTTATCTGCCTCTGCAGCACCCTCAAGAGATGTAAATATAGCCTCTTTAGGGATATCTTGTAAGTTTGGCTCAAGACGTTTTATTTCATTTTTATTCAGTATTTTAGCATTATATCCTCTATCTACTAACGTATTAAATTGTCTTTCTAGTTCTTGCCCGCTGTCTTCCCACCATAATGTCCCTTGCCATTGGACGTAGTTGTTTAGATTAATTTCTTTTCTTAAATTTCTAAATTTACCAACTGCCGCATTACGTAACTTAAAATAATCAGTACTTTCAGCAAAACTTGCATTGATCCATCCAAAAGACTTGCTACTAGCACTTCCACCTAAGTTATCTCGCTCTAAGACTACAACATCGGCGCCCAAATTAAGGCAAGACATCGCTATGCTTGCCCCAACAATTCCTGAGCCAATAACTATAATTTTAGGTTTTTGCTTCATTAAAACTAAGCTTTTTCTTTATTCAATTCGTATATAAAGTCTTCTTTTCGGCCGAAGAAGTTTTTCCCACGTTCCCCTAAAAAAGCTCCTTCTGTAATGTTTAAAAACTCCTCGTGGGAGATGCCATAGTCATTGTAATCAATGCTTATTCCAAGGTTTGTAAGAAATTTTTCGAGTTTTTTAGATCCATTTTGCAAATCTGTCTCAAAAATTGCCTCAAGTGCTAACTTTTGTTCTGACTCAATATTTTTAACAGAGCGCATAATAAGTGGCAATGTAAAGGAACAAGCTATCCCGTGCTCGATCCCCCATCTAAGCGTCATTGGATAAGACAGATTGTGCGCTAATGCTGTTTTTGTATTTGAAAATGCTAGCCCTGCTAACAAAGAAGCTTCTGCCAATTCAGTTCTCAAGTGAATGCTGCTCAGATCTTGAATCAGCAACGGTAGATATTTCAAAATTTTTCTAGAGGCCTCGATTGCGTATTTAGTAGATAATGGATTAGCATTTTTGTTCCAAATACTTTCCATAGAATGAGATAATGCATCGAGGGCAGTAACTAAAGTTAATTCTTTTGACTTTGCAATCATGAGTGTTGGATCGATAACAGCAAAAGATGGAAAAAGGTTTGGGTGGTCTAACGAATACTTTTTACTTGTTTGTCTGTTCCAAACGGTGGCCCAACGCGTTACCTCACTACCTGTTCCTGATGTTGTAGGTATGGCGATTATGGGGAGCTCTAATTTGTCCAAAGGCTGTTGTTTTCTCTTTTCTAGAAATTCAGTTACAATGCTGAAATCCCCTCTTGAAAAGGATAGAACTTTAGCCGTGTCAATGACGGAACCGCCACCCAAAGCAACGAGCACATCAGTTTTATCCAAATGATTTTTTAATGTTTCAGTTTGCCTTCGTAATAACTCATAATCGGGATTAGGAGCTACATTGTTGATCACAAGGGTAGGGGTTCCAGCAGATTTCTGTAGTTTTTGAGCGAGTTCGTTAAATGGTGAATTAGGATATGTTATTAAACCATATTTTCTACCAGCTATTATTTTATCTAAATTGTAAAATTCATCTGGTCCAAAAATTATTTTGACTGGATTTTGAAATGACCACATTTTTCTACCCTGAGTAGAGTTTTGTTATTTTGATTTTAAAAAATATTCAATTTTGATGTGTTTGTTTGCTTAAGAGAAATCTACTTGAATTGGTTGCATTTGCCAAATAGAAGGTCGTAAATATTTTTGCACACAAGCGCTTATAAATGATGGAGATTTTAATGCAGGTTACTGAAACCCTTAACGAAGGGCTAAAGCGTGGCTATTCAATTAAACTTACAGCTGCTGAGTTAGACAAAAAAGTTAATGAGAAATTACAAGAAGCTCAGCCTGATGTTGAGATGAAAGGCTTTCGAAAAGGCAAAGTACCATTAGCACTTTTAAAGCGTCAATTTGGGCAGCGTATACTTGGTGAAGCTATGCAGGAAACCATTGACGGCGCAATGTCTAAGCATTTCGAAGACAGTGGTGATAGGCCAGCCTTGCAGCCCAATATTGAGATGCAAAATGGCGAAAAATGGAAAGAAGGAGATGACGTTGAAGTCTCCATGACTTACGAAGCGTTGCCTTCCATTCCAGATGTGGATTTTTCAAAAATCAAGCTTCAAAAGCTTGTAGTTAAATCTGACAAGGCTGCTGTTGATGAAGCCTTGGATAATCTCGCTTCATCTGCAAATGATTTCAAAGACCGTAAAAAAGGCTCAAAGGCTAAAGATGGTGACCAAGTTGTTATTGATTTTTTGGGGACTGTTGATGGAGAAGCTTTCGAAGGTGGTTCATCAGAAGACTATCCATTGGTTCTTGGCTCTAATAGTTTTATCCCAGGATTTGAAGAACAATTAATCGGATGCAAAGCTGGCGACGATAAAAATGTCAAAGTCACATTTCCTGATGATTATGGCTCAAAGGATCTCGCAGGCAAGAATGCCGAATTTGCCTGTAAAGTTAAGAATGTAAAAGAACCTGTCCCCGCAAAAATTAACGATGAATTGGCAACAAAATTTGGTGCAGAGGATCTAAAGGCATTAAAAACTCAGATCAGCGAACGCTTGGAATCCGAATATGGCGGGGCAGCGAGAGCTGTTATGAAACGCCAGCTTCTTGATGCTCTTGATAAGAAGGTAAAATTTGAATTACCGCCTAGTCTTGTTGAGGCAGAAGCTAAGCAGATAGCGCATCAATTATTTCATGATGAAAATCCAGATATTGAAGGTCATGATCATGAAGAGGTAAAGCCTAGCAAAGAACATAACAAGTTGGCTGAAAGGCGAGTTAGATTGGGACTGTTGTTGGCAGAACTGGGACAGAAAGCCGAGGTTGAAGTGTCTGATGCGGAGATGACCCAAGCAATCATGGCCCAATCAAGACAGTATCCCGGACAAGAAAAAGAATTTTTTGAATTTATTCAGAAAAATCAACAAATGCAGCAGCAGCTTCGTGCCCCAATATTTGAAGATAAAGTGGTTGATCATATATTTGAGCAGGCGGCAGTTACCGATAAGAAGGTTGATAAAACAGAATTACAGAAAGCTGTTGAGGCTTTAGACGAAGACTAATAGCGATTTCATCAAAATATTTTGCACTGGGGTTTTAGGTATTTTTTAGTCAATATTGGACTATCAAATACTCAATCCTTAAAATGAAATTGCAGTGTGAGGTGTAAATGAATTACAAGAGTTTTTCGGGTGAAGATTTCAGTGCCTTCCGCGAGATACAAGACTCTCGTCCACTAAACATGCTCAACTTAGTAAAAGTATTTCCTACTGTTGAATATCCAGACGGTGAGATTGTCTCTGGTATAGAAGCTTATAAAAGATATGGACGACTTAGCTATCCTATATTTGAAAGACTGGGTGGCAAAATAATTTGGCGTGGTGAAATGTTACTTTCATTGATAGGTCCAAGTGACGAAAAATGGGATTTTTGTTTCATAGCAGAATATCCAAATACTGAAGCATTTGTCTCTATGGTAAAGGATCCTGATTACCGTGAGGCAGTGAAACATCGGCAAATATCGGTTCAGGATTCGCGTTTAATCCGCATGGCACCCCTATCAAATGGAAAGAATTTTAGTGAATAAAAATAAATTTTCTTTTTCTTTCATTAATGCTGATAAAAAGGCCAGGTTAGGGCTTATTTCCACGCCTAGAGGTGAGATTAGAACCCCGGCTTTTATGCCCGTTGGGACAGCAGCTACTGTCAAAGCTATGTTGCCTGAAAGTGTGAGCGCAACTGGCGCAGATATCCTATTAGGGAATACCTACCATTTAATGTTAAGGCCAACAGCTGAACGAATTTCAAAATTGGGTGGACTGCATGAATTTATGAATTGGAGGAAGCCAATACTTACTGACAGTGGTGGCTTTCAAGTTATGAGTTTGGCCGAACTTCGTAAATTGACTGAAGAAGGAGTTACTTTCAAATCGCATATAGACGGCTCCCAACATATTTTAAGCCCTGAAAGGTCTATGGATATTCAAAAATTGTTGGGTAGTGATATTGTAATGTGCTTTGACGAGTGTCCAGCTTTGCCATCTTCACATGAACGTATTTCAGACAGTATGCGGCTATCGATGAGATGGGCACAACGTTCTAGAGATGCTTTTGGTGATCGTCCGGGGCATGCACTATTTGGTATCCAGCAAGGCGGTTTAGAACAGGACTTGAGGGCTGAAAGTGCTGAAATTCTTCGCTCCATAGAATTTGACGGTTATGCATTAGGAGGATTAGCTGTAGGCGAGGGCCAAGAAGAGATGTTCCGAGTGTTAGATTTTGCGCCAGATATGCTGCCTATGGATAAGCCAAGGTATCTGATGGGGGTTGGAAAGCCGAGTGATATAGTCGGTGCGGTTAAAAGGGGGGTGGATATGATGGATTGTGTTCTTCCCTCGAGATCTGGAAGAACAGGGCAGGCTTTTACCCATAGAGGCGTGGTGAATATAAAAAATGCTAGACATCAAAATGATCCTAGACCCTTGGATTTTGATTGCCAGTGTCCAGCCTGTGGAAATTACTCAAGGGCATATTTACACCACGTATTTAAGGCACAGGAAATTATATCGTCAATGTTGCTGACTTGGCATAACTTACATTATTATCAACAGCTTATGGCAAAAATTAGGCAAGCTATAGAGAACCAACGATTTGAGGAGTTTGAGGCCGAGTTTTATAAAAATTTGAGCCTTGGCGACTTAGAACCTATATAAATTCAATTCAATTTTAGGAATAAAAAGAAACCAGCAAATAAAATGGGTTGGTGAAGTAAATATAATATTAAGCTATTTCTCCCCAACCAGGAAAGGATTGAAAGTTCCCTGTGAATAACGGTTCTACTAGCCTTTAATATTCCCCATTTTTGGAAAGGTTTATAAGATGCCATCCCTAAAATAAAGGGTGCGATCCAGGGCATAATTGGCCGGTAGTCTAATGAGTTTGGTGTTTCAGTGGTATATATTAACCACTGCAAAAGATAGTGACCTTCTATAGGTTTTTGCACCAAAAGATTGAATGCAAAAATTAAGACAGTTAATAAAATCAGTGACGCTGTATTTAGTTTTAGTAAAAGTAAACCTATCAATCCTGAAACTGAAATAGCATGCAGAATGCCAAATCTTATCATATCAGTTTTAAATAAAATAAAAGTGACAAGAGAGATTAAAACTGCGCAGACAGCCGTCGCTCCATACCTTCTGATAAATGATTTCCAATTAATAGTTGAGCTATGAGTGATAAATAAACTCAGGCCTGCAATATATAAAAAGCTACTTGCTATTATTCGCTCAAAAAGTCGCCAATCTGGTTGATAAATCAAATCTGATTTTGCTAGTCCAAAATACATTAAGTCAAAAGCGAAATGGAAGGTAATCATAGCCAAAATGGAAATACCCCTGGCCACGTCAATCCAAAGTATCCTGTCATTCATTTAAAGATATTCCTACATAAACGCTTTATTATTTGAATAAGGTGTCTAGTTGATCTAGCTCGAGACAGAGAACTAGGTTTTCAAATTCCTTTACCAAACAAATAAACATTTCCTCGTTAAAGAGAACTCCTACCTCTGTGGCGCCTAATAGTTTTGGGTTATTTGAAGGATTAGCAAATAATATAGTGCCAGAGTTAATTATTTCCTGTGCTTCATCTCCAACTGGATAAGCATAACTTATATTGCTAATAACTGCGGCAATGAGAATTGCCAAAAAAGTTCGCATCGTGTTTGCACCACTCCCCAGGGTACTGACTTATATGATACACGTCGCTATTTCCTAATCAAGTTTTAAAAATCAACCTTTTAACAACGTGATTGTTTCAACAAATCGAACGTCTAAACAATCTCTAAGGCTATGATTGCAAGACAAACGAATGCTGACAATAATTGAGTTATTTTAATTCTGCTCTGCTCGTACATTTTTTTCTCATTGTTTAAAGATATGAAGACATACAATTGCTAAAAATACAAGATATATTAGTATATAAAGGTTTTTAAGGAATAAACCACAATATGTTGATAGAACTAATTAAAAGTTTTTATCAATAAATGCTTGTAAATAAAATTAAGATGGCGGACCCAGGAGGATTCGAACCCCCAACCCCTTGATTCGAAGTCAAGTACTCTATCCAGTTGAGCTATGGGTCCGCTAGATCTGGCCTAATATGTTGCTTTAGTAAATGCAAGAAAATACAGATTTTAAAACTCAATTGTTTTGTAAGTATAAATTTTAAATGGGTAAGAAACTTAATTTTAGCCAATAAGGTCCACACTGTGAAAATCTTCAAATAATGATTTATAGCTAACTTTAGTTGATTTTTTCTTTAAAACTTTTGTACTTCTTTTCTTTTTTTCTCTGTCCCTAGAGTCGGCAAAGATTTCTTTATCCCGCGCTATAAACGCCTTGGATAAATTGGTTTTGTTTATGCCGAATTTCATGTCCATAGAAATTGTAACGACCAAATTTATAAAAAATTTACGCTACCCTGGATAAACACAGGGTCTGTGGACCATTTTATTTTAACTCTGGTAGCCTTTTATCAAGCCAATTCAAAGCTGCATTGTTGAAATGTTGCGCTTTAATATCAACTGTATTTTGCTCATAAAAAGTACCCAAAACCATATATTGACCGATAATAACATTTGCCGTCAAATTTAAATCCATGCTTCCATAACACCAACCATGCCCAGTTCTTTGTGCAACAACGGAAAATTTCAAAGTTAAATCTGTTTTGCTTTGATCATCAATTACTTGGACCCCAGTCTCAGAAAGTTTGTTTTTGATATATTGCTTTGTTTCGCTGATATTGGTCCAACAACCTTTGGTCGCTTTGTCTAAAACTTGGACAAAAACTTTAAATTCTTTAATTGAAAACTTTTGGTCTATATATTGTGCAGAAAGTGTATTTGCTGTTCCTAGGATGATAATCAGTAAACATATTATTTTTCGCATGGATTTATCCTAAATCAATAAAACTGATCATTAATTTTTACAGGAATACGATGTTTCTAAACTTTTGGC
>JAAXIY010000009.1 GCA_012270125.1 Paracoccaceae bacterium
GAAGCAGAAATAATAGAAAACTTAATTTGAGGTAAGGTAATCTCCCTAAAGGCCCGAAACCGTGTGGCACCTAAGGAGCGAGCAACCTTCTCCTGGTTCATGTCGTAGTTTTTCAGAGCACTGAATACGATAATCAATACAAGAGGCATTGCCACCAAGGAATGACCTAAAACCAAACCAAAAATACTGCCAACCAGTTTAAATTGAACAAAGAAGTAAAAAAGACCAATTGCAACAAGTATAATTGGGACCATCATTGGCGAGATGAATATCGGAAACAAAATCTTGCTGAGCCTAGAATTACTATTCACCAAACCGTAAGCCGCCATTGTTCCAACTGGCGTGGCAACAAATATTGTTAGTACTGCAACCTTTACTGAGGTCCAGGTTGCCTGCATCCAATCATTAAAACCGTTTTCAACTTTCCAAGCAAAAAAGTAATTCTCATACCATCTGAGCGACCATTCTCTAGGCGGAAATTCAAGATATTGGCTGGCTGAGAATGACATTGGGATCACCACCAGAGATGGTACAATCAGTAAGAATAAAATTATATATGAGAAAATATAAAGCCAGAGCCTGTCTTTTAAACGAATTTGCGTCTCAGAGACATTTTTATTCAAAAAACTCATAATGATTACCTATTCCCAAGTTGGTCCATGGAAACTAGCTTTGAGGCAATAAAGAGAATTATCCCCGTTACAACAAGCAAGACGACACCAAGTGCACTGGCTGCTCCCCAACTAAAATAGAGCTCAATATTACTGGATATTTTCATAGCAGCCATAATGACTCTTCCACCACCGAGTATTGCAGGTGTTACATAAAAACCAAGACAAAGAACAAAAACAATCAAGAGCCCAGCAAGCAAGCCAGGCAAAGAAAGAGGGAAAAATACTGTCCAAAAAGCTCGAGTTGGTGTGGCCCCCAAGCTTGACGCCGCCTTCAATGTATCTTTGTCTATAGAACGCATGTTTGCATACAATGGCAAAATTAAGAACGGCAGCATAATATGCACCATCCCAATAAGCGTCCCTGTTGTGTTATGAACAATTTTGATGGGTTCGGTAATCAACCCCATTTCGATAGCCATATTGTTCAAAAGTCCCTTTTTTTGGAGCAGAACCAACCAAGCGTAGGTTCTCACCAATAGGCTTGTCCAAAATGGAATTAGTACGCCAATCATACATATATTGGCCCATTTTCGAGATAGCTGAGACATGAAATAAGCAAGTGGGTAACCTATTGCAGCACAGATTATTGTTGTAAGTATGCTTATTTTAAATGTGGTTATAAAAATACGAATGTAAGCCTTGCTTTTCATCATACGTTCGTAGTTTTCAAATGAGAAACTCCCATCTCTTCCAATAAATGAAAGATAAAACAACCAACCGACAGGAATTACAATCAAAGCTGTCACCATAATCAGATATGGCAAAGTTAATCCAAAAAAGGTGAACCGCTCGTTCGCAGCAACTTTTTGTAAACCTTTTTGGTTAAGTTTTTCCGCTTCAACAATTGTCATTCTCAGCTTACCACGTAGCTATCTGCAACCTTGAGCCCGATCGAGACTGTTTGGCCTACCTCTGGAAGAGCTTTTTGTGTCACGCTTTCATTTGGAACGCGAACACGAACTTCTTGCCCATCATCATTTGAATTGAGCTTTACAACCAAGAGCTGGCTCTCCCCTTGAAAAATAGAGTCGATTAATTTTCCAGAAAAGTAATTTGATCCTTTAACTTTCTTATCAGCTAAAAATGCTTTTTCTGGGCGTACTACTAAAAGATAATCACCATCTTTCTCAGCTTTTTCAGCCATAACAATCTTTTCGCCATTTAAGCTGGCTTTTCCATCGCGAATGGCAACAGGAAGAAGGCTCGACTCTCCAATGAAGTCAGCAATAAAGTGATTGTTTGGATGCTCATAAATTTCATTAGGTGTTCCAAGCTGCATAAGCTCACCATGATTTATGACTGTAATTCTGTCTGACATCGTCAGCGCTTCTTTCTGATCATGTGTAACATAAACCGTCGTCATATTGAGAGTGTCATGCAACTGCCTAAGCTCTATCTGCATTTCCTCACGCAATTTCTTATCAAGCGCAGAAAGTGGCTCATCCATTAATAGTATCTTAGGTTTAAATACTATGGCTCTGGCAAGCGCCACTCGTTGACGCTGACCTCCAGAAAGTTCATTTATTCCTCTGTGTCCCAGCCCTTCAAGTTTTACAGTATTGAGTGCCTCCTCAACACTTCGCTTTGTTTCTGCTGCACTTACACCACGCAGTTTTTGAGGATAGCCTACATTCTGTTCAACTGTCATATGCGGAAATAGCGCATAGTTTTGAAAAACCATGCCAATACCACGAAGATGTGGTGGCTTTAAAATAACCTCTTCATCTCCAAATTTTACACTACCGTAATCTGGGTTGGTAAAACCTGCCAAAACCATCAAAAGGGTCGTCTTTCCAGATCCCGACGGTCCTAGAAGGGTCATAAATTCACCAGATTTGATTTCTAGGCTGACATCTTTAAGCGCATAAAATTGATCATATTTTTTCGTGACTTCACGAATAGATATATTTAGAGAAGTTTCATTCATTAATTTGTAATCACTGTATAAAGTCGCCCGAAGGATAATTCCTTCGAGCGCTTAGTTTTAATTGAGATGAGTAGATTATTCAGTCATCATTTCAGTATACATTTCAGCAGCTATTGTACGCCACTTAGCATACCAATCTTGGCTTATTGTAAGCTGATACTTCGCATTATCAGGATGACTGGGCATCATGCGAGCTCTAGATTCTTCCATTAGGCCAAGCTCATATACTTTTCCATTAGTCGGACCATAAGTAATGTATTTAGCAAATTCTGCCATGTACTCAGGCTTCATCATCTCTGCGATATACTTCATTGCCAAATCTTTGTTCTTTGCACCTTTTGGAATTCCGTAGCCTTCCCAGTCCATAATACCAGACTGCCAATCATATGCCACTTTAGCACCGTCTTCTTTGGCAACATCAAATCGACCATTCCAGCCTGTGGTCATGTCAACTTCACCATCTTTCATTAGTTGAGCATGTTGAGCTCCAGAAGACCACCAAACAGCAATGTGGGGTTTAATAGATCTAATCTTATCGAGCGCTCTTTCTATTCCTTCTTCACTGTCCAAGACCTCATACACTTGTTCCTTAGGAACCCCATCAGCTAAAAGAGCTGTTTCAAGCTGACCATCAACCTTGTTTCGCATAGCACGAGTGCCAGGAAACTTTTCAACGTCATAGAAATCAGCCCATGTTTTAGGTCCATTTCCCTCTCCATAAGTTTCAGTGTTATACGCTGCAACCACAGAGAAAATATCAGCACCAGCACAATAATCACTATACATTCCAGGCAAGTGATTACTTACATCAATTACTGAATAATCTAGTTTTTCTAAAACGCCTTCTGCAGCGCCTGAAGCACAGCTACCGGCTCCGCTTGAAAAAATATCGAACTTATCAGCACCAGATTTCACCATGAGTTTTACATCAGAAATACCACCATAAGTATCTTCTTTCACAGTAATGCCCATTGCCTTAGCAGCAGGCTGAAAAATACCCAGTGACTGCCCTTTTTGATATGCACCACCCCAAGAAACAATTCTTAGTGTATCGTCAGCATAGCTAACGGCAGCGGAAAACATTAAACCAGCGGCGGCAAGGCCTCCAATGGCTGATTTCATAATAGTTTTTTTCATAAAATTCCCTCCCTATTACTCTATTCATCACCAAGACTGCACTGAGTCGGGTGATTTAAGCAACAAAAGTTTACGAAATTGGCGTTTACCTAGCGTTAACTATTTGTCTTTTGTCACGCCAGCGATACCAAGAAACAACCGCAGGAAGAAACCATGGGTTTCCTGTATAAAGAGGTTTTGTTGGGAAAGGCAGGTCATCAAACGCCGTCTTTCCTTCAGCCAATCCCAAAACTTTTTGGCCCAATCTCATACCCAGATAACTTGCCATCGATACACCTGAACCACAGTACCCCATAGAATAATATATCCCGTCGTGACATCCGGTATGGGCCAGTTCATCAAAAGTATAAGCTACGGTTCCAAACCACGAGTGAGTCACTTTGATATCACTTAACTCTGGAAAAATCCGAACGAGATCATTGTGAAGTTTCGGGCCACTTGATGCTGTGTTAGTTTCTTTAGCCGAAACGCGCCCACCAAATAAGACTCTCGTACGATCAGGAGAGGGTCGATAATAATAAACGACTTTACAGGTGTCAGTTATATTTCTGTTTGTAGGAAATAATTTATCCATCAAGCTTTTTTCTATTGGCTCCGTCGCAATAATGTAGCTTCCAATTGGGATTACTCTTCGTCGAAGCCATGGCGTTATTGGGCTAGTATATCCATTGGTAGCAACAACAAGATCTTTACAGTCGACATTCCCTTTTGATGTTCGAACTCTAAAACCTTTATCAAGTTTTTCTATATGTTGAGCTTCACAGTATCCTACAACAGTGGCACCAGCCTCAATTACACGAGACAAAAGTCCATGATGGTACTTGGCTGGATGCACTGAAGCATGCCTAGGAAATACCACACCTCCATGATAAATATCCGTTCCCAGCTCTTTATGTTGCTCTGCTTTGGGAACAATCTCCGTTGGTATGTTTTCATACTTTGTAAGTTTTTCAGCGTCTCTGGCTATATCATCATAGTGTTCTCCAGAATGAGCAGCATGGAAACGACCAGCTCTAAGAAAGTTACAGTCAAGTTTTTCCTTAGTAACTAGTTCCTCAATCCAGTCTAATGCGTTAACGCCTTCTTGCCTCATTGCACTAGCCTGAGACGCCCCAACTTTTTGAGTTAATTTTTCAAGCGACGGTTTGACGTGCGTACTTATTTGACCTCCATTTCGAGTACTACAACCATATCCCGGGTAGCCACTTTCAACGACCATAACATCGCGACCACCTCTTGCTATTTCGAGCGCAGCATTCAAGCCCGTATATCCAGAGCCAATGACTAAAACATCAACCCTATTTTTAATGTCACTGGATACACCTGAAGTCTGGGGTAAGTCATCGAGCCAGTATGATGTATCTTTCCAATCTGCTGCCCACATATCGTGATCCCTTAAATTCTAGATAATTTTAAGTATAAAAAGAAAACCCTAACCAAACTTTAACTTGCTTTGATGAAATTTCAAAAGTTTATATTTGCTATTCTAAATTACTAACTTGATAGATCGACTTAGACAGCCATTCATCATTAATTTCAAACCCCCAGCCAGGGTCACTTTTTATAGAAACGCACCCATCCTCAATATCAAACAGACTATTTTTGAATAAGTTTTGTTGCCATGGATAGTAGTCTGCTCCCTCAATTGAAAACTCCAAATATTTCCCTGCATTTGGAATTGCTTTCAACAAATGCATTGTAAAGAGTGTTACGAGGGACAGATTTGCACAATGCGGCGTCACCGGTAGGCCAGCAGATTTTGCAAGTTCAACAATTCTCATCGTTCGCGCTATACCGCCCAGATATAAAATATCTGGCTGGACAATATCAACAGCTCGCATATCAATCATTCTTTTCCAAGTCGGGATATCACAATCCTGTTCACCACCCGTAACATCAATATTAAGAGTATCAGTTACAGTCTTAGTTTGTTCAAGTTCCCAGTAAGGGCAAGGTTCCTCGAAATGACAAAACCCATTATCTTCAAGCATGTGACCGACTTCAATTGCTCTATCCGGTGAATAACAGCTATTTGCATCAATGAGCAGAGACGCATTGTCTCCCAAATATTTACGCATAGTTGGAATGATTTCTTCAGTTCTTCCAGGCCACTCATCTTCGTTACGACCTACTTCAGCTCCAGCTCTTACTTTAAAAGCATCATACCCAAACTCACCCTGTAGTCTCACAAGACGTTCCGCCTCCTCTTTTGGCGTGATATCTCGCTTCATTGAAGAGGCATAAGCTCTTAATTTACCCGGCGTTCCTCCCAAAAGTTCAACAACAGGTTTTTGACTTTGTTTGCCTCTTAGGTCCCAAATGGCGGTATCAAATCCACCTATTGCCCTTCTTAAATAAGACCCTGGAAATTTATGTTCTCGCTCCGTAACCAAATCAAGCAAGTCATCCAAATCAGAGATTTGAACACCCAAAACCCAGGGAGCCACCTGCCGATGTAAGACCTGACAGGTAATATCTGAGTGATAAGTGGAAACCTGGCCCCAGCCCTGTGAACCTGTTTCATCAGTAACACGCACAAAACCAACGAATTCGTTACAAAAGGTCTCTATCGAAGTAATCCTTATCATTTCTGAAATCCTATATTTTTTGTTCAGCTAATATAATATCAGCAGCTTTTTCTCCCACCATAATAGAAGGAGCATTGGTATTACCTGTTGTAATTCTTGGAAAAATTGAAGCATCCGCAACTCGAAGGCCATCAATTCCATGTACCTTAAGACTTTCGTCTACAACCGATGAGGAAATATCTTTACCCATTCGGCAAGTACCGCATTGATGAAAAACTGTTCCACCTTCACTTCTTGCAAAATCCATAAAACTTTTGTCATCATTAAAATCTGACCCAGGAGAAAGTTCTTCTTCAACAATATCTCTCATTGCTTTTGTTTTTAAAAATTTTCTCATCAAATGCATTCCAGATATCATGACTTTTTTATCTTCCTCAGTAGACAAATAATTTCCAACGAATTTTGGACTTTCGAACGGGTCTGAAGATTTAAGAGAAATCCAACCTTCACTGGTAGGTTTTGTCGGATTAAAGCCAAGCCTAACCGCAGGATAGGGATCAGGACTCATTAGGGGACGCTTGCCTTGTGGCGCTGTAGAGTAGCTCAAAGGTGAAAAATAAAGTTGCAAATCAGGAGCTTCTAAAGAAGGATCAGACTTCACAAAACCACCCGCTTGGTTCAGGCTCATTGCAAGTGGACCAGACTTAAAAAATAAATACTCCAACCCTACCAAAAATTTTCCCAAAACTGGTCGAAGTTTTTGGTTAAGAGACGGACGATTTACCGCCAAAGTGAAATCTACTCCAATATGATCCTGCAGATGACGTCCTACGTGTGGCATGTCTTGCAAAACAGAAATACCATGCGGTTGTAACTCACTAGCGGGGCCTAAACCTGAAAGGTACAATAGGTGCGGCGAATTAAGGGCTCCCGCACTTAAGATAACTTCTCCATCTGTTAAAACAGTTGTTTCTCTATTTCCTTGAGAAAAACACACACCTGTTGCTCGCCTACCGTCAAAGATCAGTTTTGTAACATGAGCATTCGTTATGACTCTTAAATTTCTACCACTGTTTCTTTTAGATATGTAAGCGCTGGCAGAAGAAACTCTTAGCCCATTGGCTATCGTCGTTTGATAGACAGATACGCCTTCCATGTGGCTACCATTATAGTCTCCATTTAAAGGAAAACCTAATTCTTGACCCGCTTCTAAATATTTATTTGTTAATGGATGAACATCACGTTCGACATTGGAAACGCCAACTGGACCAGAACTACCCCTAGCTGAGGAACTCTTACCTTTCCAAGCCTCTATTTTCTTAAAAAGGGGTTCTACATTGCTCCAACTCCAACTTGGAGCCACTTTTTCCCAATCTTTAAAATCGTTTTGGTGACCACGCACATAAACCATGGCATTGATAGCACTCGAGCCGCCTAAAACCTTTCCTCTGGGCCAATACATTTTGCGCCCGTTCAACTCAGCTTCCGGCTCCGTTTCGTATTTCCAATTAAACTTCTGATCGTAAAATAGAGAGCCATAGCCCAACGGAACTTTTATTTTCAAAGATCCGTCAGAAGGTCCAGCTTCAAGAAGAAGCACTTTGACCGATGGGTTTGAAGACAGTCGACCAGCTAGTGTGGCGCCAGAAGATCCACCACCAACGATAATATAATCGAAATCGCCCAATTTTCCCTCTTCATAAGTCGAACGGTGTTTATTCGATACCACCTTAATCTAATCAAAACATCAATTCATATATCAATCATTGGATGGATAACGTTGACTTGCTTCTAGAACATTAAGGTCCATGTGATTGCGCATGTAACGCTCCGATGCCTGTTTCAACGGTTGGAAATCCCACGGATAGTATCCACCTTTGCGTAAAGCTTCATAAATTATTTTTCGTTTTGCCTGACTTTCGCGCACATCATGATCAAATCTTTCTAAATCCCAATTTGATTTTCTAATATCTCTAAAGGTCGCAAGAGTATTTTTATAATCGATTTCATTAGCTAGATTGTTCAATTCATTCGGATCGTTTCCCAAATCAAATAACTGCTCAGGATCCAGTGCACAGTAAGTATATTTCCACTGATCTTTGCGTATACCAACCATGGGTGCGTGACTTGCCTCAGCAGCATATTCCATAAGCACTGGATTTTGCCTTTTTAGTCCTTGCATAATGCCACACAAACTCTCTCCCGTTATCCAAGGAGTAACTTCCGACATAGTAATGCCTGCTAGTTCACAAATAGTTGGGCACAGATCAATTGTTGAAACTGGGATATCTATTGTGTCCGCTCGCATTTTAGAATTGGAGATCATTAATGGCACTCGGGCAGATCCCTCAAAAAATGACATTTTGAACCACAGCCCACGCTCTCCCAACATATCCCCATGATCAGAGACGAAAATTATAATGGCTTCTTGGTCAGTCTCTTCCAGTGTTGTTAATAATTCGCCAATTTTATCATCTAAATAGGATATGTTTGAGAAATAAGCACGCCTAGATTTTTCTATCATCTCATTATCTATTCGATAAGACCGCCAGTCATTTGCATCAAATATACGCTTAGAATGGGCATCATGATTTTCGTAAGTAATTGCTTTCACCTCCGGTAAAAGATGCGAACAATTTGCATATAGGTCCCAATATTTTTTTCGTGCTACATAGGGATCATGTGGATGCGTAAAACTGACTGTTAAACACCAAGGTCGTTTATCATGACCCCGTGCTAAATCATAAATTTTAGTTTTGGCATTAAACGCAACTTCATCATCGTATTCTAGTTGGTTTGAAATTTCACCAATCCCGGCACCAGTCACGGAACCTAAATTATGATACCACCAATCAATACGCTCACCTGGCTTGCTATAGTTAGGAGTCCAACCGAAATCTGCAGGATAAATATCAGTTGTTAATCTTTCCTCAAAACCATGGAGCTGATCAGGTCCGACAAAATGCATCTTACCCGACAAACATGTTTGATACCCTGCCCGACGTAAATGGTGGGCATAAGTTGGAATTGTAGAAGAAAACTCGGCCGCATTGTCATAAACACCATTTTGAGAAGGAAGCTGACCTGACATAAAAGCGGCACGACC
>JAAXIY010000069.1:0-36218 GCA_012270125.1 Paracoccaceae bacterium
TAACAATATTTTCGGGTATATTCTGTATCAAATCAATGTGAAGTAGCCCATTTTCCATCATGGCTTCCCCAACTTCAACACCATCCGCAAGAACAAAAGATCTTTGAAATTGCCTTGTTGCAATTCCACGATGAAGAAAAATTTTTGTGCTTGTTTCTTGATTTTTCTTACCTTGGATAACAAGCTGGCGATCTTCCAAAACGATAGATAAGTCTCTTTCTGAAAAGCCAGCAACTGCCAAACTAATGCGGAATGATCGATCAGAAGTTTGTTCTATATTGAATGGTGGGTAACCATCATTGCTAGATTTAGCGGCTCTTTCTAATAGTTGCTCTAATTGCTCAAATCCAAGCATATGCGGATACGCACCAAATGATAATTTTGCCATATTTAAGACCCTAATCTAATCAACACCTATTGAACTCCTGATTGGCAGACTCCTTACAAGTGGCTCCCTAAAATATTATTTTCAAGGGGTTAACAACTAAAATTTATTATCATATTAGATTAAAATATTCTGTAAGGTTATAAAATGAGTGCTTCAGACAAAGTATCAATGCAAACTGAAGAAGTTTTAAGAGTTGAGTTAGAATTCTTTCGCCAGGAACACCGTGATTTGGATCAGGCAATTGTGGCACTTTCTAACACGGCGACCGCAGATCGGCTTATGATACAAAGGCTAAAAAAAAAGAAATTGCAATTAAAAGATAAAATTACAAGATTAGAGGATCGACTTACTCCTGACATCATTGCCTAAGTTATTTTCTTATTATATTGGGCATTTTAAAATGCGAGGTTAAAAAATGAGCAAACCCCAAGTAGGCTTAATCATGGGAAGCCAAACTGATTGGTCAACAATGAGAGAAGCGGCTGATGTTTTATCAGAGCTTAATATAGCTTACGAAAAAAAAATTGTATCCGCTCACAGAACTCCAAACCGCTTATGGACGTACGGAGAGTCAGCTGAGTCAAGGGGTTTGCAGGTCATTATTGCAGGAGCTGGTGGAGCAGCTCATCTGCCAGGAATGATAGCATCAAAAACTAACTTGCCTGTTGTAGGCGTGCCTGTAAAAACATCGAGCTTAAATGGCGTTGACAGTTTGTATTCAATTTTACAAATGCCGCGTGGCTATCCGGTTGCCACTATGGCTATTGGAGCTCAAGGTGCAAAGAACGCCGGCTTACTAGCTGCACAAATAATTGCTCTATCCGACCCACAGGTGAAGAAAGATCTTGGAAATTGGAGGACAGCTTTGTCTGCTTCGATACCTGATGAACCTAAAGATGAGTAAAGTATTATCAAGCGGATCGACTATAGGTATACTGGGTGGTGGACAGCTAGGACAAATGCTGAGTATGGCGGCTGCCCGCCTGGGTTTTAAAACACATATTTTTGAGCCAAGCGCAAATCCACCGGCTTCAAATGTATCATCTGGATTTACACAAGCAGAATATGATGATTACGACAAACTTAAAAAATTTGCCTCAAGCGTTGATGTTGTTACTTACGAGTTCGAAAACATCCCGACAGGCGCATTAGACATTATTGAAAAAGAGTGTGAAATTTTTCCAAGTAGAGAAGCCCTAAAAATATCACAGGATCGGCTTTTAGAAAAAAAATTCATCAACAAGCTTGGCTTTAAAACAGCAAGCTTCTGTGAAGTAAGTTCCCAAGAGGGTTTAATTTTTGCACTAGAAAATCTTGGAACACCCAGCATATTGAAAACTAGACGTTTTGGATATGATGGCAAAGGGCAAGTAAAGTTAGGGGCAACTTCAAACCCTAAAGAAATTTGGGAAAGTTTAGGTGAAAAAGAATTAATACTTGAAGGGTTTGTAGATTTTTCCCATGAGATCTCAGTGATAGGTTCGCGATCCAAAGATGGTCAAATATCATGTTTTGACCCTGGTGAAAACGTGCATAAAGATGGGATATTAAGAACTACAACGGTACCTGCTAATCTTACAACTCAACAGAAAACTGACGCTGTATTAATTACAGCAAAAATTTTAGAGTCACTAAACTACATTGGGGTAATTGGCGTTGAATTCTTTGTTGCGAACAGCACATTAATTATTAATGAGTTTGCTCCACGAGTTCACAATTCTGGTCATTGGACACAAAACGGCTGCACAGTAGATCAATTCGAACAGCACATCAGAGCAATAGCGGGTTGGAACCTCGGGAATGGTGAAAGGCACTGTGATGTTATTATGGAAAACCTTATTGGTGACCAAATCAATAAAACTAACGACTTAATAGCAGATGGTTCTGTTTCATTACACCTTTACGGAAAAGTAGATATAAAACCCGGCCGAAAAATGGGGCACTTCAATCGAATAATAAAATAAAATTAAAAAAACCCCAGGAAACCCCGGGGTTTTATAATCAGTAAATTTGGGGAGCTACATCATGCCGCCCATGCCGCCCATGCCGCCCATGTCTGGCATTCCTGGAGCACCACCGCCAGCACCTGGCTTCTCAGGCTTATCAGCAACCATAGCTTCAGTTGTGATTAGTAACCCTGCAACAGAAGAAGCGTCTTCCATGGCTGTTCTAGTAACTTTAGCCGGATCGATAACACCGTACTTGAACATATCACCATATTCCTCTGTTTGTGCATTAAAGCCAAAAGATGTGTCTTTGCTTTCACGGACTTTTCCAGCAACTACTGCGCCGTCCACACCAGCGTTTTCAGCAATCTGACGAAGAGGTGCTTCGATTGCGCGGCGTACTATCGCAATACCAGCATCCTGATCTGGATTTCCACCCTTAAGCTTTTCTAAGGATTTACCAGCTTGAACGAGAGCAACGCCCCCACCAACTACAATACCTTCCTGGACCGCAGCTCGTGTAGCATTCAAAGCGTCATCAACGCGATCTTTACGCTCTTTAACCTCGACTTCGGTCATACCACCTACGCGAATAACTGCCACACCACCAGCTAATTTAGCAACACGTTCTTGCAACTTTTCACGATCGTAGTCAGACGAAGTTTCTTCGATTTGACTACGGATCTGAGTAACACGAGCCTCAATTTCAGCTTTAGCACCTGCACCGTCAACGATAGTTGTCTCGTCTTTGGTAATCTGCACTTTCTTAGCGGTACCAAGCATATCCATTGTTACGCTTTCAAGCTTCATCCCTAAATCTTCAGAAATAACTTGCCCACCAGTAAGTATAGCGATGTCTTGCAACATAGCTTTACGTCTATCTCCAAATCCAGGAGCTTTGACAGCCGCAATCTTCAGTCCACCTCTTAGCTTGTTAACAACTAATGTTGCCAAAGCTTCGCCTTCTACATCTTCAGCAATGATCAATAATGGCTTTTGAGATTGAATGACTGACTCAAGTAATGGAACCATTGGTTGAAGCGATGAAAGTTTCTTCTCGTGAAGAAGTATCATGCAATCTTCTAGTTCAGAAGTCATTTTGTCAGCATTAGTAACGAAATAAGGTGAAAGATATCCGCGATCAAACTGCATACCCTCAACAACGTCAGTTTCAGTTTCCAAGCCTTTGTTCTCTTCTACTGTAATAACGCCCTCATTTCCTACTTTTTGCATAGCATCAGCGATTTGCTGACCAATTTCAGCCTCACCGTTAGCAGAAATAGTTCCAACCTGAGCCACCTCGTCACTGTCCTTAACATCCCGAGACATCTTACGAATATCTTCAACAACTTTTGACGTCGCTAAATCTATTCCTCTTTTTAAATCCATTGGATTTAGGCCAGCGGCAACTTGCTTGAGACCTTCGCGTACGATCGCTTGAGCCAAAACAGTTGCAGTTGTTGTTCCATCACCAGCCTCATCATTTGTTCGGCTAGCAACCTCTTTGACCATTTGAGCGCCCATGTTTTCAAGCTTATCTTCAAGCTCGATCTCTTTTGCTACTGTAACACCGTCCTTAGTAATGCGCGGTGCACCAAATGATTTATCTAATACTACGTTTCGGCCTTTCGGTCCCAACGTTACTTTTACTGCGTCTGCAAGAGTGTTCACGCCTTTTAACATTCGGTCGCGAGCATCTGTGCTAAATCTGACGTCCTTAGCAGCCATTGTGCTTATCCTCGTCTATTTGTTAAAATTAATAATTAGCGATTAAGACAAAATGCCTAAAATATCGCTTTCTTTCATTATGAGAAGTTCTTCTCCATCAATAGTCACTTCTGTTCCAGACCATTTTCCGAATAGAATCTTATCACCTTCACTAACTGACATAGCAATTAGTTCACCGCTATCCTTACGGGCACCTTCTCCAGCGGCAACAATCATACCTTCGGCAGGCTTTTCTTTGGCGCTGTCAGGTATAATCAATCCGCCTGATGTTTTTTCGTCGCTTTCTACGCGGCGAACAAGAACACGGTCATGAAGTGGTTTTAATGCCATCTTAAGGCTCCTTCATTTAGTTACGTTATGCTCTTATTGAGCCGTTATCACTCAGCATGCGTGAGTGCTAACGAGCGGTATCTATGTACGGAACATGTGAGAGTCAACTATCCTATCAAAAAAAATTTAAATTATATCAAATTTATTTTATCAGATTAGCCCTCTACCTCTTAAAAGCGCATCTACTTTGGGTAAACTTCCGCGAAACCGCTTATAGGCGATTTCAGGATCTAAGCTGTTCCCTTTAGACAGAATATTATCCTCCAAGCTTTTTGCTAAATTGGCATCAAAAGGATTATCCAATTCTTCGAAAGCCGAAAAGGCATCTGCATCCATCACTTCCGACCACATATAGCTGTAGTAAGCAGCGGCGTAGTAACCACCCGAAAACACATGAGCAAAGTGTGGTGTTGCATGTCTCATTTTAATAGCTTCAGGTAAACCTATTTTACTCAAAATTTCGTTTTGAAGTTCCATGACATCTTTTTCAGTATCTTCCAGATGAAAATATAGATCGACCAATGCGCTGGATGTATACTCAACTGTTTGATAACCCATATCGTAGTTTGAAGCACCAATAAGTCTTTCCATCAATTTTTCTGAAATTGGTGATTTTGTTTTATAGTGAACCGCAAAACGCTTCAAAACTTCTGGTACTGTCAGCCAGTGTTCAAATAGTTGACTGGGCAACTCAACAAAATCCCGTGAAACAGAAGTCCCTGAAAGAGGCTCATACGTGACGTTTGATAATATCTGGTGAAGCGCGTGCCCAAACTCGTGAAACAAAGTTCGAGCGTCATCAAAAGATAGTAGAGTTGGAGATCCTTTTGCAAAATTACATACATTTAAAACAATTGGTTTTTGAGAGACAGGAAATTTGGCTTGTGATTGGAATGCACTACACCATGCACCAGATCTTTTCGAGGATCTTGCAAAATAATCACCAATAAATAGTGCAATTTTCTCCCCATTTTTTGTTACTTCCCAAGCTTTACAGTCTTTGTGATAAAGAGGTAAACTCACGGGCTGAAATGAAAGACCAAATAACTTATTAGCACAATAAAATGCAGCCTCGACCATTTGGTCTAAAGAAAAATACGACTTCACTTCTTCTTCATTTAGTTCATGTTCTTTTTGCCTTCTTTTTTCCGAATAGTATAGCCAATCCCAAGGATAAAAATCATCACTAATACCATCATTAGCCATGTATTCAGCTAGAATATTTTGATCTTTTTGAGCTCGTTCCTTCGCATATTTCCAAACTTGTAGTAGTAAGCTTTCAACGTTTTCAGGCTTCTTTGCCATTTCGGTTTCCAACTTAAATTCAGCAAAATTCGTATACCCAAGAAGATTAGCCATCTGTCTTCTTAACGCTAATGTCTCTCGAGCAATTGGCCTATTATCAGTTTCTTCTCCATGCTCGCCTCGGGATGCCCACGCCTCTTGGGCTTTTTTTCTAAGTTCACGATTAGGTGAAAATTGCAGAAAAGGAATAATTAATGATCTAGACAAATTGATAATAGGTTTGCTTACTCCTTTTTCTTCTGCTGCTTTTTGAGCAGCTTTAATTAAAAAATCAGGTAAACAAGCCTCGTCTTTTTCTTCTAGTTCGAGAAACCAAGATCTTTCATCAGCCAATAAATTTTGTGAAAATTTAGTACCGAGAGTAGATAGCCGTTCCTGTATTTCCTTCATTGCCTCTTTGTTTTTATCTGAAAGTGCTGCACCCGCTCTAACAAAATCTTGGTATATTTTTTCTAAGAGCCGTTTTTCTTCAGCGCTTAAATTCAAAGAATCAATTCGATTAAATAAATCCTGGATTCGATTAAATAGCTTCTCATTAGATGTTATTGTAGATGAGTGGACAGCTAACTTTGGAGAAAACTCCATCATCAACTTTTCGCGCTGCTCATTAGCGTCTGCACTAACTAAAGTATAAAAAACGGAAAGGACCCTATTCAGCAATTTGCCTGACTTCAAAATTGCCAGAATAGTGTTTGTGAAAGTTGCTGGGTTGGGATTATCACTTATTGCTTGAATTTCTCTAAGCTCTTCCGCAAGAGCTTTTTCTAAAGCTTCAGAAAAATGATCATCTTTAATTTCATCAAATGGCGCAATTTTGTAAGGAGTATTCCAATTTTTTAGTAAGGGATTATCAAAAAACATTTTAATTTCTTCAATCAGAGCAAACTGGACAATTTATGCTTCGGTCTGTTTTTATTTTACGCGTTTCTCCATTTAAACTGTCATATATAAACATTTGGCCCAATAAGGTGGAACCTGACTGAGTTAATATTTTTAAAGTTTCAACAGCCATAAAAGAACCAATAACACCAGGTAACGGAGAAAAAACCCCACCCTCAGCACATGTCAGCACTGCGCCTTCCTTAGGTGGTTTAGGAAAAACGCAAGCGTAGCAGGGACCGCCTTGATGGGGCGCAAATACAGAAACTTGACCTTCCCATTGGCTTAATGCTCCAGATACTAGTGGTTTATTTGTTTTTGTCGCAGCTGCATTGGCAATGTATCGTGTTTCAAAATTGTCAGTTCCATCCACAATAACATCATATTCTGAAAAAATTTCTTCAGCTATTTCTGCATTAAGGCGCCTATTATAGGGCCGTACATTAACATTACTATTCAGTTTATATATTGCTTCCGTTGCTGAAAAAACTTTTTGTTCTCCAAGTTGTTCCGTGGGATAAATAACCTGCCTTTGTAAATTTGATAAACTAACTTTATCATCATCAATAATTCCAATTGTTCCGACTCCTGAAGCTGCCAGATACTGGATGACGGGAGATCCTAGGCCCCCTACTCCTAAAATTAAAACACTGGAGTCTTTTATTCGACGCTGTCCAAGCCCCCCAATTTCTTTCAGTATAATGTGTCTGGAATAACGCTCAAGTTCATGCTCAGAAAATTCGTCATTTTTTTCATTATCATTTGATTTATGGTCTTTGGATTTGTTTTTTAAAATTTTTATAAAAAGTTGAAATAAAAATACCAAACCCACGAGGAAAGAAATTGTTGCCCAAGGGGCCCAACCACCCATTGTAATTGAAAAGGAATTTGTTTCAGCAAGCACCAAAAGAGACAAGAGGATGCTTAAAAACATTGCAAAAACAATGCCTAGGCGGGAATTTCGGCTCATACCCAAGTACCCAGTGAGAAACCAAGCAAAGATAATAAATGAAAGAATGGCTACTATCATTTTGTTCCTGTTGACCCAAAACCACCAGTATTTCTGGCTGTTTGGCTCAAGTTTTTTGAAACTTGGAACTGGGCTTTCAAAGTTGGAGCAAAAACTATTTGTGCAATTCGCATACCGTGCGTGATTAAGAATTCCGCGTCACTTATATTTACAATGATTACACCGACTGGGCCCCGATAATCACTATCAATTGTACCGGGCGAATTTAACAAAGTCAGACCATATTTTAAAGCTAGGCCAGAACGAGGTCTTAACTGACCCTCAAAGCCACTAGGTATTTCCAGGCACAGTCCGGTAGGTACTAATACTCTTTGCATAGGAGCTAAAGACACTCCTATTGACCTATCCTCTTTGCTAAAATTAGCTCTTAAATCAGCACCAGCTGCTCCCTCGCTCTCAAAGTTTGGTAGGCCCAAATCTTGATCAGCTTCTTTTGTCCAAGTAACACCAACTTTAAGCATCCATTTCCTCAAAAGATTGACTAATCTTTTCAACTAAAGTTTCGGCCAATGCGCGCTTTGACATAGTCGGTAATTGCTCAGATATTTCTTCACTAACAAGTATGGCTGTATTTTCATCTCCCCCCATAGTTTGGGTACCTAAGGAAACATCATTAGCAACAATAAAATCACAGCCTTTTTTCTTTAACTTTGATTTTGCATTTATTAAGATATTTTCTGTTTCAGCTGCAAAACCGATAACCATTTTTGGCCTATTTTTTTTCAGCTTTGAGACAGATGCTAAAATATCTTCGGTTTCTGATAAATCAAAAGTTGGAATCATACCATTTTGTTTTTTTAATTTCTGATTTTTGGTTTTTATAACTTTCCAATCCGCAACAGCAGCTGTAAAAAATGCTCCATCAGCAGGAAGCGCAGAATGAACGGCTTCATACATCTGATCCGCTGTTTCTACTTTGATTACTTTTGAGCCAAATGGCGGACTTATTTCAACAGGGCCAGATACAAACGTAACCTTTGCACCCTTTTGAATAAGTGCCTCTGCTATCGCTGTTCCTTGCTTTCCGGACGATCTATTACCTATAAATCGAACTGGGTCTATTGGCTCTCTAGTAGGGCCAGACGTAACTATAAAATGCCTACCTTTTAACTTTTTATTACCAAAATGAAGTTCTATATTTTCCAGAATTTCATCAACTTCAGCCATTCTTCCGTAGCCAAATTCTCCACATGCCATATCACCTTCATTCGGACCTGCAAATTTAATTCCGATCTCATTCAAGGTGTGTATATTTTTTTGCGTTATAGCATTTTCCCACATACGGACATTCATAGCAGGTGCCATTAAAACATTCGTATCAGTGGCTAATATAAGAGTACTAGCTAGGTCATTTGCTTGGCCAGTTGCTGCTTTGGCGATAAAATCAGCACTAGCCGGAGCAACTACAATTAAATCAGCGCTACGGGACAATTCTATGTGACCCATTTCAGCTTCATCGGTCAAATCAAACAAATTATTAAAAACTTTTTCTTGGGCGAGTGCAGAAACTGCCATAGGCGTAACAAAGTTTTCAGCAGCTTTGGTCATGACTGGAATGACTTTTACGCCTTTTTGAGTCAGCTTTCGAACCAATTCAAGAGATTTATAAGCGGCTATTCCACCAGTTATAATTACTATGACTTTTTTACCATTAAGCATCTAAAATCTCGTATTTATAGTACCAGAACTTTAGTGCTTTATAGTTCTAACATGCAACCCGTAGAATTAGATTGATTAAATTAGTGTGATTTATAGAAAATTCCTAACTTCACCGGCATTTTTCTCTAAATATTTGCGCATCTTTCCAAACGCAGCAGCCTCTAATTGTCGTACGCGCTCTTTTGAAAGGCCTAATTCAGCGCCCAAGCTCTCCAAAGTCCTTGGACTATCAATTAATTTTCTTTCACGGACAATGAATTGTTCTCTATCGTTCAGCGCTTCCATAGCTACGCCCAACCAATTAGCCAGTCTTTTTTGATCGTGCTCTTCCTCAACTGTTAAGTCAGCGCGTGCATTTTCATCTTCCAAAGTTTCAATCCACTCGCGTCCTTCTTCATCGCTAGCTTGTGTTGCGTTCAATGAAAAATCTGAACCCGACAAACGACCATCCATCATTTCTACATCGCTTAGTGGCACACCTACTTCAGTGGCAATCAATTGATTCAGCTGATGCTTATCTAAATTCTCGCCGGTTTGCTGGGCCTCTCGCTCAAGCTGCGCTTGCACTCTTCGCATATTGAAAAATAGTGATTTTTGACTGCTGGTGGATCCAGTTCGAACCATCGACCAATTCCGCATCACATAATCCTGAACGCTGGCTTTTATCCACCAAACAGCATATGTGGAAAACCGCACACCTCTATCAGGATCAAATTTATCTGCAGCCTTCATCAAGCCTAAGCCAGCCTCTTGAACCAAATCGTTCATTGGAGCACCGTACCGCTTAAATTTTGCCGCCATCGATATAGCCAACCGCATATAAGCAGTGATTAAACGATGCAAGGCAGCTTCATCTCTAGAGTCTCTCCAAGCATAAGCCAACTGAAGTTCAGTTTCAGCATCAAGTAGTTCCGCCTTAACCGCTTTCCTGGTAAGTGACATATCTGAATTGTCTAAAGCCATTTTGATCACCCCTAAACATGCTGTCGAGCATAAAATACTCAAATTTATAAGTTGATACGCTAGTGAAGCTATCTTGGATCACTTTTGCTTTGTTGCGGTTGGATCAAAGTATTAGCTGTCGCATTAGATAATCAATTTGGGCTCCAAACGATAAATCATAACACACGAAGAATTGTCACATAGCCTATTTGGCACTTAGTCAATTTTTAAATTTCTCTTCTAATGTTTGCCAAATAATTTCTGCAACATTAATTTGATTAAAACGTTCAAGTTCTTGTATGCCTGTTGGTGAAGTTACATTTATTTCGGTTAAATATTTACCTATTACATCTATACCAACAAAAATCTGTCCCTTATTTTTCAATGTAGGTCCAATCACTTTGCAGATTTCTCTATCTCGTTCAGTTAATTTTACAGGTTGAGCTTGTCCACCAACGTGCATATTTGATCTTGTTTCACCCGCTAGTGGCACACGATTAATCGCGCCAACCGGCTCACCATCAACCAAAATGATGCGTTTATCACCATTTTTTACATCAGGTAAAAACTCCTGAGCAATCAGCGGCTCTGAGGAAATATTAGAGAAAAGTTCATGCAACGAAACTAAATTTTTATCATTCTCTTTTAAACGAAAAACCCCTGCGCCACCATTGCCATAAAGGGGTTTTATAATAATATCCCCGAATTCCCTTTTGAATTCTTTAATTTCCTCTAAATCGCGAGTTATTAAAGTATTGGGTATTAGTTCTGGAAATTCGAGAACTAATAATTTTTCAGGTAAATTCCTGACCCAAAAAGGATTATTAACAATCAAAGTTTCTTGGCCAACCATATCTAACAAATGTGTAGTGGTAATATATCCCATATCAAACGGTGGATCTTGTCTTAACCAGATTACGTCGAACTCACTTAGTTCTTTAATTTCCTGATCACCAAAGGTTACGTGGTCCCCAATTTTTCTTTTCAAGGTTATAGAGCGTACTTTGGCTACGATTTTGCCCTGATTAAAGGTCAAACTATTAGGATTGTAGACATATAAATCGTGACCCCTAGACTGTGCTTCTTCAGCCAGACGAAACGTACTATCAGCATCAATATCGACATCTTCTATGGGGTCCATTTGAAATGCAATTTTCATCAAAAGATCTCGTCTCGCTTTAATTAATCAAATCACAAACTTTTAACATTCCAACTGAAGAAGGTAAACAAATTAGTCACTACTATTCTTTATTTGAAGTGCTAACTGGTAGACGTCTCTTCGAGGTAAATTCAGTGCTATTGAAACAGTTTCTGCAGAGTCTTTCACGGACATAGACCTCAGCGCTTCCTTCAAATGTGTCTCTATTTTAGTCCGGTCAAGATCAAGGCCGCCTGCAGCATCTTTCACGCCATCAATTAGAATAACAATTTCACCTTTGACTTTGTGATTTCTATAAAAGTCTGAAAGTTCCTTCAAATTTCCACGCTTGGCATCCTCAAATTTCTTAGTGATTTCACGACAAACAACTCCGAGCCTTTTTTCACCAAAAATTTCCACCGCCATCTCTAAAGTATCTATTAATCTTTTAGGAGATTCATAAAAGACCAAGGTCCCACTGTACCGATTTAGGTTCCGTAGTTTTAATTCCCTTTGATTTTTATTGTTTGGTAGAAAACCTTCAAAATAAAACTTGTCCGTTGAAAGCCCGCCGATCGTCAAAGCCGCAATTAATGCACACGGGCCTGGCGCACTCGTGACGTTTTTCCCCAAATTTATTACCTCTGACAGCAGTGAAAAACCGGGGTCGGCAATTAGAGGGGTTCCGGCTTCTGATGCATAAGCAATGGATTTACCTTGCTCCAAGTAATCGAGAATCTTGGGTCGGATTTTACTACCGTTATGATCATGATAAGAAATCAACGTTCTATTTTTCAGTTGAATCCCATGAATTTCTAATAACTTTTTTAAAGTTCTAGTGTCCTCAGCAGCCAAAACATCCACACTGGCAAGTATATCCAGTGCTCTCAAAGTTATATCTCGTGCCGTTCCGATAGGTGTAGAAACAAAATATAATCCAGGCGATAACTTGATTGATTTGTAATTGACCATTAGACACTTTTTAGTTGAAAATTTTAATTAACTCAAAATTTTGAGGACGTAACATTATGATTGCCAGAATAATTTCAGTAAGCAAGCAGTTAAAATTAATAAGTGTTATAATTTTAACTATTGTAATTTCATCGTGCGCTCCTCAACAACGTGAAACTTATACGGGTCTAAACATTGACGTTAAAAAACCAGTTCAGGTTGCTTTACTTTTACCAAAGTCTCATCCGAAAACACGAGCCGTATCAGCAAGCTTAGAAAATGCTACCCTCATGGCTGTTGGAGAAATGAAGCATGTCCAAATTCATCTTCGAATTTATGACACTGCAGGCAATCCAGAACAAGCTGCTATCCAAGCTCGAAAAGCCGTCGATGATGGCGCCAAGATTATTCTAGGACCGCTATTTGCAGAGTCGGCAAATGCTGCTGGCATGGCGGTGGCTGATCAAGGAATAAACGTGTTGAGTTTTTCCAACAATACGTCTGTTGCTGGTGGGAACGTATTTATTTTAGGTAAAACATTCCAGAACACCTCGAATAGATTACTTAAATATGCCGCATCAAAAGGTAAAACGCGGGCAGTTATTTTATATCCTGATAATATAGAAGGTAAATTTGGAAGAACTGCTCTTGAAACTTCTGCAAAAAAATCGAATGTCCAAGTTGTCAATACGCAGCCTTTTGAGTTTACACAAAAGGGCATTGTTAATGCTGTTCCTTTGGCGCGTGCATCCATCGAAGTTGAAGATGCGGATTTACTTCTTTTGACATCAAACTCAGCAGGCGCTCTACCTCTTTTAGGACAAATGCTTCCAGAAACAGGAATTAACATAGAAAAAGTTCAATTCGCTGGAATTTCTCGCTGGGATATACCCCAACAAACACTTCGCTTGAAAGGTCTTCAGGGGGGCTGGTTTACCTTACCAGATGAAACTGTTCGTAAAAATTTCTCTCGGCGGTATGAAACTCTCTATAATCAAAAACCCCATCAACTTGCTGGATTGGCCTTCGATGGTATAGCCGCTATCGGGGCATTAGTTCAAACTGGAAGGCCACATGCATTAACCTCAAAAGGTTTAACTCAGTCCGCTGGATTTGAGGGTGTGGACGGTATATTTCGATTTTTAAAGGATCGAACTAATGAACGTGGTTTAGCCATAGCAGAAGTAAGAGATAAGCAGGTATATATAATTGACCCAGCTCCCCGATTCTTTAGATTCTGATCCAATTAAAAGCGGCAAAGATAAACCGGCGTATAATGATGAAGATTTGATCTGCGAATCTAGTCAAATTTTTGATCAAAGTAAGGTAAATGATTTTTTTAACTTAAAAGTCGGTGAAAGAGGGAAATTAGTAAGCTTACTAAAAGAATTAAAATCCAAGGGCTTTGATAGAATTTCATTTGAACTGCGCAAAAACCCTTTAAAAGCAAGGAAAGCCATTAGTAGCTATGCTTTTTTAACTGATTGTTTGGTAACTTCCGCATGGAAATTTGCGACAGAAATTCAATTTCCATCACATAATCCAACAGAGGCAGAGAAACTGTCAATCATATCCGTGGGAGGATATGGAAGACGTGAAATGGCTCCATTTTCAGATGTGGATTTACTCTTTTTGACTCCATATAAAATGACTCCTTGGTCAGAAAATGTTATTGAAACTGTCCTCTATCTTCTCTGGGATCTTAAACTGAAAGTTGGACATTCCTCCCGCTCCATTAAAGATTGTTTACGCCTTGGTAGTGAAGATTATACAATTAGAACAGCTATGCTTGAGCATCGTTTTGTGTGCGGAGATATCAATCTAGCCTCTCAACTAAATGAAAAACTATGGAAAAATTTATTCAGTGGAACCGCAAAAGATTTCATTTCTGCAAAATTAAAAGAACGTGAAAATCGACATGAAAAACATGGTCAGAGGTACATGGTCGAACCAAACGTCAAAGAAGGTAAAGGCGGGTTACGAGACCTGCAATCTCTTTATTGGATAGCAAAGTATGTTTATCAAACCCAAAACATCAGTGATTTAGTCGACCTAAATGTTTTCAGATCAGATGAATATCTTCAATTTGAGCAGGCCGAAGAATTTTTATGGGCAGTTCGATGCCAAATGCACCACTTGGCAGACAGAGCTATAGAACAATTAAGCTTTGATCTTCAGGTAGAGGTCGCATCAGCAATGGGTTATCACGACTCTCGAGATCAGCGTGCTGTAGAAATATTTATGCAAGATTATTTCAGGCATGCAACACGAGTTGGAGATTTGACCAGAATTTTCTTAACCTCACTAGAAGCGGTTCATGCAAAGGATGAACCGCTTCTAGAGCGCATTTTCAAAAGAAAGCCAAAGATAGATAACGACTATATTGTTATACACAACAGACTAGCAATTAAGTCTGAAAAAGAATTTTTGACTAATCCAATAAATTTATTGAAGCTATTTTCCGAGGCACTTCGAACAGGACTATTAATTCATCCAAACGCGATGCGGTTAGTGTCTGCAAACTTAGCTATGGTGAACAATGAGTTTAGAGCCTCGACGGAAGCTCAGCAAATTTTTCTAGAGTTACTGCTCAAGCACGGAAATCCAGAGAGAGCTCTTCGAAGAATGAATGAGTTAGGGTTTCTCGCAAAGTTTATTCCCGAATTTGAGCCCATAGTAGCCATGATGCAATTTAATATGTACCACAGCTACACCGTTGATGAGCATACAATCCAATGTTTAAAGACACTAGCTCAAATTGAAAAAGGCGAGCTGGTAGAAGAGTTACCAATTGCCAGCTCTATTTTAAAAGACGGGGTCAACCGAAAGGTTATTTATATAGCTTTATTACTGCATGATATTGGAAAAGGGCGCTCTGATGATCATTCAATCTTAGGGGCCAAAATTGCCAAGCAAGTTTCACCGCGTTTAGGTCTTAACAAACAGGAAACAGAGACAGTAGAATGGCTTGTAAGATATCATTTGTTAATGTCTGACATGGCACAAAAGCGAGATATATCAGACCCTCGTACAGTGCGTGATTTTGCCAAGGCAGTTCAAAGTGTCAAAAGGTTAAACCTATTAACAGTTCTAACTGTTTGCGACGTTCGAAGTGTAGGACCAGATACCTGGAACAACTGGAAAGCCACCCTTATTCGACAATTATATGCTGAAACGAAAGCAATTTTGGAACAAGGTGCTGAAGCTTTAAACAGAGAAAACCGCATGACTGAAGCGAAAAAAGCTCTTCGAGAGAAACTGTCTGAATGGGATAATAAAGACATAAAGATTGAAACCGGAAGGCATTATCCTCCTTATTGGCAAGGTTTCCAAGTAGATGCCCAATTTGCTTTTGCAAAATTGCTCAGAAATCTCGGAGCAGATGAAATTAAAATAGAACTTACCCCTGATACAGACAGAGATGCTACTAGAATTTGTTTTGCTCTATCAGACCATCCTGGAATATTTTCTCGCCTAGCAGGTGCTCTCGCATTGGTAGGGGCAAACGTTGTTGATGCGAGATCATATACATCAAAGGATGGGTTTGCTACAGCTGCATTCTGGATACAAGATGGAGACGGCTCACCATATAATCAGGCCAGGTTTTCTCGACTCCGACGTATGATCGAAAAAACACTTAGTGGTGAAGTTATCACACGAGAAGCTATTAAAGAACGAGACAAATTCAAGAAAAGGGAAAAGGCTTTCAAAGTTCCAACTTCTATAACCTTCGACAATGAAGGATCAGAAATTTATACAATTATTGAAGTGGACACGAGGGATAGACCCGGTTTACTTTTTGATCTGACCAGAACTTTAGCCAACATGAATGTGTATATAGCGTCTGCAGTTATAGCAACCTACGGCGAGCAAGTTGTAGATAGTTTTTACGTGAAAGACATGTTTGGTTTAAAATTTCACAGTGAAAGTAAACAGAAAAAACTTGAACAAAACTTACGACAGGCAATTACGCTTGGAGTGGAACGGGCAGAATCTTGAAACCCATACGCGTTATATCTGGTTTTTTAACAGTTGGCTTTTGGACTTTGGTCAGCCGGGTCTTAGGCATGGTTCGGGAAATTTTATTATTTTCTTTGATAGGCGCAGGTCCACTTCTCGATGCTTTTTTTGCTGCTTTTAGACTGCCGAATATGTTTAGAAGATTCTTTGCTGAAGGCGCTTTCAACTCTGCTTTTGTACCATTAATTTCAAAAAAATATGAGAAAAACGAAAATGCTTCAGCTTTTGCAAATGAAGCCTTGGGTGGTTTGGCATTTATACTGTTAATACTCACAACTCTGGCAATTATATTTATGCCCGCATTAATCTGGGCTATAGCCAATGGTTTTGTTGGAGACGAGCGGTTCGATCTTACTGTTGCTTTCGGCCGGATCATGTTTCCTTATATTTTATTAATTTCACTTGCAGCTCTTCTATCCGGAGTTTTAAACGCGTTAGGCTATTTCGCAGCAGCAGCAGCAGCTCCAGTCCTGCTTAATATAACTATCATTTTAGGATTGTGCATATCATTCTTTTTTGAATGGCCAACAATGACCATACTAATTTACTCAGTACCATTTGCTGGCATTTTACAGTTAGCACTTTTATGGAGAGCCGCCGAAAAAGCAGGTTTTAAAATAAAACCTAGCAGACCAAGGTTATCAGACGATATGCGAATATTGGTAAGAGTGGCTATCCCTAGCGCCCTTGCCAATGGAGTTTTACAAATCAATTTGCTAGTTGGCCAGTTTGTTTCGAGCCAAGAAACAGGCGCCATAAGTTGGCTGTATGGTGCTGATCGATTATACCAGTTACCTCTGGGCGTCGTGGGAATTGCAATCGGTATAGTATTGCTTCCAGAATTATCCCGTAGGATCGCAAGTAAAGATGAGAAAGGAGCTCGCTCAGCGTTTAATAATGCATTTACGACAAGCATGGCTCTGACTATTCCAGCAACCTTAGCGTTGTTTATCATTCCTTTACCTTTGATATCAGCACTTTTTCAGCATGGCCAAACGAGTACTAATGATGCTATCGCCATGGCCCTGGCCACATCCATTTATGCTCTTGGATTACCAGCATTTGTCTTACAAAAAATCTATCAACCTCTCTACTTTGCTCGGGGTGATACAAAAACTCCTTTTAAATTTGCGGTTTTATCAATGATAGTAAATTCGATAATTGCGATTGGTTTAATGCCTTTTTACGGATGGATTGCCGCACCTATTGCAACCACAATCTCTGCTTGGGCTATGATTATCTTATTGGTTCTTGGTACAAAGAATATTGGGGCGATTGGCCAACTTACTAAACTTTCAAAATCAAAATTTTTGCTTATTATTTTATCCTCTTTCATCATGGGATTATTTTTATGGGGGGCAAACTTCCTTCTCAAAAATGATGTCTCTTCGATTTTAGAGAGAATAATTTTTGCTATATTTTTAATTCTGCTAGGAGTGGTAACTTACACGGCGACGGTTGTTTTCCTAGGCGGAATTAATTTAAAAGAACTTAGAGCTTCAATAAAAAAGGGTTAGTTTCTTAGAATAGAAAGTACAGTCTTTATCCCGCCTGGACTCAAAAAAAATGATAGAACAAAACCTATCACAAATCCTGCGAAATCAGCTATCCATAGTTCTCCAGTTCCAAATAAAAAACTGAAAAGTAATTGCACACTCATTAATGTTACTATCAATGCAAAAGCCTGCGATTGATTTTTCTTTTCTGCTAATCGCAATGTAATCCAAGAAACAAAGGTATAAGCCCCGACAAAGCCATAAACTCCAGGAAAGGATCCTACCAAAATTTGCTCATCGGTTGCTGATATAGAATAAAAAAAAGCAGCAAAAAATGTACTTAATAACCAAATTAAAATTACAGAAAATGACGAAAAAAATTCACCAACCATTTTTCCCAAAGCCAATAACAAAACTGCAGCAAAAACAACTGAAAGACCTGATAAATTGATAAACGGATAAACTATAAATCTCGATACATAATCAATTGAGAAATTACCTGTTTCAAACATCCAAGTCGCAAGATTAGGAGGAACGCCATAATTTTGGACTAAAGTCAGCCGTTCAATGGTGGTCTCAGTTTTTCCAAGTGGCCCACCAAAACCAAAAATAAGGAAGGCTTCAACCAGAATTATGCCAAAAAAAATCAGTAAAATAGAAGTAGGAATTGGATTAACAATTGGGGATCTGTTATAGTCTGACAAGAAAAATTCCTTAGCTTGACCAAATTTACCGACACAGGTAAGCGATTTGAGAGAGAAAATCCAGACGGAGAATTATAAATGGATAGCGTGCTGCAAAATGATTCAGTCGGCCAATTCAAAAAGCGCGTTTTTTCAGGGGTTCAGCCTTCTGGTGGTTTGACGCTAGGAAACTATCTGGGTGCAATCAAAAGATTTGTTCAGATGCAAGACGACGATTACGAAACGATATATTGTGTGGTTGACCTTCATGCTATTACCGTGTGGCAAAATCCAAAAGTACTACGACAAAATACTAGAGAGTTAGCCGCATTCTTTATTGCATCTGGACTCGATCCAAGTAAGTCGACTTTATTTACTCAATCCGCTGTCCCCGAGCATGCTCAGCTCGGTTGGGTTTTTAATTGCGTAGCGCGCATGGGCTGGATGCAACGAATGACGCAATTTAAAGATAAAGCTGGAAAGAATGCTCAGAATGCATCTCTTGGACTATTTGGTTATCCTGCTCTAATGGCGGCTGATATTCTAGCTTATCATGCAACCCATGTCCCCGTAGGAGATGACCAGAAACAACATTTGGAACTGACAAGAGATATCGCAATAAAATTCAATCATGATTATGAGGTAAATTTTTTTCCAGTAACCGAGCCTGTTATTGGCGGACCAGCAGCAAGAGTAATGAGTCTGCGCGATGGTACCAAGAAAATGTCAAAATCTGATCCTTCTGATTTGAGTCGGATAAATATGACTGACGATGCTGATATGATTGCAAATAAAATTAGGAAAGCTAAAACCGATCAGCACGCTCTGCCCTCTGAACCAGAAGGTTTAGAAGGCAGAGCGGAAGCACAGAATTTAGTGTCAATATATGCTGCACTTGCGGATGAAAGCATTGAAAGCGTCTTGAGAGACGTTGGTGGTAGGCAATTTTCCGATTTCAAACCGATGCTGGTAGAACGAGCAACCGAGGTTTTGTCACCAATTTCCAATAAAATGAATCTGATAATGAAAGATATCCCAGAGTTAGACAAAATATTAGATAATGGTGCCAGCAAAGCTAAATCTATAGCTGAACCAATACTACAGAAAACGTTTGATATTATAGGCATGAGATAAAAATTGAGTTTCAAATGCGCAAATTTTTAGTTGTACTTGACGACAGTCGCGAATGTTTATGTGCAATGCGTTTCGCGGCTATGAGAGCAATGAAAACCGGTGGTGGGGTAGCAATAATTTCAATAATTCCTCCAGAAGAGTTTAATCATTGGATTGGAGTGGGCGATTTAATGAGAGAAGAAGCTCGTGAAAGGATACAAGCCCATTTTGATGTTTTTGCAAAATGGATGCGCGATAGCAATAAAATCAATCCCGAGCTAATTATACGCGAAGGCGAACCGGTAAAAGAAATACTAAGCTATGTAAAAGATGACCCTGAGGTTGGTATTCTTGTTCTAGGTGCAGGAACTGATAATAGTGGTCCAGGTCCGCTAGTTTCTCAATTATCTAAAAGTTCAGGATCATTTCCAATACCAGTTACAATTGTTCCAGGAAATTTATCGAAAGAGCAACTGGAAGCCATAACTTAAATAACCAGCAAACTTTTACTGTAATATAGGCAACGATAATTTTTAGAATGATTCTAAACTCTTGACGTTTTTGAGCATAATTGGCATAATATACAGTGTAAAATAGGGGAAAACCATGTTCATCCAGACAGAATCCACTCCAAACCCGGCAACGTTAAAATTTTTACCAGGACAAACAGTCCTAGAAGAGGGTACTGCTGATTTTCCCAACTCTGAGGATGCGAGCATATCTCCGCTTGCTCAAAAACTATTTGGGGTTGATGGGGTTACTGGCGTTTTTTTAGGTCGTGATTTTGTTACTGTTACAAAAGAAGATAGCGTTGATTGGGATCATGCCAAACCAGCTTTGCTTGGCGCAATAATGGAACATTTTCAATCTGGCCAAGAAGCAATTAATGGTGCTGCAGCACCTGATCATTCCACGGAGGTATCTGAAGAAGATGCTCAGATCGTTGGCCAAATCAAAGAACTCTTAGATAGCCGCGTGAGACCTGCAGTCGCTCAAGACGGTGGTGATATCACTTTCCACGGTTTTGATCGAGGCGTAGTTTACCTCCAAATGAAAGGAGCATGTGCAGGTTGCCCTTCATCAACGATGACCCTTAAAATGGGTATTGAAAATCTTCTAAGGCATTATATTCCAGAGGTGACTGAGGTTCGCCCAGTAGATGTCTAGTAAAAATGTAATTGTTTTTGATACATCTGATAAACACATTGCCGCAGCGCTTTACCGTGGAAGAGAGAACATAAAAACTACCGTGGAGAGTATGTCCAAGGGTCAAGCAGAGCGGCTTATTCCACTTTTGAACGAAATCTTGGACGAAGCTTTCTTAAGTTGGGAAGACATTCATCGAATAGGAGTTTGTACTGGACCTGGGAACTTTACGGGTATCCGCATTTCAGTTTCAGCAGCCCGCGGTTTGGCCTTCGGTTTAAATATCCCTGCAATAGGCATATCCAGTTTTGAAGCAACTTTATACGGAAGCAGTGAAAATGACCTTGCCATACTGCCAGCCAATAAGGGCTTTTACTATGTCGGTTCAAATCCAAAAAACGCTACATTTGCGTCAGAAGATCTTGTAGGATCAATGAATAAAACTTTTATTTACAAATCAGAGCCAGAAACTCTTTTAAAGAATATTGCTTTGCTAACGCAGGAAAAAAATCAAAATTTTAGACCACCGACACCATGTTATATAAAACCTGCAGACGCCTCACCAAATGCAAAAAATGAACCCCAGCTGCTAAAATGAACCACAATGACATGGCTAACTTGCATTTGAAGTCAGGTTTAATGACTCGATCATGGACAGCTAGTGAATATAAAAAACTTTTAGAAAGCGAAACCACTAGATTTTTTTGTGTCGAAAACGGTTTTTTAATTGGTCGCATTATTGGAGAGGAAGCAGAAATCTTGAACGTCATCGTTCATCCAAATTTTCGTCGGCTGGGCAAAGCAAAATATCTAATTTGCAAGTTTGAAAAACAGGCTAAAAACGCGGGTTCTGCAAAATGCTTTCTCGAGGTAGCCGAATCAAATAATCCAGCGAATAAGTTATACTCGAATTTAGGCTATGTAATGGTAGGTAGAAGAGAAAGTTACTACGATTTTGTTGATGGAAGTAAAGACAATGCATCAATCTTGTCCAAAGAAATCTAGGTCAGCTTTAAATTATTATAAAATTAAATTAATTTAAGAAAAAAGCTGTTGACCAGCTTTTACTGAAGCGTCTTAATGAGTGAATATAATTTAACGATCCGTAAGCACTTGAACGTGAAGGGATCGATTAACAATCGGGAGATTTATATGAATATCGTTACCAAAATGTTGTCAACCGTAGTTGGTTTGACCATGAGCGCAGGTATAGCCTTAGCCGAACCCGCTATTATTTTTGATCTTGGCGGAAAATTTGACAAATCCTTTAACGAGTCTGCTTTTACTGGTGCACAGCGCTGGGCAGATGAAACAGGTGGTTCATTTAGAGAAATTGAACTTCAAAATGAAGCGCAGCGTGAACAGGCCTTGCGTCGATTCGCGGAAGCTGGCGCTAACCCAATTGTAATGGCTGGTTTTGCATTCGCTGACTCACTTGGAAAGGTTGCACCAGATTACCCAGATACAAAGTTTGCTGTGATTGACGTAAACTGGTTAAGCTTACCAAATGTTAGAGGCATAGGCTTCAATGAGCACGAAGGATCATATTTGGTTGGAATGCTTGCAGCTCAAGCCTCAAAGACAGGAACTGTTGGGTTTGTTGGGGGTATGGATATACCTCTTATTAGGCGTTTTGGATGCGGTTACGCACAGGGTGTAAAAGCAGTAAACCCTAATGCTACTGTTATAGCAAACATGACTGGAACCACGCCTGCTGCATGGAACGATCCTGTAAAAGGGTCTGAGCTTACAAAAGCCCAAATTAGCCAAGGTGCAGATGTGGTTTATGCGGCCGCAGGCGGCACAGGTGTGGGCGTTTTACAAACAGCTGCCGACGAAGGCATTTTATCCATTGGGGTTGATGCAAATCAGAATTATCTACACCCAGGCAAAGTATTAACTTCAATGCTGAAACGAGTTGATAATGCTGTTTATGAGGCCTTTTCTGCTGGCGAAAATTTAGAAACTGGCAATTTCCAAATGGGTATAGCCAACGGCGGAGTGGGATATGCTTTAGACGAACACAACGCATCGTTAGTATCTGACGCTATGAAATCTGCGGTTGATGCAGCAGCAGCTTCAATAGCAAATGGATCTATGGCAGTTCATAACTATACAGACGATGAAACTTGCCCAGCTATTTCATTCTAGTAAGTGTGAAAATATTATTAAAAACCGCGCCATTTTCGGTGCGGTTTTTATATTAAATTGAGAAATAAATGACTAGAAACCCAGCGATCGAATTAAGACAAATCTCTAAATCCTTTGGTCCTGTTCAAGCAAACAAAGATATTAATATCAGCGTGATGCCTGGAACAATCCATGGAATAATTGGAGAAAATGGTGCTGGTAAGTCTACCCTGATGTCCATTTTGTATGGGTTCTACAAGGCCGACGCAGGGGAAATTTTTGTTGATGGTAAAAAAATTTCCATACCCGATAGCCAAGCGGCAATAGCTGCAGGAATTGGGATGGTTTTCCAACACTTTAAGTTAGTTGAAAACTTCTCTGTTCTTGAAAATATCGTTCTCGGTGCTGAGAGTGGAGCTCTCTTAGCCCCATCTCTGAGCAAGGCCAGAACCGAGCTTGCAGAATTGGCCTCCGAATACGAGCTTAATGTAGATCCTGACGCTATTATTGAGGATATTGGAGTTGGAATGCAGCAAAGAGTAGAAATTCTTAAGGCTCTCTACCGACAAGCAAATATTTTAATTTTGGATGAACCTACAGGTGTTCTAACACCAGCTGAAGCGGACCAGCTTTTCAGAATACTCAAACGGCTAAGAGAAGAAGGTAAGACCATTATTTTAATCACCCATAAGCTCAGAGAAATAATGGATATCACAGACACGGTAAGCGTAATGCGCCAGGGCGAAATGACGGCCACTTTAAAGACTGATGATACTAGTCCTGAGGATTTAGCAGAACTTATGGTTGGGAGAAAAGTTCTACTTCGCGTTGACAAAACGACCGCAAAGCCCACAAAGCCAGTGCTTGAAGTACAAAACCTAAGTATGATCGATGATTTTGGCGTGCAAAGGTTAAAAAATATTAATCTGACTGTAAAAGCTGGAGAAATACTTGGCATTGCTGGTGTAGCAGGCAATGGTCAGTCAGAGCTTTTACAAGTCTTGGGGGGCTATAGCGCCGCCACAGGTGTTGTTAAATTAAATGGATCGGAAATAGATTTATCAACGAGTGTATCTGGCGATGGCCAAGCAAGGCGAGCAATGGGGATGGCACATGTTCCTGAAGATAGGCAACGTGAAGGCCTAATAATGGACTTCATGGCATGGGAAAATGCGGTTTTTGGTTATCACCGAGAAAAGAGCAACCAAGCGAATAAATTTTTTATGGATAACAATGCAATCCGAAAAGAGACCGAAGAAAAAATGAAACGGTTCGACGTTCGGCCCCCTAATCCAAAACTTACCGCAAAAAATTTTTCAGGTGGGAACCAACAGAAAATAGTTTTGGCTCGTGAAATTGAACGCAATCCAGATTTACTGCTTGTGGGGCAACCAACACGCGGAGTTGATATAGGTGCCATTGAATTCATACATCAACAAATTGTTGCATTGCGTGATCAAGGAAAAGCTATTTTGCTGATATCCGTAGAATTGGATGAAATATTGTCCCTGTCAGATAGAGTTCTTGTCATGTTTGATGGAGAGATTATGGGAGAGAGACAACCGGCCAATACAAATGAAAAAGAACTCGGGCTCTTGATGGCTGGTGTTTCTGAGAAAGCGGCTCAATGATGTATAATGACTTTGGTGGAGCATGCAAATGGATATAATGCCGAAATGGGTTGATATAATAATCGTACCCTTATTGTCTTTGTTTTTAGCAGCTTTTTTATCTGCATTGCTCATTATAGCCATTGGTGAAAGCCCAATTGCAGCTCTTAACCTCATGATTGAAGGGACATTACTCCGTTCTGCAGGCTGGGGCTATATGCTATATTATACTACAAATTTTATTTTCACTGGTCTTGCGGTTTCAGTAGCCTTTCATGCGGCACTTTTTAATATAGGGGGCGAAGGTCAAGCTATGATTGGGGGCTTGGGAGTAGCCCTGGTTTGCCTTTTTATTCCATGGCCACACTGGACCTTGGCTATCGTTGGCGCTTCAATCGGAGCAGCCGTTTTTGGTATGATTTGGGCAGGTTTACCTGCTTATCTCCAAGCAAAAAGAGGCAGCCACATTGTAATTACAACAATTATGTTTAATTTCATCGCAGCTGGCGTGCTGAATTTCTTTTTGGTTGATGTTTTAAAACCAAAGGGAAGCATGGATCCTGCATCCGCTAACTTTCCCGTAAGCACTCATCTTCCAACCTTCCAAGACATAGCAAGTTTGTTTGGTTTTGAAAAAGCGTTTAGATCTGCTCCTGCAAATGTTAGTTTTTTTATTGCACTTTTGGCCTGTGTAGCCGTTTGGTATCTGATTTGGCGTTCTCCACTAGGATACGAAATTAGGGCTTTAGGAAAATCAGGACCAGCAGCGCGCTATGCAGGTGTAAGACCAGTTAAAATAATAATGATAGCGATGATGATATCAGGTGCTTTATGTGGGATGATGGCAATTAATACGACACAAGGCGAAAGCGAGCGACTTATTTTGAATTTTACAGAAGGTGCAGGTTTTATTGGTATCGCAGTCGCTCTAATGGGCCGAAGTCATCCTTTAGGCGTCCTTCTAGCTGCTTTATTATTTGGCTTTCTATACCAAGGTGGTGCTGAATTAGCCCTTTGGACCAAAATACCCCGCGAACTAATAGTGGTTATTCAAGCTTTAGTAATACTATTCACAGGAGCCCTCAGTTTAATGGTGAGAGCGCCACTTGAAAGTTTTTTTATGTCTCTTCGGAAGGCAAAAGAATGATTGAATTTTTAACCCTACTTCAGGTTTTAGATAGCTCATTGCGCCTCGCGACACCTTTGTTGTTGGTATGCTTGGCAGGCTTATTTTCTGAACGTGCAGGTATTTTTGATATCGGCCTTGAAGGAAAACTTTTAGCTGCAGCCTTTGTCTCTGCAGCATTTGCAGCAATAACAGGGTCTGTCTGGCTTGGTCTGTTAGCGGGAATTTTAGCATCAATTATGTTATCGTTACTACACGGACTAGCATCAATTACACTTCGTGGTGACCAAATCATATCAGGGGTAGCCATAAATTTTCTTGCAGCAGGATTGACCGTGGTGGTAGCACAAGATTTGTTTGGACAGGGTGGTCGGACACCACCTTTAAAATCAGGCGGCAGGTTCGAACCAATAAATTTTCCAGGGGCTACTTCTTCAAAGGAAATGAATGAAGCAGGGCCATTAATGCAGTTTTATTCGGAACTCCTATCAGGACATTCTCTTCTTGTTTACGTCGCACTGCTTACGGTGCCTATTTCATGGTTTATACTATACAAAACGAGGTATGGACTTCGCTTACGCGCTGTTGGTGAAAACCCTGCTGCAGTCGATACTGCGGGAATATCAGTTAGAGGATTGCGATACAGTGCAGTAATTATCGGGGGTGTTTTATGTGGTATTGCAGGTGCTTATATCGCTACTTCTTTGCAAGCTAACTTTACAAAAGACATGTCTGCAGGTCGTGGTTTTATTGCATTAGCAGCACTAATTTTTGCAAAATGGCGTCCTTGGTACGCTCTAAGCGCATGTTTATTATTTGGGTTTTTCTTTGCAGTAGACACTCGATTTCAAAATATTTTGCTACCCGCTTGGTTTCTAAGTGGATTTCTAATTCTTATAGCACTAGGGTTGCTAAGCTATGTCTGGAAGAAGGATTATTTAGATAAAGCTGTTCTTGGCGGTTTAGCCGTTGGAATTTCAATCATTGCATTTTTGGTAATTTTCTCAGTATGGGACACCGGCACCAGTAGCCAAATTAAAATCCCAGTTGTTTTCATACAATCTCTTCCATATGTTCTGACAGTCGTGGTTTTGGCGGGATTTGTTGGAAAAGCTATCCCTCCGCGAGCAGGCGGACAACCATACGTTAAAGAGCGTTAGCATATTATCTTTATGCTATTTCTAGATATTGCAAATACCTAATATTTCTGTCTAAAGGCAGCTATGCAAATCTATCTCCCCATTGCCGAAGTTTCAGTCAACGCTTTCCTTTTACTTGGCTTGGGTGGCATTGTTGGTGTTCTTTCTGGGATGTTTGGTGTTGGTGGTGGTTTTTTAATGACCCCACTGCTTTTCTTTATTGGTATCCCTCCAGCTGTTGCAGTAGCAACAGAAGCCAACCAGATTGTTGCGTCTTCATTTTCGGGAGCGCTGGCTCATCTGAAACGGAAAACAGTCGACCTTAAAATGGGTCTAATTCTCTTGATAGGAGGCTTATTAGGCGCTGGACTAGGTTTGATTATTTTCAATTACCTCAAAAGTCTTGGACAAGTCGATTTGCTTGTTAAACTTTGCTACGTAGCTTTTTTGGGAATTATTGGAAGCCTGATGTTCATCGAAAGTTTGCGGGCACTTTTGAAAAAAGAAAATGGGTCAACACCAAAAAAAATTCGTAAGCAAAGAGGCTTTGCTCAACAATTACCTTTCAAAATGCGTTTCAGAACCTCGGGATTGTACATTTCTATAATACCTCCCATCTTTGTCGGAATCTTTGTCGGTGTCCTGTCAGCGATTATGGGCGTTGGCGGCGGTTTTATCATGGTACCAGCCATGATTTATATTTTGGGTATGCCAACAAAAGTTGTAGTGGGCACATCACTTTTCCAAATTATATTTGTTACGGGTTTTACCACATTATTGCACGCAACAACAAATTACACAGTTGACGTTGCTTTGGCTGTACTATTGCTTTTGGGCGGCGTAGTTGGAGCGCAGGTTGGAAGCCAGCTTGGAACTAGACTACGAGCAGAACAATTACGTATTCTTTTGGCACTGATGGTCATAGCAGTATGTTTGAAAATTGCCCTAGACTTATTAATTATGCCAGGTGAGCTTTATTCAATTAGCAAAGCGAGCCTAAAATAATGATTAGGCTTATCCTATTATTTTTGATATCAACTTCTTCCGCATTTGCAGAAAGTGTTGTGATTGGGATGGACAAAGAAAAAGTAGCCATAACGGCAACTTTTGATGGATCCCAAATTCTATTATTTGGAGCTGTTAAAAGAGATAAGCCGGCACCCATCGGCGATCTTCAAGTAATCGTTACGGTAGCTGGTCCTTCAGAGAGGATTTCTGTTCACAGAAAATCAAAAGTTTTAGGGATTTGGATGAATACAGAAACTGTAGAAGTAGACGCTGCACCCAGTTTTTATGCTGTCGCGACAAGCTCTAATTTTCTATCAACTATAAGTGATACAGAAGATCTTAGGTATAAAGTTTCTATACCCAGAGCAATTCGCTCCGTTGGTGCGCCTATGAATGTATTGGATGCTGTTTCGTTTTCAGAGGCCGTTATAAGGATTAGAAAAGAGCAAGGATTGTATAAATTGCTAGAGAATACGGTAGAGATCGACGAGCAAACCTTATTTCGAACCTCAATTGGCATGCCTGCGGATATATCTGAAGGTGATTATACCGCGCGCATTCTCCTGACCAGAAATGGAAATGTAATTGATGAATTCTCTACTGTCATTGATGTAAGAAAAGTTGGTCTAGAGCGTCTGTTATTTAATATGTCTAGAGAAAACCCACTAGCGTATGGTCTTATGTCACTTGCGATTGCTATATTCGCTGGATGGGCAGCCTCGCTATTATTCAGATTTTTCAGAACTACCTAGCGAGGAGCCATTCTTATTGCTCCATCAAGACGAATTACCTCTCCGTTTAACATATCGTTCTCAATGATATGACACACTAACTGGGCAAATTCCTTTGGTTTTCCCAATCGTGATGGGAATGGTACCTGCCCTCCCAAAGACTCTTGAACTTCATTAGGCAGACTTTCCAAAAGTGGTGTCAGAAATAATCCCGGTGCAATTGAACAAACACGAACACCTTTATCAGAAAGATCTCTTGCCATTGGAAGTGTCAGTCCAACGACCCCACCTTTTGAAGCTGAGTAAGCAGCCTGACCTACCTGCCCATCATAAGCCGCAACAGATGCTGTATTTATTATTACGCCCCTTAAGCCATCCTCTGAGCACTTATCATTTTTTACCATCTGAGCCGCACAGACAGAAGCCACATTAAAGGTACCAATTAAATTAATATTAATAACTTTGGCAAAAAGTTCACTTGAATGGGCCTCCCCTCGTGAAACAGTTTTTGCTGCGGGACCTATACCAGCACAATTTACCGCGACCTGAATTCCTTCATTTTGCTTTGAAAAATCCAAGACTGCTTGGTTTACAGAATTAACATCCGATACATCAACTTCATAAAAGTCTGAATTTAATTCTTTTGCAATAGTTGAACCCTTATCAATATCTAGATCAAAAATAGCCACCTTTGCACCCATGGATGATAACATGCGCGCTGTTGCTTCACCTAAGCCAGAGGCGCCACCAGTAACTATCGCAGACAGTGTTCCATTTATTTCCATTGATCATCCTACAAAATATTTTTTATTAACAATATAAATCACTTTTTGATCTCAAGTTTAAATCCAATTGTAATTTGATATATTTGCACCAGGATACAGAAATGACAAATGACACACAACTTTGCCGAGTAGAATTTCCTACCTTTGTTCAGATGCCTACTAGATGGATGGATAATGATGCTTACGGTCACATGAACAATATTGTTCACTATGCTTTAATAGACACAGCCGTCACTGACTGGCAAAGAGACCACGGCTTCTTTAATAAAGAACATGCCGGATTTGAGTTTATGGTTGTCGAAAGTGGTTGCCGCTACTTTTCAGAGGCGGCCTATCCAGACAAAATATCAGTTGGCTTAAAAATAAATAAAATTGGTAATACATCATGGATATATCAAGCAGGGCTTTTTCGAGAAGAGGATGATCCATGTTTCGCACTAGGGTTTTTTGCACAGGTTCTAGTAGACAGTGAAAATCGAAGACCCACACCAATTCCCAGCGAAATGCGTGATGCTCTAAAGTTATTAGAAACTTAGTTATTTAACTTTGAATTGGAGGACATTATTCCAAATGGATAGCCCTAGAAATTAACCACTTTTCCGGTTTCAGCAGAAACTTGTGCGGCATTACCCATTCTTACAGCCCAGATACCATCATTCAAAGTCACCTCTGGTGATTGATGTCCGTCTACAACACGCATAAATTTTTGATGTTGATAAAACGTAGAGCCATTGTGATCACCTGCTTCTAATATCATTTCGTCTACGGGCACATCAAATTCTCTTAAACCAGACTTGTCTCTTGGACTAACAACTATTTTTGGTATCGGAGGAGCACCAAGTTTCTTGGGCCAAAATCTAGCGGGGCCTGGAACAAAAGCTTCTATTTTACCTGTATCTCCAGTAATTGATATCTCTTCTTGATACTTTGCACCCTCTGCAAACATACACAATTCAAGCATGGCCCTCATATTATTTTCAAACTCAACAATTACATATCCATGATCCCAAATATCTGGCACCAAACCAGAGTAATTTTCTTTAAGATGATTAACGGCCTGCCCTCCACTAGCCATTATCTTGGTTGGGTTAGACCCGGTTATCAGCCTCATTAAATCAAAAAAATGGCAACATTTTTCCACAAATGTGCCACCACTGTTTTTGTTAAATCTATTCCAGTCATCGACTTTTGGAAGAAAAGGAAATCTATGTTCACGGATAGAAAGCATTTTAATACCACCAGTCACATTATTTTGCCTTTTAATAAGTTCTGCTATGGGCGGCATATATCGATATTCCATAGCTACCCAAACAGGCGCACTATATTTGATTGAGAAGTTTTTTATTCTCTCCAAGTGTTTAATTTCAGTGAATAAGGGCTTTTCTACCAGTATGGGTCTATGAGGAATACCGGCCAATTGTTCCAACTGATCCATATGGAGATGGTTTGGCGACACTATTAACCAACAATCAATATTTTCATCACTCAAAATTTTATCTAGGGAGTCATAAAACTTGGCGTTTGGAGCAAGTTTTTTTGCCATTTTCTGCATATTTATATTAGGTTCATAAATCGCATAAGCTATAGCGTCATTGATTAAATTTATGTTGCGAAGATGCTCCTGTCCCATCATTCCACAACCTATAATTCCGTATCTTTTTATCATAATGCTCCTAACTGATACGCGCAGTATAGCGTGCAACCTTTGTATCGATCCAACTACGTGAAAACTCAACAGGCGCTCCAAATTGATCGTTCGCCAAACGCTCAATACAAACCGTCTCATTATCATGCGCTAATTTAAATTCCTCGGGTGCCCAAGAAGGAACTGGCAGTAAAGTCGCACTATCTTTAGCTGACATAATGCGCAAATTTAAAGTATCTTTATAAAAAAGATAAACTGACTGTGAAATTTGATCAAATTTATGCCCATTAGTTTTCATAGAATCTAAGTGTATTTCTTCCAATACGCAGGGTTGGTCGTCGAGGAAACGTAATCGTCTAATCCGCAGGCACTTATTTGATTCTCCAAAAAACGGTGCAGTTTTTGGCTTCTGAACCAAATTGATATCTAAATTTTTTGCAGAAGGCAAACCTCCGCCATCAATTAATTCAACTCTAAAAAACGAGTAAATAGAGTCAAACTTTGTATTGAATTTTACATAATTACCTGAACCATGCTTGCGAAATAGCGCACCTTTTTGTTCAAGGTCTTTTAAAGCTTTTCGCAATGTTCCAACAGAAATATTGAGTGACTTAGCTAAATTTCTTTCGGGCAAAAGACGTTCTCCATCCAATAAACGACCAGCTATAATTTCTCGCATAAGCATTTCGCTAATTTGGATGTATATTGGTAAAGAAGTAGCTTCAGACATGTTTAAACAACGTGTGTAATTCATAAATTGATACACTATTGATTTACATAAGTTGGAATGCTACGCAAGATGTAAGATTAGGGGGAAGTATGACCGTAGTACCAATTACATCTTCTGACTTAATGGCCGCGGAAGTTTCTTGGTTTTCAGCCTTGTGTTCGGACGATTACCAATTTTTAGGAATACCCGACGGTAACCTTCGTAGTTCGTGGGAGCATTGTAGTTCAATCGTCAAAGAAGCAGAAAACTATGGCTTTCGAAATATACTGTGCCCTTCTTCTTATCAGGTTGGACAAGACACATTAAGCTTTGTTGCTGGCTGCGCACCAATAACAGAAAAAATTAACATGCTCGCAGCGGTAAGATGCGGAGAAATGCAACCCATAATGCTTGCTCGCACTATCGCCACTCTAGATCATATGATGAACGGTCGGTTAACCATCAATATTATTAGTTCTGATTTTCCAGGAGAAAAGGCTGAAAGTGGGTATCGATATCAGCGCTCACGAGAAGTAGTGGAAATCTTGAAGCAAGCTTGGACCCAGGATGAGATTGATTATGAAGGTGAGATTTACAAGTTCTCAGGCCTTACAACAGAACCTTCAAAACCATTTCAAGTAGGAGGGCCATTACTTTATTTTGGTGGATATTCTCCACCAGCCCTTGAATTGTGCGGACAGCATTGTGACGTCTATCTGATGTGGCCAGAACCTAAAGAACAGATAATTGGAAGAATGAAATCTGTTAATGAAGTGGCTGAAAAATATGAAAGAACCCTCGATTATGGGCTGCGCGTCCATATGATTGTTAGAGATACCGAAGCAGAAGCAAAAGAGTATGCTGAATATATAGTATCAAAGCTTGAGGATGACTTTGGAAAAAAAATAAGAGAACGCGCTCAGGATAGCTCGTCATTGGGAGTCTCACACCAAGCAAAAAATAGAAAAATTGCTGATGAATTCGGTTACGTCGAACCTCATCTTTGGACTGGAGTTGGTAGAGCAAGATCTGGGTGTGGCGCTGCTATTGTGGGATCCACCGATCAAGTGATGAGTGAATTAGAACAGTATCAAAAATTGGGAATCCGTTCTTTTATCCTGTCTGGGTATCCTCACCTTGATGAATGCAAACATTTTGGCTCAAAGGTCTTGCCAAATATAAAAACTTGCTCTTTACCGCATGAATATGGACGAGTTCCAGAAAGTACACCTTCAACTCCACTCGGGCTAGGAGAGCGCCACTAATGCAACGAACTAAAATCAGCTCATCGCTTACAATGTCACGTTTGGTCTATGGAATGTGGAGATTGGGTGATGACCAGGACACATCGCCTGAGCACGTGCGCAATAAAATATCAAGTTGTTTACATCAAGGAATAACCTCTTTTGATCAGGCTGATATATATGGTGGCTATGAAGCTGAAGAAATTTTAGGAAATGCACTCAAAGGATCACATCTCCGTAAAGAAATGGAGATTGTTACTAAGTGCGATATTGTAGCACCAGTAGGCAGGTATAAGAGTGCTCGAGTAAAATACTATGACACTTCAAGAGATCATATTTTAAAATCAGTAGACGCATCATTGAAGCTCATGGGCATCGACTATATCGACTTGCTTCTACTCCATAGGCCAGACCCGCTGATGGATCACTTTGAAACTGGTGCAGCTCTTGATGAAATAATTGCATCTGGCAAAGTAAGAAATGTGGGTGTTTCCAACTTTAAGCCTTGGGATTGGAACTTATTGCAAGCTGCAATGAAGAATAAACTTGTTACCAATCAAATTGAATTAAGTGTGCTAGCACACGAGGGCTTTACAAATGGCGATGTAGCATTTCACCAAACTCATAATACTCCTATTATGGCTTGGTCTCCTTTAGCTGGAGGGGACTTATTTTTAAAATCAAATGAAAAGCTTTTAAATAGTCTGAGTAATATCGCAGATACATTTGGTGTCGAACCAAGTACAGTAGCAGTAGCCTGGCTTCTCGCACACCCTGCCAATATTCTACCCGTTCTAGGAACAAATTCTTTGTCACGAATAGAAACAATTTCTCAGGCTTTAGATATCAAATTGGATAGACAAACCTGGTTTGAAATTTATACAACCGCGCTTGGACGCGAAGTTGCTTAGTGACTGTGGAAGTAGAGTTAAATGATTAATCAGGATGACTTCAGATCTGCTTTAGGAAAATACGTAACAGGTATTACAATTGTTACCTGTAATAGCAAAAACGGTCCAATAGGCATTACGGCTAATAGCTTTTCAAGCTTATCTTTATCACCTCCATTAGTTTTATGGTCTCCTGCAAAGGCTTCCAAAAGGCATGATACCTTTTTAGAGGCTGAAAAATTTATAATTCATATTGCTAACGAAGACCAAATTGAGCTCTGCAAAAGCTTTTCAAAGAGTGCTGATGGCGGAGATGGAGTAAATTGGGAGTTCAATAATGAAGGTGAAGCTTTCATCAAAAATTGTTCCGCGCGCTTTGAATGCATAAAGTATAATCACTTCGATGGAGGAGATCATTCAATCATCGTAGGGGAAGTGAAAAAGTTTGAAACAACGGACCATAAGCCGTTAGCCTATTGGGGGGGTGCTTACACAAAACTTTAATTTTCTATTTAATTCCGAAATATGAAGACAAAAAAATTTAAATAGATTTTACTTTTTTTGTTTTTATATCGCCAAACTTTTATAATTGACCTTGGTCAACTTTTAGAGTTTGGTAGCGCTATCAACAGTGTAAATTTTAGCGCTTAAACTTTACAAATTGGGTCTTCTTATGACTTGATTTTAATGTAACTGAAATGTTTCAACTCTTGGGAGGAAAAGAATGAAACTTAATACTAAAACTTTAAGCATCACAGCTGCTCTATCCTTGGGCTTCGGTTCAATGGGTATCGCGGGCTCTCACGATGTTTGCAATACACCTTCTAAATTAGGCGATATGGGAAGCTTTCCCGGTGAAGTCATAACTATGCAAGGATCAATGCTAGGCACTGACCAAGAAATGTTAGAAAACACCATTAGTTGCTTTGAAAAAGCAACTGGTGCGAAAGTTCAATATTCTGGCTCTCGTGACTTTGCAGCGCTCGTAGTTGCTGATATGCGTTCAAACAACCCACCTAACATTGCCATCTTTCCACAGCCTGGTCTTGCAGCCGATATGGCAGCAGAAGGCCATTTAGTGCCTATTGGGGACGACGCAGCCGCATGGATGAAAGACAATTACGGTGCAGGCTCTTCTTGGGTAGACCTCGGAACCTATGCAGACCCTAATGGTAACGACCAATTCTATGGTTTTGCCTTTAAAATGGATTTAAAATCATTGGTCTGGTATTCACCCGAACAGTTTGAAGACAACGGTTATGAAATTCCATCCACTATGGAAGAACTCATTGCTTTATCCGATCAGATGGTAGCTGATGGAAATACACCTTGGTGTATTGGTGTTGAGTCTGGAAACGCTACAGGTTGGACCGCAACCGACTGGATGGAAGACATCATGCTTCGTACTACTTCAGCTGAAAACTACGATCGTTGGGTTTCAAACGATTTAGCATTTAACAGCCCTGAAGTGATCAATGCTATGGAACTTTATGGTCAATTCTCTCGAAACGATGATTACGTTGCGGGTGGAGCAGCTTCAGTAGCGACGACTTCATTTGGTGATGCACCAAAAGGTTTATTCACATCGCCTCCAAGTTGTATGATGCACCGTCAAGCTTCCTTCATCACTGGATTCTTTCCTGACAAAGGTGAGGAAGTTGCCCGCGGTGAAGCAGATGCATTTTATTTTCCACCTTTTGCATCTGGAAACCTAGGAAACCCAGTTCTTGGTGCTGGAACATTGTATACTATGGCAAAAGACTCTCCAGCGACCCGTGCATTCTTTAAGTATTTACAAGAAGCTTCAGCACATGAGGCGTGGATGCAGCAAGGTGTATTCCTTACAGCTCATAAGGGTGCTGACTTAAATGCTTACGCAACACCTCTATTAAGAAAGCAAGGCGAGATCCTAGCAAATGCTACTACGTTTCGCTTTGATGCATCAGACTTGATGCCTGGTGCTATCGGTGCTGGCGCTTTCTGGAGTGAAATGACCGCGTTCGCAAACGGCCAGGATGCAAAAACAACTGCTGACAATATTCAAGCAGCTTGGGATGCTATAAAGTAATATAGCTAAACGAGTATGGTAAGAGCACAGGAAAAAACCTGTGCTCTTATTCTTTAATTTGGGGCAAAAAATTTAATGCGTTCTGTTCAATCAATAATTTTTAGTAACAGCTTAGCCATCGTTCTCACGATAGTTTGCGTATTACCAATTACTGCTGTCTTTGTATTTTCTCTAACTGCTCCCATAGATGACGCTTTTGCAAATTTTGGCCTTTGGCTTCACAACAAATATGAATGGTCTGTAGCAACTTTTGTGACAGAATTGAGATTTGCGAAAGTTGGTTTTGCTTTACGTTCTGTTTTGATAGCTTTGTTCATCTCATTTTTATATTACTGGATCACAAATTGGCTTAACTTTGGGCTAGCTAATTTCAGATCGA
>JAAXIY010000069.1:36318-38377 GCA_012270125.1 Paracoccaceae bacterium
TGGGGTGTGGTTGCAAAAACTTTTATTTTTGTGCCTTTAGCCATTTCTTTTGTTGGAGCAGCAGTAATTTGGCGGAATATTTTTGCTGGAGGTGGTATCGAACCTCAAGAAGCGATAAATGGCGTCACACCTTCTTACCAAATAGGTCTTTTAAAAGCCCTGTTAGGGCACACGCCCGAGTATAATGAGCCACTGTATAATTTAAAATTTTGGGGCAATTTTTACCTAATGTGGATCATGGTTTGGATAAAAACTGGTTTTGCAATGGTTATTTTTTCTGCTGCTTTAAGAGGTGTTCCTCAAGAAACAGTAGAAGCCGCCATAATTGATGGGGCAAACCCCAGGCAGCTTTTCTTCAGAGTAAAACTTCCCCAAATTTTCTCAACAGTTGTTGTGGTGTGGACCTATCTTGTAACAGATGTATTAAAGGTTTTTGATATTCCCTATGCGCTATCCGCTAACGATGACGACAAGCTTCTTCTCGCAACGATGATGGAAGCTGCAATGAATACATGGTCTATTGGTGGCAACAATGTTGATAATTTATTTGCCGCAATAGCGGTTATGCTGATGTTAACAGTTATACCTCACATGATTTTTCTCGGTTGGCGTATTCGGCGCGAGCAAAAGCAGCTAGAACACTAAGGATTTGATTGGTTATGTATAATCGTTCATTTGCTCACATTATCCTCGCCATTATCCTAGTAATCTGGGTAGTACCTTTCGTGGCTCTGATCACAACTTCATTCAGATCAGAAATTGCATCTAAGACTTCAGGCTTTTGGACAGCATTCACCCCAACGGAGCTAGGCCACCGTTTCAGCACACATGATAAGGGTGAGCAGGTCAAAATTACAGAAATGCGTGGCAACATTTTTCAACGCATAAATAAAGACGAAGAATGGTTTAAAATCTCCGGCGAAATAAAGTCCATCATGTTTAAAGGTCGAGTACCAGACCCTGAAAAACCTGGAAAAACAAAACTAATCAGGAAACTTGTGCCAGCAGGTGAAGTCATGGATGTCCGGGGGGGCGAGTTCGTTTTTCAGGCGAATGGTGATTTTATTTGGGCTTTTCCTGAGGAAATTGCCCCAAAGCCTAAAAATCTTGATGTTTTTATAAATCAAGACCCTGTGTTTGGCGCAGAAGCTTATTTTGAAGTTTTATTGGATAACAAAGACGTACCTAACGCTTTGATCTCTTCTTTTATAGTTGTTGTACCAGCAACAATCATTCCTATAACGGTTGCTGCTTTTGCTGCCTATGCATTTTCATGGATGCGATTTCCAGGCAGGGATTGGTTATTCATAATTGTCGTTTCGCTGATGGTGGTCCCAACACAACTAGCATTTTTACCAATTCTGCAGGGTTTTAATGGTATTGCAACTTGGGCGACCGCTCTAAAACAATGGACAACTGACTGTGAATTGACAAATTCATGTCAATTCCCAACCAAATCATTTGCAGGTTTGTGGCTAACCCATACAGGTTTCGGTCTTCCTCTAGCTATTTTTCTTTTACGAAATTATATCGTTGGACTACCTAGAGAATTGCTCGAAAGCGCCAAAATTGATGGGGCTAATCATATGCAAATTTTCATAAAAGTAGTGGTCCCACTTTCAGTACCAGCGCTTGCTTCGTTCAGTATATTTCAATTTCTATGGATCTGGAATGATTTATTGGTAGCCATGTTCGTTGGCCCCAGCGAAACTGATAACATAGTTTTCCCTATTTTGTTGGAAAGACAGTTGGGAACTTTTGGAGACCAACTTCACCTTCTTAACGCTTCAGCCGTAATATCCATGATAGTTCCAGTGATAGTATTTCTCGCTATGCAGAAATATTTCATTAGGGGTTTGCTCGCTGGGTCCGTCAAAGGAGGTTAATGAATGTCTTCTTTGAAATGGTGGGAACACGCTGTTATTTATCAAATTTATCCCAGATCATTCCAGGACTCAAACTCTGATGGAATTGGTGATCTCAATGGGATCACATCAAGGTTAGAATATATTGCGGACCTGGGTGTCGATGCCATTTGGATCAGTCCGTTTTTCATGTC
>JAAXIY010000024.1 GCA_012270125.1 Paracoccaceae bacterium
ATCCAATGCCACCTGGAATTCGTAAAATAGGTTCTCCTGGGCTTATGGCAATAAAATTATGATTGGTGATAATCATTTTAATCCACTTCCAGCAGGTGAAACCGGTGAAATTTTGGTACAAGGCGACAACGTCATGAAAGGATACTTCAAACAGCCCGACGAAACAAAAAAAACTATAGTCAATGATGGATGGCTTAGAACGGGTGATTTAGGTTACTTAGATGAAGATGGCTATGTTTTTGTATCTGGAAGAATAAAAGAATTAATAATCAAGGGCGGAGAGAACATTGCCCCAAGAGAAATAGACGAGGCACTACTGTCTCATATAAGCATACTGGAGGCCGCAGCTTTTTCTGTTCCCTGTAAAGATTATGGAGAAAGAGTTGAGGCTTGTATTCGTTTTAAAGAAAAGCATTCTGCTGACTTAACTGAAATCAAAAGCCACTGTGAAAAGCATGTTGGTAAATTTAAATCACCAGACAAGATCCATGTACTAGATGATCTACCGAAAGGCCCCTCTGGAAAAGTACAGCGTCTCAAATTATTTGAATTGATTAATGGTAATGATCATCAAAGATAACCTTTGTAGGATAAATACTTTGGTTTATTATTTGAAATGAATAATGATATTTGGAATAATTTATTTCCTTCAAGTGACATTAGCACTCTTATTTTTATGCTTTTTGTTTTCTTTATATCTGGAATAGTAAAAGGTTTTTTGGGAATAGGTCTGCCGGCCGCAGCTATGGCCTTATTAACATTAGTAATTCCACCAGCACACGCAATCTCTTTACTTGTTATTCCTATATTATTTACAAATCTAACTCAATTTTCTCGTTCTAAATATAGGATGGAAGCAGTCAAAACTTATTGGCTGTTTGCTATTGCTATTATAATTAGCATATTTTTGACTTCGCTCTTTTTGTCCAAATATCCAACTGGGCTTCTGACTATTTCGATTGGCTTTGCCATGATTATTGTGTCCTTGAATGGATTGATTGGCGTCACTGTTAAATTAAGCGATAGCCGCATTTGGCAATTAGGATTTGGCGTTTTGTCGGGCGTTTTGGGCGGTTTGAGTTCCATCTGGTCGCCAACGGTCGCAATTTATCTGATAGCGAGGCGGGTCGATAAAGACCGTTTTATCTCAGCGACTGGTTTTTTATTTTTGGCTGGTGCTGTTCCCTTAATTTTTGGTTTAATATTCGGAGGAATATTGACTAAAGAGGCAGCAATGCAATCTATCTTTGGACTAGTTTTTGTTCTTGCGGGATTTAGAGTTGGGGAAATTTTACGGAATAAAACAACACAAAGCTGGTTTGAGAAGGCAGTTTTGATTGCTTTTCTATTTATGGGAGTACGACTGGTTGGGGTTGGTTTATTCTAATTTTCAGTTAGCTGTTTATCCAACAGACGCGCTACGTGGATAGCATTTTCGTCTGTACCATCAACTATTTGGCTTCTGCATGATGTACCATCCGCAATTAAAATAGTGCCTTTCTCCGCTTGTCTTATTTGTGGAAGAAGATCTTTTTCAGCCATTTCTTTCGAAATTTTGTAGGTTTCTTTTGAATATCCAAAAGCACCAGCCATCCCACAGCAGCTTGTTTCAATTGTCTCTACTTTCAGGCCTTCGATCATTTTCAAAACATTTTCAACAGGTTGTAAAACATTAAATGCTTTCTGGTGGCAGTGCCCATGGAGTAACGCTTTTGCTTTAAGAGGTTTCAAACTTAAATTCTTTTTATCTTTCGATAAAAGCTCTTCAAAAGTTAAAACGTTGTCAGAGACAAGTTTTGCTTCTTTAGATTTAAGAAGGGAAGGAACTTCATCTTTTAGTGCTAAAAGGCAGGAGGGTTCCAAGCCCACAATCGGAATTTCTTCTTGGGCATAGGGTAAGTATGTGGCGACTAATCTTTCAGCAGCCATCCGTGCTTTGGCAACATTTCCAACAGCCAAGTGTGTTTTACCACAGCATAAAGCTTTCTGCTTTTTGTTAATAGGTTTTGGATAAAAGGGAGAATAGCCAGCATTTTTTAATACTCTTACGGCACTGCGCAAATTGTCAGGCTCAAAATACCTATTAAACGTGTCGATGAATAAAATGACCGGGTAGGGGCCTTCGGCGCTTGAAGGAATTTCGTTGTCTCGATACCAATCCCTCCTCCAAATTGGAAGATTTCTTTTTGATGAGAACCCAGTCAATTTTTCACCTAAATTTGAAAGAAATTTTGAAGAATTACGTAAATTTAATATTTTATTAAAGAAAGCGGCGAATGGTGCATAATCAGGTAAAAAAGCGATTAGTTTTTCGTGAATTGATAATTTATTCTGTTTAGCGTTGAGAGCCATTACTTCTAATTTCATAGCTGACATATCTACACTGGTTGGACACTCACGCTTGCAGGCCTTGCAGGAAACACATAATTTCATAGTTTCTAGCATTTCTGGCGATGTCATTGCATTTGGCCCCAGTTGACCTGACATAGCAAGCCGTAGGCTATTTGCTCTACCACGCGTACTATCTTTTTCTTCACCGGTAATTCTAAAGGAAGGGCACATTACTCCTCCCTGCAGCTTTCTGCAGGCACCATTATTGTTGCACATTTCAACGGCTCCCTGAAAGCCATTTGAACTACCTGACCAAGTTGACCAATCTAACTCTGTTTTAAAATCACTTACAGTGTACCCAGGCGAAAATCGAAATAGATGTCTGTCATCCATTTTAGGAGCATCAACGATCTTTCCCGGATTGAATATTCCATATGGATCCATCAGAGATTTCACTTCTCTGAAAGCATTCGTTAACTTTTCGCCAAACATAATTGGGTTAAACTCTGAGCGGGAAATTCCATCTCCATGTTCACCCGAGTGTGATCCATCAAATTTTTTCACAAGCTCAAATGCTTCTTCAGCAATCGCTCGCATTTTGATCACATCGTTATTGCTTTTCATATTTAGAATGGGTCTCACGTGCAGGCATCCGACAGACGCATGAGCATACCATGTTCCAGACGTCTCATATTTTTCAAAAATATCATTTAAACCTTGAGTATAATCTGCCAAATTCGTCAAAGGAACTGCGCAGTCTTCAACAAAAGATACAGGCTTAGCATCTGATTTCATTGACATCATAATGTTAAGCCCTGATTTTCTCATCTCGGAGATGCGATTTTGGGAATGAGTGTCTTCAAGAATAACTATATTGTCGTGTTTATTTTTTTCGGAGCCCTTGAGAAGATCTTGAAGATTATTTAGTTTTTTAAAATTTTCCTTCCATTCATCTTCCGCGAATTCTACCACTAAGATTGCATCTGGGTTGCCTTTTACAAAATCTTTAATTGTTTTAGAAAAAATAGGTATTGAACGAGCAAGCGAAATCATCGTGCTGTCGATAAGCTCTACTGCAATTGGATTAAGTTCAACTATGTGCTGAGCAGCATCCATCGCATCATAAAATGATGAAAAGTGGCATAAAGCCATGACCTTAGGCGGAGGCAAGGGTGATAATTTTAATTTGATCCCTGTTGAGTAAGCTAACGTTCCCTCCGAACCAACAATCAAATGCGAAAGGTTTACATCACTTTCTGTTCCAATACTGCCTGGCCTTGATGCAAGAGTATCGTTAAGTAGCGCATCTAAATTATATCCACCAACCCTTCTGAGAACTTTTGGAAATCGAGTTTTTATCTCATTTTTGTTTTTCTCTGCTATTGCCATTAGCTTTGGGAATAAACTTTGCAAACCGCTTATATTTTTTTTTGAAAGCCCAAAATGTGCTTCTGATGCATCAGATAGGAGAGTATCTATTGACATGACGTTATCTCTCATTATGCCATATCGAATTGATCTACCACCGGCTGAGTTATTGCCTGCCATGCCTCCTATGGTTGCCCTGCTTGAAGTTGATACATCTACCGGAAACCAAAGTCCGTAAGGTTTTAAAAATCTATTTAATTCGTCTAAAACAACTCCAGGCTCGACAAGACATGTTTGATTTATTGCATCAACCTCAATAATTTTATTAAGATATTTACTATTATCTAAAACAATCGCACGGTTAACTGTCTGACCATTTTGAGATGTCCCGCCACCCCTTGGTAATATTGGGATGTTATGCTCTTGGGAAAACTGAATAGTTTTCTTAATGTCTTCAATATTTTTTGGCAAAATCACTGCTTCTGGCATTATTTGATAAATAGAAGCATCGGTTGAATATCTTCCATTGTCGAATTTTCCGTCTAGCAAATCCCCAGACAGAGAGTTTTTTAAAACTGAAATCTGCGATTTCATTTTGGTGTGCCAACTCTATATTGTAATAAGATATAATTTAGCATAACCGCGACTATTGAAAGTACAACTTTAATCATAATAATGCGGCGAAAAGAGTCACAGGCTTGCAATTAATAAATTAATTTAATGGTGATTGAAAATGTCAAGAAAACATAAAACAGGACGGCACTTACTTCAAATTCCTGGACCATCAAATGTTCCAGATAGAATTTTGAGGGCTATGGATTTTCCTACTATTGATCACCGTAGTGAAGAGTTTTTTGAGCTTGCGAAACAATGTTTATCCGGGATCAAAGATATTTTTAAAACCAAAAGTAATGTAATAATTTACCCGGCATCAGGAACAGGTGCTTGGGAGGCCGCACTCGTTAATACTTTATCACCCGGTGACACAGTATTGATGGTAGAAACAGGCCATTTCGCTAGCCTGTGGGTAAAGTTGGCAAAACGATTAGGGCTAAAGGCAGAACTAATTGAAACAAATTGGAGGAGAGGTGCGGATGCTGAAGAAATTTCTCAGAGACTTTCTTCGGATAAGACAGGTAAGATAAAGGCAGTATGTATTGTTCATAATGAGACATCAACTGGCGCTATGTCTGATGTAGCTAGAGTTCGGAAAAGCATTGACGACACTGGACACAATGCCTTGCTTATGGTTGACACAATCTCGTCTTTAGCATCTTCCGATTTTCGCCATGATGAATGGGGGGTAGACGTAACCGTATCAGGCTCTCAAAAAGGGTTAATGCTTCCTCCAGGTCTTTCATTCAATGCCATATCAAAAAAGGCAATAGGCGCCCATAAAAAAGCGACATTACCTAGGTCCTATTGGGATTGGGGCGAACAAATTGAAGCAAATTCTGTAGGAGCGTTTCCATATACCCCAGCAACAAATTTGCTTTATGGACTTAATGAAGCCATTGCTATGCTTAAAGAGGAAGGTTTAGATAACGTTTTTTCTCGACACAAAAGACACGCAGAGGCCACACGATTAGCTGTTCAAACCTGGGGTTTAGAAGTTTTATGCGAGGAGAAAGAAGATTTTTCCAATACATTGACTGCCGTTTTATTACCAGATGGTTATAACGCTGATGAGTTTAGATCTGTGGTATTAGATAACTTTAATATGTCATTGGGTAATGGTTTGTCACGATTGGCTGGTAAGGTCTTTCGAATAGGGCATTTGGGCGATTTTAACGATTTAATGTTGGTTGCTACTCTTGGCGGAATTGAAATGGGACTTTCTAAAAGTTCTATTCCACATCAGGTGGGAGGAACTCAGGCGGCAATGCAGTTTCTTAAGCAAAGTACATAAATCTAAAAGAATTCGAGTGTTGATTCGTTAGAAATTACAAAATTTTTTTTAATTTAAGGTAGATTTTTACTGCCTTTTGGGGATAAGTTTTTATTTTTTGTGGACAACTAAATGTTTTTCTGTGGATATGTCATATTTTGTTTTGCTGGCCTGAATTATCGTGTCATCATCACAGTAGGATAAAAACTGGGGGGTGTTAGAAGTTAATCGCTCAGAATGTCATCGCAAGATCGACAATCTAAGTGAAAAACGGACAAAACCAACTCTGGATCAATAAACTGAGATCGTCCACAACTCTCGAGTTGGATCGCAGTGAAAGGCAAACCAGACTTTTAGTGCGCAAGCATTATTAGAAAAGGGAGCGCCCAGCGTAACGTTAAACTTAGGTTGACATTGCGCAAGGATGAGAAAGAGACAGTAGTTATCTGTGAAGGGGTAAATGTTTGAGAAATCACGCATTTGCCCCTTCTTCTTTTCGCGAGCCGTGGTTTTTCTAAATGGGGGGTATTTATGAAAGCCCACGGCTCGAGATCGTCCAAAGTTGTCTTAGCATAAAAAGATTTTTTAGCAACATCCAGTATTCAATTTGATTGAATATACTAAATATGCCATCGTGAATGTATCAGATTAAATTGGACTATTTTCTAATGCATCAATATACAATTTTGATACTTGCATTAATGATTATGCTAGCAATTTTTGCTTTTCAAATGTTTTCAACTTATGGTTTTATGGGTTTTCAATTCTAAAAATCAATTAAAAACGGTTATTAAGTAATTGATAAATAGTATTTTTATAACAGGAGCTGGAGTTAGTAACGATAGTGGGATCCCAACATTTAGAGGTAATGACGGGTTTTGGACAATAGGAAGTGTAAACTATACGCCACAGGAAATGGCTACTCGAAAAATGTACTGTGAAAATCCTTCTGAATTCTTGCTCTGGTACTACAAAAGATTTGCATCTTATCGCCATGTCCAACCCAATGAAACTCATTTTTGGCTTTCTGACAAAAATCTAATTACTCAGAATATTGATGGGTTAGACGGAAAAGCTGGAAATAAAGAATACATCCCCATACATGGTCGGTTAGACAAAGTAACCGTTTTCCAGGATCAAGAAGAGTTAGTGCCATTAAATGATGCCCCATGGGATATAATTTCCAAATCTGACATTGATTTAGATGACGATCAAAAATTAAAAATACTTCTATTAGATGCATTTAAAATTTCTCAGTATCCGCAAAAGGGATATTCTTTGAAGCCTTTTGTTCTTTTATTTGATGAATACTATACAAATTTATATCGAATGGATGAAGCAGAGCTTAAAATGAAGTTGGCGGAAAGATTTGTATTTATGGGTACGTCGTTTAGCGTAAACATCACCTCAATCGCATTAAGATATGCTCTTCAAAACAATGCTCAAATAGAAATTGTTGACCCTGAACCCATTGATCTTAATATCGATAACATCAAGTATCACAAAATGACAGCGGGTGAATATGTCTTAAAATATTCATAAGCCCGATATACATTTTTTAAAGTCGAAATAAGTCCATTCGTGGCATTAATCCAAGTAAGTGTTTGCTATATTCATGCTGTGGGTCATCAAATAATGTGTCTGTCTTAGCTATTTCACAAATTTTACCATTTTGCATTACAGCCACTCGGTCACACATTTGTCTAATGACAGGTAAATCATGTGAAATGAACAACATGGTTAAACTTAACTCTTCTTGTAGATCTTTAAGCAAATTCAAAATATTTGCTTGAACCGAAACATCTAAAGCTGAGGTTGGTTCATCACAAATAAGAATTTCTGGCCTCGATGCCAAAGCCCTTGCAATCGAAATACGCTGTCTCTGACCTCCAGAAAATTCATGGGGATACTTTTTAAGCGCAGTCATTGGCATTCCAACAAATGATATTAAGTCGTTGACCACCTTTGAGGTTTCGTTTGAATTTAAAGTTGACCGATGAAACCTTATCGGTTCAGAAATTATGTCTTCAACTGTCATTCTAGAATTAAGAGATGAATAAGGATCTTGAAAGATCATTTGCATCTTTCTTCTAATTAAAGAAGTTTTTGCTTTTTGATTACGTTGCAAAACATCGTGGCCAAAAATATCAATTTCACCTGACTTTGGCTGATATAAACCGGCAATTAAGCGAGCTAATGTACTTTTACCAGACCCACTTTCTCCGACTAGTCCGAAGCTTTCACCAGTTTGGATTTGCAATGATACATTATCGACAGCTTTTAAAAATATTCGGTTTTTTCTAAACAACGCCTGGCGAATTGAAAATTCAATTGATAAATCTTTTACAGAAATAGCAGTTTTGTGTGTTTCAGAAGATTTGTTTTTAGACAGCCAGTGATCACTGACATTTTCAAGTGTAACTTTTTCTTCAGATCCATCGATATAGTCAACAACGGTAAATCGATGAAGTTTTTGATCACCACTGGGAACCGCAGATATTAAACTTTTTGTGTAATCATGTTTTGGTTTTTGAAGAACCTGTTTTACGGTTCCTTGTTCCACAAGTTGGCCGTTGTACATGACCGCTACCCGATCAGCGATCTCAGCAATTACACCAATATCGTGAGTGACGATGATAACCCCTAAATTACGCGCCTTACAAAGTGATTTAATAAGGTCTAAAATTTGCTTTTGAATTGATACATCTAGTGCGGTAGTAGGTTCATCTGCTATAATTAAATCTGGGTCACCGGCTAGTGCTAACGCAATCACAACTCGTTGACGCATTCCTCCAGAAAACTGGTGAGGATAAGCATTCAAACGTTCAACAGGATCGGGAATTCCAACGGACTCAAGAAGTTCAATTGATTTTTCTCTAGCAGAACTTCCAGATATTTTTAATGTCTCAATTAGTGTCTCAGATAACTGCTTTCCAATAGTCATAAGCGGATTTAAGGAGGTTTGTGGGTCTTGAAAAATAGTACCTATTTTTGCACCCCTGATCTTTCTCATATCCTCGTTAGATTTTTGATCTATTCGAATGCCATCAAAAATAATCTCGCCACCGGAAATATAGCCTGGGGGTTCAAGAAGATTAATTACAGAATTGCCAACAGTCGATTTGCCTGCGCCACTTTCGCCAACTAAACCAAGGACTTCTCCTTTTTCTACTGAGATCGATACTTGATTAACAGCCGCGACTTGTCCTCTTCTTGAAGGAAAATTTACACTGAGATTTTTGATTTCAAGTAAATGGCTCATCTTAATTTTGGATTGAGCGCATCTCGCATCCAATCTCCCAATAAATTCACTGAAAATACTAATATTATTAGCGCTATGGCTGGAAAAAATGTAATCCACCAAAGGCCTGAAAAAAGGAATTCATTCCCAACGCGTATCAGAGTTCCAAGGGATGGAGTAGTCGGTGGGATTCCTTGTCCAAGAAAGCTTAAAGTTGCTTCCGCAATTATTGCCAGGGCAAGACCAATCGTTGCAATAACTAACACGGGACGAAGTGTGTTTGGTAAAATATGACGAAGAATAATTGTGAATTTAGGTAGCCCTATAAGCTTAGCAGCCTGAACATATTCCTTTTCAGCTTCTACCAGGGTGGCGCCGCGCGCAACACGGGCAAACTGAGGCCAGTCAGTAAGGCCAATGGCAACAATCACAACATAAATCGCAAATTCTTCGCGTAGTTCAAGGGGCAGGGCGGCTCTGCCGATCCCATTAATCAATATAGCTACTAAAATCCCGGGGATCGTAAGCTGCACGTCAGCTATTCGCATTATAATTGTATCTGTTAAACCACCAAAATAGCCAGAAATGACGCCTAAGGTTACACCCAACAACATACCCAAGAAAACGGCAGCAATCCCAACAAGAATAGAAATTCGTCCACCATACAGAATAGTTGAAAGCATATCCCGGCCTTGATTGTCAGTACCAAGAAGGTAAGCTGGTGAACCACCGTCTGCCCAAGCTGGAGGAAGTTTGCCATCCCAAAGAGATATTTGAGCCGGGTCAAATGGATTATAAGGAGCTATTATAGGCGCGGCAAAGGCAGCAGTTATAGCAATGAAAGTAATGCTTGCTGCTATGATTGCTCCAGGTGTTGTAAAAAAAGAATAAACAATATCGTTGTCTAAAAATCTTTGCCATCGAGAGCTTGATTTATTAGTTTCTGACATTTTATGATCCTCCACGGCGAATACGAGGATCTACAACAAAGTATAAGATATCAACTATTAGGTTTATAACAACGAACAACAACGCTACAAAAATTAGATAGGCAGCCATTATGGGGACATCTACAAAATCGACGGCCTGAATAAACATTAGTCCTGTTCCTGGCCACTGGAAAACTGTCTCTGTTATAACAGAGTATGCAATTAGTCCCCCTATGTTCAATCCAATAATAGTTATGACTGGAACAAGTGTATTTCGGAGCGCGTGACCAAAGTGGATTGCGCGATTTGTCAAACCTCTTGCTCGCGCAAATTTAATATAGTCGGATCTCATGACCTCAAGCATTTCTGCTCTAACAAGTCGTAAAATCATTGTCAGTTGAAAAAGTGATAACGTTATTGCCGGTAATATTATCGATCTCCAACCATCAATCGTGAGAAGAGAAGTCTTCCAGCCACCAATTTCTATCACTCCTGCTCTACCAGAAGAGGGAAGCCATCTTAGATAGACGGCAAAGAGATAAATTAACCCAATTCCAATAATAAAAGTTGGTAAGCTAACCCCAATTAGGCTGACGCTCATGATTATTTTACTAACCCACGAATAACGTCGAATACCGGTAAAAACTCCCAAAACTATTCCTATAAAAACGGCAATGATAGCAGATGCAAAAACTAACTCTAAAGTCGCAGGAAGTCTTTCTAAAATTAATTGGCTAACGGGCTGCTTTATACGGTAAGACAAGCCAAAGTCGCCTTGAGCAACATTAATCATAAACCTCTGATATTGAACTAAGATCGGATCATCTAATCCAAGTTGTTGTCTGATCTCAATTCTCTGCTCTCTAGTTGCATCCTGTCCAACCATATTATTGACTGGATCTCCAACGAAATTGAATAAAGAAAAACTAATGGCAGAAACAACCGCCATTACCAAAAGAGCCTGAGCTAACCGGTTAATTATAAAGTAAAACATGAAACCTGCTAATAAGGGGCGCCAACTTCGTGGCGCCCCAATCTTGCTATAATTTTATTTAAAAACCACGTAACGCGGTCTCAAATGGTCGTCTGCAGCAATTGGCACATCGACATTGTCTTTCATACTCCATCCAAGTACTTGGTGATGGATAGGAAGATATGGCATTTCTTTCTTAATTATATGCCAAGCCTCGTCAATGAGAGCCGTACGCTTTGGAATGTCAGTTTCGGTTTCAATTAACTTTGTAATTTCGTTTACTCGAGCATTGTTATAACCGATACCGTTCCATGATCCCTCTCCTTCAAAAAGATAAGAGAATACATAGTGGCTATCCAATGTAGACACACCCCATCCTAACATATAAAAGTCAGAAATTCTTTTCTGGATCTTTGGAAAGTGCTGTGCTTTCGGAATGGCATCCAAATTCACTTTTACTCCAATTTTAGCTAGCATAGCAACCGCAGCCTGGCATATCTTTTCATCGTTATTATAACGATTGTTAGGGCAGTCGAGTTGAACTTCAAATCCGTCTGCGTATCCAGCTTCAGCCATTAAACTTTTGGCTTTATCCAAATCAAAACCATACTGCTGATCTAATTCTGGAGTATTACCCAACACGCCTGGAGGTGTGATTATTCCAGTTGGGAAAGATAATCCGTCCATAACAACCCGTTGAATAGCGTCCTTATCAATTGCAAGGTTAAAGGCCTCTCTCACCTTAATGTCTCTAAATGGGTTAGCTCCCTTAACATTTGAGCTCCGCAGCTCGTCAACGCTTTGGTCCATCCCAAAGAAAATGGAACGAACTTGAGCAACAGTTTTCGTCGTTAAGCCTTCTGTAGCTTCAATGCGCTTTAAATCTTGAAGTGGCGCGTCTAATACAAAGTCAACCTCACCAGAGAGTAAGGCCGCCACGCGTGTTGCAGCATTTTTGATTGGTCTGTACTCAATGCGATCAACATTGCCAGGATACATGGAGTCGCCCCACCAATTTGGGTTCCGTTCAAGTACTGAAAGCTCTTCTGGCGCTCTGCTCATCAGCATAAACGGTCCTGTACCATTAGAGTTTCTGACGGAAAATGTTTCTTCTTCTGCAGCGAAGTCTTGAGGCTTTTCAACACCATTAGCTTTTGCCCAACCACTATCCATTATGTACACATTCGTTAATGTGTTTGGCAGAATTGGGTTTGCGCCAGCGGTAACTAGTTTTACGGTGTAGTCATCAATTACTTCTATGCTAGATACTGTTTTTACTTGTTCTTTGTAGTCTGATGACTCTTCTAGCGCTCTATTAAATGAGAACACCACGTCTTCAGCAGTAAAGTCAGCACCGTCATGGAACGTCACGCCTTGCCGCAGTTTGAAAGTCCAACCATCAGGTGAAGCTGTCCAGCTTTCCGCTAATTCTGGAACAAGGTTCATTTCAATATCACGAGCAACAAGTGCTTCATAGATTTGGCCATTAAACGCTATTGTCGGGCTTTCATTCTGAGAATGAGGGTCCATCGTCAAAGCGTCACCCTGGCTGGTCCATCGAAGGACGTTTTCAGCATTAGCCGTCGTCGCCATTATTAATGCAACTGAAGACAGCTTTGCTAGTTTGCAAAAATTCATATCTACCTCCTTGTTTATATCATCATAAGAGGCTAGGCCTGATAATCTTTAGTGTCTATAGTTTTTTTTATATTTTTACTTAAATTGTACAAAAAAAAGGATTTTGAATGTCCACTCTCGAAAAGGCAATCCAGTATTCAAGAAATTCTTTTGCTAATGGAGAATTTATTCAGCGATTGGGTAGCCTCATAGAGATTGTTACTGATAGTAAAGGGTCTGTTTCTGCTCAAGTATTGAGGGAATATTATACTAAAGGACTCTTTAATATTTTTGAGGAATTAGGAATTAAATCGAAAATAATTGACAATCCAATAAATGATAAACCACCTTTTCTTATTGGGACGCGAATAGAGTCACCAGAATATAAAACAATACTCTTTTATGGCCATGGTGATACTGTTCCACTTCAAACAGGCGACTGGTATGAAGGTATCAACCCTAGTGAATTGAAAGTCATTGGTGATAAAATCTATGGAAGAGGTATTGCTGATAATAAGGGGCAACATTTCATAAATCTAATGGCTCTTTTGTCAGTTTTGAAAACCAAAAAAAAATTAGGATTTAACCTAAAGCTCATCTTTGAAATGGGAGAAGAAATTGGGTCTCCTGGACTATTTGAGCTTTGCGAGCTGTATAAGGAAGACTTAAAATCCGATGTTCTAATAGCTTCTGATGGACCTAGAGTTTCTGTTGAAGTTCCTACTATCTTTTTGGGTTCTAGAGGAGCAGTAAATTTTGAACTTGAAGTTAAATACCGCTCAGGGGCCCATCATTCTGGAAATTGGGGAGGGGTTTTAAGGGATCCAGCGATCAGACTTTCTCATGCCCTTTCTTTGATTACAGATAAAAACGGAGAAATATTGATCGATCAGTGGAAACCAAATTCTCTTACGTCTGAAGTTAAAGGCAGGCTAAAAGTTCTTCCGACTACTATTTCTGAAACATTAGATATCGATGAAAATTGGGGTGAACCTGGCTTAACTCCAAATGAAAAGTTATTTGGTTGGAATTCATTTTCAATACTTGCCATTAAATCGGGAGATATTGATGTGCCTGTCAATGCTATTCAACCCTCAGCAAAAGCACTCTGTCAACTCCGGTTTGTTGTTGGAACAGAACCATTAAAAATTATTTCGTCTTTGCGTAAACATCTCGATGAGTGCGGTTTTGCTGACGTAGAAATCATCACAGAAAATGCTATTAATTTTGAAGCATCTAGGACTGATTTGAGCAGTAATTGGTTGAAAAAAGTTGAACAAATTTTGCAGAACTTTCATGGAGGGCAAATACACGTCATCCCAAATCTAGCAGGATCTTTACCTAATAACTGTTTTACAGATATTTTAAAAATTCCAACTATTTGGATACCTCATTCGTATAAAGAGTGTTCCCAGCACGCTCCCAATGAACATTTACCAATAGCATTGCTTGAACAATCTTTAATACTAATGACTGACTTATATTGGAATCTGGGAGATTAAAAAGATAACAAAATCAGGTATTTAAAATATTTTCTTTACGTGAAAGCTTTGATAAAACTTCTGGCCCTTTGTCGTTAAGGATCACAATTTCTTCCAATCTTATTCCAAATTTCCCTGGAATGTATATTCCTGGTTCAATTGAGAATACCATTCCTGGCTCTAGAATAGTGTCAGAGGTTGCTGTGATGTAGGGCGGTTCATGAATTTCACTGCCAAGTCCGTGACCAGTTCGATGAATAAAGTATTGCCCAAAACCTGCTTTAGTAATTACATCCCGAGCTGCCTTATCTACATTTTTTGCTACTTCACCGGGTTTAGCTGCCTCTAAAGCGGCACAAACAGCGTCTTCTACAATTTGATGTATCATTTTATAGTCGCCTGGAGGAGAACCGAGAATAGCCATCCGGGTAATATCTGAAGCATAACCTTTAAATTTACCTCCAAGATCAATCACGACGACATCGCCATCATTTAATACTCTTGATCCTGTTTGATGATGAGGAAATGCACTATTGGGACCTGATGCAACAATAGAAAACTGTGGCAGCGCTCCTTGTTCTGAGAAACTAGATTGAATTACTGAAGCGACTGCATCTTCGGTCATTCCGGACTGAATCTCACTTAATGCATTTTGCATAGCAGTATCGGCTTGATTTGCATTCTCTCGTAGGATGTTTTGTTCACTTTTATCCTTAATCATTCTTAATTTGCCGATAGTGGATGCTGTAAAGGCTCTATTGGCGTTTAAAACTTTATCTTGAATAAGTGCTGCATGATCTGCTCGCATTGTTTCGTCTATCACTATCGACCTAGAAGCAAATCCTTTCAGATCTGTCAGTAAGTTATCCAGTGCAGATGTCGGACCTGTTGCATCTGACCAAGTATAGAAGCGAATATCCGTTTGTTGTCGCGCACTTTCTGCTTCAAGTTCTGGCATTAAAAAGCCTAAACCTGTTTGAGTTAAAAGAAATATTAACGGACGTTCGTCGGCATGAGGATTCACGCCGAGAAGCCAATTGAGATTTGCGCCTGGTGCTAAAGCGATTAAATCTACCGCTTTTTCTTTCATTTGCTGACGAAGTTTGTCTATTTTGTCCATTTTCTATATCCATCAATGGGTTAAATACCTAAGGCCTGTCCATCCTTTCTAGGATCCGAGCCAGCGATATAACTCCCATTTTCTAATTTTTTTATGATCTGGGCGCCACCAAACCCGAAAGAGTTATCATAACCTTCAATTTTTATATGATGACCCATCTCACTTAAGGATTTAATAGTTTTGGGTGGCATCGATTTTTCAACAGCTAATTGCTGACCGTGATCAAACCGCCAGCGAGGCGCGTCAATCGCTGTTTGGGGGTCTTGACCCCAGAGCTCTGTTCTTAAAATTAATTGTATATGACCTTGAGCCTGCATAGGACCTCCCATTACGCCAAAGCTCATCAATGGAAGTGTGTCTTTCATCAAAAAACCTGGAATAATAGTATGAAATGGTCTCTTTTTGGGGCCAACAAAATTTGCAGAATTAGGATCTAATGAAAAACCTGCACCACGATTTTGCAAGTGAATTCCAGTACCTGGAACACAAACACCAGATCCAAATCCAGCATAATTAGATTGAATAAAAGAGACCATTAGTCCTGATTTGTCAGCAGCTGTTACATAAACAGTACCTCCACTTTTTGGTGACCCAGATTTAAAATTTTGCGACTTATTAGGATCTATCAATTTTGCTCGTTTTTGTAGATAGCTTTCCTGTAAAAGATCTTTGGCGGTAATTTCGTTCATATTAGAAGGATCAGATACATAAATCTCCACATCAGCAAGACACAACTTAATTGCCTCAATTTGTAAATGTATTGCGCTAGGATGGTCTGGAGTTAAACTTTTAATGTTCGTATGTTCAAGTATACCTAGTGCCATCAAAGCCGCAATACCTTGAGTGTTTGGAGGAATCTCGTGGAGTGAAAAATTTTCAAATTCTTGGGAAATAGTACCACACCATTCATTCTCATGCTTTTTCAAATCATTTAGTGTTAGAGCCGCTTCATTTTCAATAGCGCATTGTTCTATTGCTTCTCCTAGTTCTCCTTCGTAAAAGGCTCTTGTTTTTGTTTCGGCAATAAGAGTAAGCGACCTCCCAAGATCTTTGTTGATAAAAATCTCTCCAGAAAAGGGAGCCCTGTTGTTTCGCATGAAATTTTCCGCAAAACCGACTTCATTCTTTAATTCATCAGCTCCAATTTTCCATAGTTTTGATATTATTGGCGATACGGAAAAGCCCCCGTTTGCATAGTTTATTGCTGGTTCAAATAAATTATCAAAGGGCAAGAAACCAAATTTTTCAGAAAGCGTAATCCAACTGGAAACAGCGCCTGGAACGGTTACGCTCTCCCAGCCACGAAATGGCATTTTTTCCAAATTACTAAACCTGTCTGAGGTCCAACTGGCGGGTGACTTGCCAGAGGCATTAAGACCATGCAGTTTTTCGCCATCCCAAATAACGGCAAAGGCGTCTGAACCTAAGCCACAACCAGTAGGTTCAACAACGGTCAGAGTTATAGCTGATGCAATGGCAGCGTCTATCGCATTTCCACCTTTTGCTATCATTTGTATTCCTGCTTGTGCAGCTAGTGGATGACTTGTTGCAACTATATTTTGTGCGAGCACGGGTGACCGTCTGGAGCTATACAAAGGCTGAGTAGGCGGATAAATTGTATTCATTATTTTGGCTTTTTTTAAATAAACTAAGGCGGCAAGCAATATTTAGTATTTGCTTTAATTAAAAATCATTTTTGACTGCAATGTCTATTGATTTTCTTAAGTATTATTTCTTTAACTTAAAACTTGGCACCATATATGGAACATTCGACTTATAGTCGACGAACTTTTGACCAAACCTTTTTTCAAACCGTTTTTCTTTAAATTTCGGTGCGGAATAGCAATAAAAAGTAAAAACACCGGCAATTAACCATTGATCCAATGTCCAGATAGGCGTTGTCCAAGTCGTTAAAGCGAATGCAAGGTAAATTGGTTGTCTGATATATTTAAATAACCCGATAGTTGGCATATCTGGAAACTTGGGCGCTTTATTTTGGGCTAGAGACATCCAGCCTAGCGCGCCAGATTGTAATTCTGCTCCAGCATCTAAGCTAGCCCATATAAGCAATAACCAAGAGCTTCCGTAAAGGATGCACATTAGTATATAAATACTTCCTGCTGGCTCCCAAATAATGATGTTTGACGGTGTCCAAAAACAAAATAACAAAAATAACTGAATAGAGGCCAACAATGCAAAAGTAGTGGAAGATAATATTTTCGAGTACTCTTTTGGCGCAAAATAAAGGAGATAACTTTTTCCCTTGGAAGATAAAAGAAACGAGTGTGCTAAAGGAAATTGAAGCAACAAAATTAGGTTAGCAATGTGTGACCAAGGGTAGGGTACTTTTCCAAAGGATTGTGACATTCCCCAAAACATAGCCAAGATCATTGATAAAACAGATACGCTAAAAATCACGTGACAAACTAATCCATACATAACAGCAACAAACCAACGCTTTGATAGTTCAAAGGAAAAAATGGCTCTACCAGTCAGGTCAAAAAACTCAAGCAAAGGATCAATTATCGATTTTCTCATTGTGTAAAATTAGATTTCCATCAAATAATTTAACCGAGGCAGTAAGTCGCAACCTTGGAATAAAGCTTAACTGAGGTCGATCGTTTGTACTCAAATGTATTTAATTTTGATTTATCAATACAATGAGCTATCTATTGTTTAGTTTAGTTTAAAATTGAGGCTATAAAATGTTAGCAGACAATCTTCTCCCAGTTGTTATGCAACTTTGTTATTTTTTAGGGCATCGGAATGAAAATGAGGCGAAATCTTTTGGTATTAGCAAAGACTGGCTAAGCCTTGAAAATAAAGATCTCAAGACAACAAAAAGCGGTGAATTGTTAGCTTTGTCACTTCTTAGTCAAAATGGAACGAGATCGTCATATAATTCGTTTTGATTTAGTTGATTAATTTATAAAAAAGACCGGTGTTTTTTATGTCCAAAGAAAAAGAAAAAATGTTAGATTGGTATCGTATCATCACGCTCATGGAAAAGAGCCTTCTGGTCGTTATCGCCTTTTTGACAGCTTATGCTGTAATCGTTGAAATGTTTGTTGTTTTGTCTGAAAGAGCAGTAAAATTAACCGACCTATTGTTGTTGTTTATTTATGCTGAAGTTTTGGGCATGGTTGCGGCTTTCTATAAATTCAGAAAAATACCAATAACAGTCCCAATTTTTATTGCAATCACTGCATTATGCCGTCTGATTATATTACAAGGGAAAGGCATCAATACAGTTGATCTTTTATATGAAAGCGGTGCAATACTTCTTCTGGCGCTTGCTGCTCTGGCAATTAGATGGAATTTAGTAAACTTGATCAGGCCGAAAGATAACAAAGAGTAGAAGTTTAGGTTAATTTACGTAATACTCTTCAGTGGCAATTTAAGAATGGATGGTATTAATGGCTGAACTCTCTGGAGGATGTCTTTGTGGAAGCATTCGTTACAAAATAATAAATGAACCAATTTTAGCGTATACGTGTCATTGTCGGTTTTGTCAGAAAGACACTGGAACAGCACATAGATCGGCTCTTGCTGTGTTAAACGAGCAGGTTCAATTGTCTGGAAAAGAAATTAAAGTCTATACTTATAAAAGTGACGATCATGGTCGCGAACTTTATAAAAACTTTTGCCCAGATTGTGGGACTACTATCGCACTTAAAACTCAAAGATTTCCGGAACGACAAGTGATAATGATCGGAACTTTAGACAATCCGTCACAAATCGATTTAACTACTCATATGTTTGCGGAAGAAGCTTTTCATTGGGTAAATTTTCCAAAGGATCATATAGTTTACGCCCGCCATAGAATTGCTGACGATGGTAAGCCTGCCATGCCAATAAATACCGAAAAATAAATTTTACTTAATTAATAGAATTTGAAAAGTTGTTTGGTGACACTATATTTTGCTGTGTAGTTAGTTGGAGGGCGCACTGTGGCTAAAAAAGAGTTTTATGATCCTTTCATGGGTTGGGGTAAACTAGCCCAACTGTTCTGTGCGTGTTTTGCATTCTTTTTGCCCAACTTATTTTTTATGATGTATGTACTCGATTGGTTTTAAAGAGCTGCTCAGGAGAAATTGCTACTTTGGGCTGTTCGTAAAATTGGCTTACTATAAAGCAATTTTTCATATGTTTTAATTGGTAGAAAGTCAAAAACCTTAATGAGGAAATAGGTTAATAGAAAGACAAATACACCTCTCACAAGTAGTATCACCATTAATGAAGGACCCAATAGCATTAAAATTGTGGTATCCTCAAAAATTGAATGAAATAAATTAATAAATATAAGCGCGCCAACCGCTGAGCGAGGCTTAACCAAACCTTGTTTGACGTCCTTTATCATGAGGCCACCGCCAAAACCGAGCCCTAGGGTTAAGCCAACAACCACAATTGTAGACGCACTTTGTCCAATATTTAAAATTTTAAGGAAGGGACTAAGGCAAATGTGTATTACCTTTTCTATACCAATACGCTTTAAAATTTCTAAAAATGTTATCAGTACAATAATTACGATTTGAATAAAGACTAACCCCTTAACTTGATCAATAACCCATTGTTTGAGGGTTGGTGCTGTAGACATTTCAGGTAGGTTGAGAAACGCAATTTGGGTAAAAAGCTCAAAGTTTGTAAAAACCAAATTTAGTAAGGTACAAAACAAAATACCGGCAAAGATCCTAATAACTATTGTAGCGCCAGCTGAGAGACCAGCTTGGCGAGAAATAGCTGCTTCAATAATTATGGAATGAGTAAATAATATGAAGGATGCTAAGATTGTAGTTTGAGCCACTGTAAGTTGTTCAACTCCCGGAGTTGAAGCTAAAACAATTAGACCCGCATAAGGGTTAGTGAGCATAGTTGTTGTGATTGCTAAAGCCATTTCGGCGGGTAAACCCATCATCATGGTAATAGGGCCGAAAAAATTCGTTAGAACACTCACTAAACCATAAATTTCTGCTATTTTTACCAAAATAAGTGTTGGTATCATTATTTTAAATAATTCAAAGGACACGATAAAAATATCATTTGTTATTTTTTGGATGATTTGTTTCAAAATGAACGTCCTTGTTTATTCAAATTTGTTTACATTGATTATTATTTTTAACAATCAAATAATTCTAAAATGGTTAAGTTTGCCATCCTCATCTTAACAACTATTTTCCTGCGTCTTAATGGCCGTTTGTTTTTTTGGCACTTGACTAAATGGTGGATAACTTCATTGTGTTACGTAGGGGAAGTTGGTGGACGTATTTGGGTCTAGTAGGAATTTGTTCCTATTGGTCTACAAAATCAAACAAACTGAATAAAAACTTTTTGTTTTGATTTAGATTGTTCCCAATATTTATAAGATCTCCTTATTGGATCGAAAAACAAACTGCGTTTAGGCAGTGTAAATGGGAGGAACATTATGACTGAAGTAACGATGACCGTTAATGGAAAAACGGTGTCTGGTTCTGTTGAAGGGCGGACTCTACTTGTCGAGTTTATTCGAAACGATTTGCATTTAACTGGAACTCACGTCGGCTGTGATACTAGCCAATGTGGAGCATGTGCAATTCATGTGAATGGTAAACTTGTTAAAGCTTGCACAATGTTTGCCCTTGAAGCAGACGGGGCCGAAGTATCAACAATCGAAGGACAAGCTAATGACGACGGTTCTTTAAATGTTATACAACAAGCTTTCAAAGAGCATCACGGTTTACAGTGTGGCTTTTGCACTCCGGGAATGGTCATGGCTGCTGCTGATTTGCTTAAAACAAATTCTAAACCCACTGAGCTTGAAATTAGAGAGCACTTGGAGGGTAATATTTGTAGATGCACAGGGTATCATAATATCGTCAAAGCAATTTTAGCAGCATCCGGTCAGGATGTTTCAAACATTGCTGCAGAATAATCTAACTTAAGGGAGAGAAAAATGCCTAAGGATTCAGGAATAGGAGCAGCAATTAAGCGTCGGGAGGATGCTCGTTTTCTGCTTGGAAGCGGTCGTTACAGTGATGATATCACATTACTAAATCAAACTCATGCAATATTTGTTCGCTCTGAGGTTGCAAATGGTGAAATCAATAGCATCGATACATCAGAAGCTGAAGCAATGCCGGGAGTATTAGCGGTTTTTACTGGTGAGGATTTTGTTGACGTAGGGGGTAACCCTGCAGGTTGGCTTATTAATTCCAGGAACGGTGATCCGATGAAGGAACCTAAGCGTCCTGTTTTGGCTCATGGCAAAGTGCGACACGTAGGTGACGCCTATGCTGCGGTCATTGCTGAAACAGAACAGCAAGCTCGAGATGCTGCTGAAAAAATTAACGCAGATATTAAAGAATTACCGGCCGTTATTGATATGGCTTCGGCATTATCTGGTAAAAACTTTGTTCATGATGAAATTGGTACCAACCAATGTTATGACTGGGGGTGGATCGAGGATAATAGAGAGGCAACTGATAAAGCCATAAAAAATGCTCATCACGTAACCACTCTTGAACTGGTTAATAATCGTCTGGTTCCCAATGCTATGGAACCGAGATGTTCTATTGCTGACTATAACCCAGCAAACGATGATTACACTCTTTATACAACTTCCCAAAATCCACATCTAACACGCCTTTTGATATCGGCATTTGTTTTGGGAATTCCCGAAAATAAATTAACAGTCGTGTCCCCAGATGTTGGTGGTGGGTTTGGGTCAAAAATTTATCACTATGGAGAGGAAGCTTTAGTTTTAGCGGCGGCAAAACGTATAAAGCGACCTGTCAGATGGACAGCGACTCGGTCGGAATCTTTTATGTCCGATGCGCATGGTCGTGATCACGTTACAAAGATTGAATTGGCACTAGATAAAGATAATAATTTCCTAGCTTTTCGTACAGAAACAATGGCTAATGTTGGCGCATATTTATCTAACTTTTCAACGGTAACACCAACGATTTTACACGGAACACTAATGGCTGGTAATTATGCCGTTCCTAACGTTTATGTTAATGTAAAAACAGTCTTTACAAATACAGCACCAGTTGATGCGTATAGAGGTGCCGGCAGACCGGAAGCAACTTATTCCCTGGAGCGCGTCATTGATAAAGCTGCTACAGAACTTGGTGTTGATCCAATAAAACTACGAAGACAGAATTTTATTAAACCCGATCAATTTCCTTATGTTACGGCTGCGGGTTTGAATTATGATGTTGGGGATTATGATGCCATTATGGATAGGCTCGAACATCATGCAGACCTAAAAGGTTTTGCTCAAAGAAGGAAGAAAAGTGAAGCTGCAGGTAAATTGAGAGGTCTTGGCATTAATAGCTATATAGAAGCTTGTGGGATTGCACCTTCAAATTTAATAGGCACACTGGGCGCCAGAGTGGGTTTATATGATGCTGCGACTATCAGAGTAAATGCTACAGGCAATATATCCGTCATGGTTGGTGCGCATAGTCATGGTCAAGGTCACGAAACAGCATTTCCGCAGATCGTAGCAGATATGTTGGGCGTCGATCCTGACAACGTTGAAATTGTACATGGAGATACATCCAAAATTCCTTTTGGTATGGGTACTTATGGATCAAGATCCTTGGCAGTGTGTGGTTCTGCAATTGTTAGGGGTGTTGAAAAAATCATTTCGAAAGGGAAGAAAATAGCAGCCCACATGATGGAAACAACAGACGATAAAGTTGACTTTGAAGAGGGTGTTTTTTCAGTAAAAGGAACTAATAAAACAGTCTCTTTCGGTGATGTGGCTTTGAAGGCTTATATTCCTCATGATTTTCCAATTGAGGACATAGAGCCTGGGCTTGAAGAAACAGCATTTTATGACCCTCAGAATTTTACGTATCCAGCTGGAGCCTATGCCTGCGAGGTTGAAGTGGATCCAGATACCGGTCAGGTAACAATTGAAAGTTTTGCTGCAGCGGATGACTTTGGTAATATTATCAATCCGATGATTGTAGAGGGACAAGTTCATGGCGGCTTAGCTCAAGGTATAGGTCAGGCTCTTTTAGAAGGTTGTACATATAACGAAGACGGTCAGCTGATAAGCGCTTCTTATATGGATTACACGATGCCGAGAGCAGCAGATTTACCCTCCTTCATTGTTGATCACACTGTTCAAACACCTAGCACTGACAATCCACTTGGCGTTAAGGGCTGTGGTGAGGCGGGAGCCATTGGCTCACCCCCAACAGTAGTAAATGCTGTTGTTGATGCGCTTAGATCAGCTAACCATAATGTAACTCATATTGATATGCCACTAACTCCTGAGAGAGTTTGGGCTGCAATGAATAATTAATCGGAGAATAAAACATGTATAACTTCGAATTTAAACAACCGACAACAATATCTGATGCAGTAAATTTACTTAAATCAGATGAAGCCCAAGCTCTTGGGGGTGGTCAAACTCTAATACCTACTATGAAGCAACGGCTTGCAAGCCCATCTACACTCGTGAGTCTAACAGCAATTTCTGAAATGAAGGGTATTTGTAAAAACGATGACGGGAGTATCTCTATTGGTGGCGGAACAACGCATGCCGAAGTTGCCTCTCATGCTGATATATTTGCAGGATTAAAAACACTTGCAGAGAATATTGGCGACGCAGCGGTAAGAAATAGAGGAACAATTGGTGGATCTTTAGCTAATAATGATCCAGCTGCTTGCTATCCTGCAGTAGCTTTGAGTACTGGAGCCACCATCGTCACAAATAGTCGAGAGATTTCCGCGGATGATTTTTTTCAAGGAATGTTTGATACTGCATTGGAAGAAGGGGAAATTATTATATCGGTAAGATTTCCAGTTCCTACCTCGTCGTCTTATCAGAAATTTGTTCAACCAGCATCAAGATTTGCCATGGTTGGCGTCTTTTTATCAAAATTTGCGGATGAAACGAAAGTGGCTGTTACGGGAGCATCAGAGGGAGGTGTTTTTCGATGGAGTGAAGCTGAAGCAGCGCTTAATGAAAACTTCTCTGCTGACTCTATTAATAATTTATCAGTTGATCAGAACGATATGATTAGTGATATTCATGCCTCTAAAGAATATAGAGCCCATCTTGTGAAAATTATGACTCAAAGAGCAATTAAGGGTGCGTCTTAAGAAAATATTGTGATTTTATTAAAAGCCCCTTGCTTAGGGGCTTTTTTTTTGCGTTTAAACAACTGAAGTTTAGATCAAAATTTTCACGTTTAAAAATTGGAACCATTCATGGAAGAAAGATTTGCTATTTATCCAAGTTTGAGAGAAAAAAATATCCTTGTTACGGGAGGCGCATCAGGCATTGGTAAAGAGATCGTAAAAGCATTTGCCGATCAGAAAGCTAAAGTTGCATTTTTGGACTTAGATGCCGCAAAGGGGCAGAAGCTATCAAGTAAACTTGGGGATAATGTTTTTTTTGAAGAATGTGATCTTAAGAATATAAAAAGTTTAAAAGAAACAATCCATAAGTTTAGGTCTGAAATTGGACCTTTTGATATTTTAGTAAATAATGCTGCTCATGATGACCGGCATGATTGGACTGATATTACAGAAGAGTATTGGGATGAGCGGTTTGCTACAAATTTGCGACATCACTTCTTCACAATTCAATCTGTTGCTAAGGATATGATCCAAAAAGGTGGTGGTTCAATTATAAACATAGGTTCTAACTCCTGGTGGGAAGCGGTAGGAAACTTTCCTGCATATGCAACGGCTAAGTCAGCTGTCCATGGGTTAACTCGAACATTGGCAAGAGATTTGGGAAAACATCGAATAAGAGTTAATACGGTTGTTCCTGGATGGATAATGACAGAAAGACAAAAAGATCTATGGGTCACTCCAGAAGGATTAGAAAATCAAATGAAAAGGCAATGCTTGCCAGATTTAATTGAACCTGTTTATGTTGCCCGAATGGTTTTATTTTTAGCGTCTGATGATGCTGTCATGTGTACCGCAAATAATTATATGGTTGAAGCTGGATCTATATAATTGATCTGTAAAATTTTAAAATAAGTAGGGCAGAGGTTTGATTGGATTATTAAACGTTTTAGAAATTGTCACGCCCGTCTTTTTTTTAGCAGCCGTAGGCTATATCTGGGTTAAATTTGGATTTGAATATAGAGTTGAATTTGTTACACAATTTGCAACTACTTTAGCTGTTCCATGTTTGGTTTTTACAGCACTGATGAAGACTGAGTTTCAACCATACTATTTCAGTAATCTTTTATTGGCTGCAATTATTGGTTACTCAATCCTGGGCATTATTGCTCTTATTTTTGTAAAGATTTTTAATCTTGGCGTCAGAACATACCTTATGCCCTTAATTTCTGGGAACACTGGCAATCTAGGCTTACCACTTTGTTTGTTTGCTTTCGGTGATGCGGGGTTTGGTTACGCTATAATCGTATTTGCTGTCACAAGTATTCTAGCATTTACAATCGGTATTTGGGTGGTTTCTGGGGGAGGTTCACCCAAGCAAATACTGAAGGAGCCTCTTGTGGCGAGTACAATTTTTGGACTCATTTTTATGTGGCAAGGTTGGGAAACACCAACATTTTTGACTAACTCTCTAGAGTTAATAGGGCAAATGGCTATTCCACTGATGCTAATTACGCTAGGTGTTGCAGTTGCTAGGCTAAAAATATCGGATGTAAAAAAGTCATTTTTTATAAGTGGTTGCAAAATCTTCTTTGGTATAGTTGCAGCTGTCTTGGCGAGCTTATTGTTTGATTTACCGGAAGAGGCAATTTCTGTTCTTATAATTCAGCTGTCAATGCCAATTGCGGTGACTTCATATCTTTTAGCTGAAAAATATGGCGCCGATGCGAATGCAGTTGCGGGGCTTGTTGTTGTATCAACCTTAATTACTGTGGCTATTTCTCCAATACTGCTGACGTTTTTAGTCGTATAGTTGATCGGAAAAAGATTTGATTTTTTAATTTGGGTTTTGAGGTGACAATATTTCTGAAGTCTTATCCTTACTAGTTTTTGTATTTGTTGGTCTATCGTCACCGGGTCCAAACATAATTCTTCTGACTTTATCTGGAGCAAAATTTGGGATTAAAGCCACACTCCCACATCTTTTTGGTGTTGTGATTGGAACAGGAATTTTAGCTGCTCTGTCTTCACTAGGAGTAAACTCAATAATTTTTCAGGTGCCTGTATTAGAAGCACTGCTTAAATTTATTTCTGCCGGTTGGATTATATTTTTGGCAGTCCAACTTCTCTATAAAGAGAATACAGAAATGGCTGAGAGAAATTCGAGGCCATTTAAATTTTTTGAAGCTATTCTATTTCAAGTTGTTAATCCTAAGCTTTGGGCGCTTACACTGTCCGCATCAGCAGGTTTTAATTTAGATTATCCTATTTTAAGTGAAGCTTCATTTTTCTTTATTTTATTTGCATTGATAAATCTGGCGGTTTGCTCTCTATGGTTGGCCTTTGGCAAATATGTTTCACATTATTTAAAAAAGAAAATAATCTGGCGTTGTTTTGTAACAGTAATGGCTATATTTTTGTTAGGTAGTGCGTATTTTATTTTGATACAATAATGCAATCAACTCGAATGATAGTAAGATAATTGGAATGAAAAATGGTGAAAATAGCACTCGTTAGTGGTGGAGCTAGAGGGATTGGAAGAGCAGCTGCAGAGATTTTTACTGAACAAGGTTACAAAGTAATTATCCTGGATCGTGACGCTGAAGAGCTCAATAAAACTTGCAAAGAAATAAATGGCTCAACACCATTTCATTATGATGTTTCCAATGAACAAGTAATGCAGGAAATAAGCTTACGAGTAAGTAAAGAATTTGGTAGATTAGATTGTCTTGTCAATAACGCCGGTATTGCAGATTTTGGGCCTATAGAAGAGTGTGATGCCAAAAAATGGCGTACTGTAATGGAAACAAATCTTGATGGTGTTTTTTATTTATCGCAAGCGCTCACAGCACAGTTGAAAAAGACAAAGGGTAGTATTGTCAATATAGCATCAATTTCTGGGTTGCGCGGCTCTACCTTGCGAGTTGCCTATGGAACATCGAAAGCAGCAGTTATTCAATTAACAAAGCAACAGGCATGTGAGCTAGGTGAGTATGGTATTCGCGTAAATACTGTTGCTCCAGGGCCAGTAAAAACAAAACTATCGATGGCAGTTCATTCTCCACAAATTATAAAAGCTTACCACGATGCAATTCCACTAAACCGATATGGTTCGGAAAGAGAAATTGGAGAAGTTATTTTTTTTCTTTGTTCTCCAAAAGCTTCATTTGTCACAGGTCAAACACTTGCAGTAGATGGTGGTTTTGAGGCGACTGGGGTAGGGTTGCCTGCTTTGCGAGAATGACAGTAGAGGGTCTTAAAATTAGTAAGGTATATGAATGAAAATAACGGATGATCATATCAATGAATTCAAAGAAAATGGTGCTGTTTTACTAAAAGGTGCTTTTAGTGAATATGTCGATAGCGCACGAATGGCCATTGAAGAAAATATTGAAAAACCAAGCTGGAGAGAAAGAACATACAGACCTGATGACGATGGTCAGGCGTTTTTTCAGGATTATGTTGTCTGGAACCAATTTGATGGTTATCGAAATCTGGTTAAAAATTCAACAATGTCTGAAATAGCCGCAAATTTAATGAACTCAAACTGTGCTCGTATTTTTCACGATCATATTCTCGTAAAAGAACCAGGAAATTCAGTGGTAACTCCATGGCATCAAGATCAGCCATACTATTTGTGCGAAGGAGAGCAGACGGTTAGTTTTTGGGTTCCACTAGATTATATTCCTCGAGACAGATCTATTGAATATATAGCAGGATCACATGCTTGGGACAAAAACTTTAAACCGCAAAGATTTGATGGAAGTGATTTATTTGAAGGTGATAAAAGTGAAGTAGTTCCCGATGTCGATACTATGCGGGATCAATTTAATATTATTGGGTGGGAAATGGAGCCTGGAGACGCTGTAGCTTTCCACTTCAGAACTCTTCATGGAGCCCCAGCAAACTCTTCGAAGAGTCGGCGAAGAGTAATTTCAATAAGATGGGTTGGCGATGATGCAACTTTTGTGAAACGTCTTGGCCCAACATCTCCTTCTTTTCCAGAGCTCACTTTTGAAGATGGTGAGCCATTTGCTGGAGAAGATTTTCCAATTTTGTTTGTTAAAAATAAAATCGAGTGAATTATTCCGTTTTATATTCGACGACGGGAAGCCCTTGTTTTTTCCAACCTACGATACCATCACTCAAGTGGTTAACATTTGTTTGACCTATTTGATCGATGAGAGCTTTTCCTAACACACCTGTTCTATTGCCAGTCCGACAGTAGAGTAGGATAGGCGTGTCGATATCGGTGATTAAATCAAAGAATTTTTTTGGAAACTCTGGATGAATTTTCCCGTCTTTAGTAAAAGCAGTTATTTTATGACTACCCTTTAAAACTCCCGTCTCTTTCCATTCTTCTTCTCTTCTTATATCGATAACAACTCCACCTTTATTTTGGGCGTCAATAAACTCGTTGGGAGATAGCTCACCGAGGGTTATCGGCATTGCAACTTCTAATAATTCAACGTCAAAAATTAGTGTTGCATTAGGAGGAATTGCTCCTCCTGCTCCGCGCGCTCCGTATCCGAGATGAGGAGGAATAACCAAACGCCTTTTTTCTCCAATTTTCATCCCCTCCACGCCAATATCCCATCCTTTTATAACTTGGCCAGCACCAAGCGTGAAGGTAAATGGTTTTCCTCGAGGTATTGAGCTATCAAACTCAGTGCCGTCCTCAAGTTTACCAGTATAATGTACGGAAACTAACATTCCATTTTCTGCTATTTCACCTGATCCTTCCTTGTTTACGGTGATTTTCAAGTCATTCTCGGAAGAAAAAGTGGTTGTAGAGGTGCAAATTGCTATAAAAAATATTAATATAAAATGCGTGCAGTTTTTGATCATAGCAATTTTCCTTCAGTTAACACCATGAACCTAAATTTTAGATTCTTTTTTTCAATATTATTAGTTAAATTTGCATAAAAATTTTGAAAAATTGTGCAATATTCTGCATGCGTTTAATTTGCGCAAATTTTTAGACTTCAGAACTCATTTTTGCTTAAGTTTTTAATAATTATTTTTTATAAAAATTAAGAAAATTAGGTAACATATTGTAAAATATATATAAAATAGAATATATTTTTACAAATTATTGTTTTTTAATATTAAAAATCGGCCTCTAGATATAGGCCACTGTTACATAAAAACCACAACTTACAGTATCTCAATACCAAAAATAGTAGGTTTTTCGTTGACTAAGCGGATTTTTGCCGACTATGTTCCGGCAGTGGCTCGCTTTGCGGGTCATACAACATACAGGAGAAAAATAATGTTGGATAATGCAAAAAAAGCAATCGCAAGCCTAACTGAAATCGGTGTTGCATTGCTAGCTTTAGCAATTGTTGCATCATTACTAGTAGGTGCTTCAAACATGGCATTCTTTGGCGGCGTAGTGGGCAATATCACTTCGTTGGTCAGCCAGTTGGGTAATGCAGGTCTTGCAGGCTTGATTTCCCTTGGTGTGGTGCTGTGGCTATTCCAGCGCTAATCGAGCGATAAGATAATTCTCTCAGCATTGGGGAGAGCGTTGTGAATAGTTTTGATGATTTTTTTAAAAAGACAAGAAGTGTTCTTTTTAAGATTGTTGAGATTCTTGCGCTCGTAGTAGCAATATTATTGTTAATATACCTTTTGCTGGGAGAAGCCTCAGGCGACTACATCGTTAGTGTAGCTGTTAATATTTCTCTTTTTATTTCAGCAGTTACTCCCGAAGCCTTGGCTGCCGTTGCTTTAGGCTTAGCACTCTATACTTATATCAACAAAAAATAACCGACTCACCGGAACATTGGAGGTCTCGCATCTGTCCATTTTCCGTTATTCTTAGCTGACTCGGTAGCGGAATAAACTGCCGCCATTGATCTTAATCCATCTGACGCTGTTGGAAGGTTAGCTCTTTTATCTCCTTTAAGTGTCGCTGCAATATCTACGTAAATATTTGCTACAGCTAATGGAAAACCTTCTGGATGAGCAATAGCAACTCTCGAAAGTCGTAAAGCATCTTCGCAAAGATTATTTTCACCTTTTTCTATAATCTCTGTTCGATTACCTACTTTTGAGTAGATGAGTTGATTAGGATGTTCTGACTTCCACTTTAAGCCAGCTTTTTCTCCAAAAACTTGAATATCAAATCCATGTTGCCGGCCTATTGCTACCGATGAGGTCCATAACCTCCCAACAATTCCAGATGACATACGAAAATTTACCATCGCATCATCTTCTAATTCTCGTCCTTTTATTGTGGAAGCGAAATCCGCAGAGACAGACTCTACTTCATCATTTCCAATAAAACTTGCCATATGTAAGGCGTGAATTCCACAATCAGCAAATTGACCAGAAACACCTGCCATCTGTGGATCATAACGCCATCGAACTCTGGGGTTATTTGCGTCCTCTGCATTCCCGTGATGCCCGTGACTAAAATTAGTCACAATTAGCCTAATTTTACCAAGTTCACCATTTTGAACCATATCCCGAGCTTGCCTGACCATAGGGTATGCAGAGTAGCAGTAATTTACTGTACACAGTTTTCCAGACTTACTAGCAATTTTTACAATTTCTTCACCTTCATCAACTGTCATTGTCATAGGCTTCTCACATAGAACGTTGAAACCAGCTTCAAGGAATGACTTTGTAATTTCAAAATGAGTAGAATTAGGTGTAGCCACTGTTACCAGGTCAATACGATCTTCTCGATTTTTCTCTCTGGTTAACATCTCCTTCCAATCGCCATATGCTCTATCTTCAGAAATACCTAATGATTTAGCATAAGTTCTGCCGACATCTGGACGATGGTCGAGAGCCGCAGCAGAAAATTCAAAAAGACCATCGGCGAGCGCACCTAATCTGTGAGCAGGGCCTATTTGACTACCTTCACCGCCACCAATCATACCCCATTTTAATTTTGTCATTATTTAAAACCTATCGTCTCAAGATATTCTCTATTAAGTTGTGCATCAGAAAGGGGATTAGGATCGAGCAAAGGATCACAATCTTGTTCCACTGTACACCAACCTTCAAAGTTATTTTCTAATAAGATTTTTCGAACTGTAGGAAAATCAACGTCTCCATCACCTAAATTGCAAAATATTCCCTGTCCGCAGGCATCGTAGAAGCCGGTGCGATTATCAAGTACCTTTTGTTTCACCTCTGGATCAATATCTTTAAAATGCATGTATGAAATTCTCGAAATATACTTTTGCATAAATTCCACAGGATCAAACCCAGCATATGAATGATGTCCAGTATCAAAACATATCTTAAGTATTTCTTCATCAACTTCTGAAAGAAGTCTTTCTAATTCAGGTTCAAAATCCATAAAGCCAGCAGCATGTGCATGAATTCCAACGGTTAGGCCATATTCTTCTGCCCCGATACGAGCCGACGTTGTTATTCTCTCTCTATAAGAAGACCATTCTTCTTTTGACATTTGTTCGGCTTCATTCACTCTTCCTGCCGTAGGTGCGCGTCTTTCGGAAATTGAGTCGATCAACACAAGGTGCTTTGCCCCATGTGCAACTAGAGCTTTGCAGGTCCTGTGTGTCCCATCTAGAACATCTTCCCATTGTTTTTCGTCATGATAAGCCCTGAATACAACGCCTCCTATTAATTCGAGATCAAATTTTTCTAAAGCCTCACCGAGAATTTCAGGATCTTCGGGCATAAATCCAACAGGTCCAAGCTCTATTCCCTTATATCCTGCATCGGAGCACTCCTCTAAAACCTTTTGCCATGTTGGATTTCTAGGATCATTCGGAAATTCTACTCCCCAGCTACATGGCGCGTTGCCTATGCGTATACTCATTTTTCTTTTCTCCCTTAAACAACATCCACATCGATCCAAGTTTTTGTAGAAGAGGACCGATGACATGCTGCCACCACATTTGAAACTTCTAAGCCATCCCTAAAACTGGGCCAAATTTCAGAGTTAGTTTCTATAGCTCTCAAAAAATCTCTTGCTTCAATTATTATTTGATCCTGATACCCTGTTCCATGACCAGGTCCTTGGCAAAAGGGTTCGTAGTCTGGGTGATAAGGCCCAGTTAATATTTTCCTAAATCCCTGTTTTTCTGGATTTTCGTCTGACTTGTATAACCAAATAGCATTTTGATCTTCCTGATCAAAACGAATGGCACCCTTTGTACCATGGATTTCATAAGCATAACCCATTTTACGTCCTGTCGCTATTCTACTAAAATAAAGGTGCCCCATCGCACCATTTTTAAAAGTACACATCATTTGGGCATGATCATCATTATCTACAGTGCCACCAGGGCGGCTTGAATGTACGGTAGCTACATCCGCGCTTAAGCTTTTAATTGGACCCATTATAGCCAGAGCAGCGTTTATCATATGTGGGGCTAAGTCCCCCATGGTACCATTTTCAAGACCCGTTGCTCGCCAAGTAGCAGGAATATTAGGATCGGAATAAAAATCTTCAGTATGTTCTCCACGAAACCAAGTGATGTCACCAATTTCTCCCTCTGAAACAAGTTTGCGTACAAATTGGCTTGCAGGTGTTCTAATATAATTAAAACCCATCATATTTACAGCACCACTTTTCTCAGCAGCCGCTACCATTTTTTTTCCATCTTCAACACTGACGCCCAAAGGCTTTTCACAAAAAACGGGTTTTCCTAAAGACAGTGCCATAAGTGCTATTTTCAAATGTGTGCTCTGCGGGCTTGCGATTATTACAGCTTCTACTTTTTTATCTTTGACAAGTTCTTCCCAAGTATTTGCTGCACGTTTAAATCCATATGCTTCACAATATTTTTTTGAAGTTTTCGGGGATGAGCCACAAACCATTTCCAGTCTTGGTCTTAAATTTGTGTTAAAAACTGCTCCCACTGCAGACATAGCTACAGCATGAGCTTTACCCATATATCCGCCACCAACGATGCCAATACCAATTTCCTTCATACTTGTTTCATCCTTTAGGAAAATTATTGCAACCAGGGCAAAAACTTGTTAGCGCAATCACTAATCACAACCTGCATATATGTCCATTCGAAATTTTAAAAAGAGAGCTAAAATGGGACAAGAAACGATCAAACTTACTACCGCACAAGCGATTGTAAAATGGCTATCCAATCAGTTTATAAATATTGATGGAAAGGAATTCCATCTCTGTGGTGGAGGGTTTGGTATTTTTGGGCATGGAAACGTCACATGTTTAGGGGAAGCCTTATATGATGAGCAAGATACTCTACCGCTTTATCGTGGGCAAAATGAGCAAAGTATGGGGTTTGCAGCTGCGGGTTATGCAAAACAATGGCTGAGACAACGTTTCATGTTTTGTACTGCTAGTGCCGGACCTGGAACTGCAAATTTATTAACAGCTGCCGGATTAGCTCACGCCAATCGTCTCCCGATGTTGATGTTGTGCGGTGATACTTTCTTAACCCGATTACCTGATCCAGTTCTTCAACAAATGGAAAATTTTAGCGATCCAACCTATGGTGTCAATGATGCCTTCAAACCAGTTTGTCGATATTGGGACAGAATTACTCATCCGGCTCAAGTCATACAGTCTCTTCCAAATGCCATAGCGACTTTATTAGATCCGGCAGACTGCGGACCTGCTTTTATTGGTTTGCCACAAGACGTTCAAGGTTGGACCTATGAATATCCAACAATATTTTTTGAAAAGAAAATCCATCGTATCAGACGTCAAACGCCAGATATTAATGAAATTCAGGATGCGGTAAATATTCTTTCAGCAGCAAAGAGACCAATAATCATCGCGGGTGGGGGTATTCAATACTCTAGGGCCACTGATCAGCTAAAAACATTTGCAGAAAAACATCAAATTCCCGTTGTCGAAACCATTGCTGGACGTGCAAACCTAAAGGATGATCACAATCTTAATATTGGTCCCATTGGTGTTACTGGCTCTGACAGTGCAAACAACATAGCTGAAAAGGCTGATGTGATTTTAGCTGTTGGAACCCGTTTACAAGACTTTACAACTGGATCATGGACTGCATTTTCTCTTGATGCTAAATTTATTTCTTTGAATGCCGGTCGACATGACGCTGGCAAACATATGTCACTACCTATTGTTGGGGATGCAAAAATATCATTAAATTTGCTTTCAGATAATTTGGAATACGCCGCTCCAAAAAACTGGGTTGAATTAGCTCTAAAAGAAAGAACTAAGTGGAAACAATATGTTGCGGAAAATGTTTCTGCTGGGAATAAGCCCAACTCCTATGCGCAGGCCATTGGTGTAGTAAATGATAACTGTGATAAACGAGATCGAATTGTGGCTGCTGCAGGGGGATTACCAGCAGAGGTCACGGCCAATTGGAAAACACTCGACATTAGTACGGTAGACGTAGAGTTTGGATTTTCGTGTATGGGCTATGAAATTTCTGGCGCCTGGGGTGCAAAGATTGCTCAAGATGAACGAGAGCCTACAAACGATGTGATTACATTTTGTGGTGATGGTTCTTACTTAATGCTGAATTCCGATATCTACTCTTCTGTTTTGTCAAAGAAAAAAATTATTGTTCTCGTTCTAGATAATGGCGGATTTGCTGTCATTAATAAATTACAAAACAATACAGGAAATGAGAGCTTTAATAACTTAATTAAAGATTGCCCAACAATACCAGAAGCCTTTGGTGTGGATTTCGTCGCTCATGCTACATCTATGGGGGCAACTGCTGAAAAAGTGGCCAATGCTAATGAACTTAAAGAAGCTTTTAAAAGGGCGAAGGCGTCAGATAAAACCTATGTGATAGTAATGGATGTTGATCCCTATGAGGGATGGACAACAGAAGGACATGCCTGGTGGGAAGTGGGAACCCCACATGTTACAACCAACCCAAAAGTTCATGATGCGCACAAAGACTGGGAAAGTTCGCGGGTAAAGCAACGCAGGGGCGTTTGATCATGGACCTTCTTGAAGGAATTAAAGGCAATAAATTTGTTGTTTTTGGTCGAGCAGGTATGGACATGTTTGCCGATCCTGTTGGGACCAAGAGTGAATTTGCAGACACTTTTAAGTCTGATCTGGGAGGTTCGTCTGCAAACATATGTGTTGGACTATGTAAGTTGGGATCACAGGCTTCTCTCGTCACTTCTGTTTCCGATGATGCTGTAGGTCGGTTTTGTATAAACAAACTCAAACATTATGGGGTTGGGACTGAGTATGTAAGGGCAGTTGCCGGCGAGTTTCGGACCTCTTTAGCTATATATGAAAGCTGTATTACGGATTTTCAAAATGTTATTTACAGAAATGGCGCAGCAGATTTTGAGGTAAAACCCTCTGAAATGGATAAAGTAGATTATTCAAGGTTTTCCGCGCTGATTACGGCGGGGACAGTTTTTGCTGGGCAACCTTCTCGCGATGCAACTTTTCGAGCATTTCAAAACGCTCGGGGAGCAGGCATCCCAGTAATTTTTGATATCGATTATCGCCCCTATTCCTGGCCAAGCGCAGAAGTAGCATCGGAAGTTCTGTCACGAGCAGGTGAAGAAAGTGACATGATTGTTGGTAATGATGAAGAATTTGGTTTTATGGCTGGAGATTTTAAAAAGGGGTTGAATAAAGCTAGAGATCTCGCGTCCAGTGGAAATAGATTGATAATTTATAAAATGGGTGAAGAGGGCGCTATAACTCTCTATAATAATGAAGAAATACGAACTAGTATTTTTCCTACTACGGCCGTCAAACCTAATGGTGCGGGAGATAGTTTTATGGCTGGTCTGTTGTCGTCGATAGCCGCAGGTTTCGATTTGAAAACTTCGGTAATTCGAGGTTCTGCCTGTGCTTCTATAGTTGTTTCTCTACCAGGTTGTGCTCCAGCAATGCCTAGAGAAGAACAATTAAATGAATTTATAAAAAATAACCCTATGAAAGAAGTCTAATTATAATGCATATTGCTCCTTACGAGAACTTAAATAAACCCATCGTAGACGTTCATAACGAATTCGTTCCTCTCAATTATTTCAACATTGTTAAATTGAAAAAGGGTGAAGTGTTCGAATACTCAGTAGATGGTTATGAGACCTGTATAGTCCCTGCGACTGGAACAGTGTCAGTTGATATTGAAGGTATGACTTTTGATCAACTAGGAAATAGAGGGGCTGACGTTTGGGATGGAGAACCCGAAGGTGTATACGTACCAACTGGAGCAAAAGTAAGAATTAAATGTCAATCTGACACAACAGAAACTTTTGTAGCTGGAGCAAAATTCGATAAGGTTTTAGAACCTTTTGATGTTAGAAAAGCAGAAATCGACCTTGTACAGTACGGCTCAGACGAGACGAAGACGCACCGAAAAATTAAGCATATATTAGGAGCTAATCAACATGGAAAAGTTGGAAGATTGTTGGTTAGTGAGTTGTTCACAGTAGGACAGGGTGGGTGGTCTGGATTCCCAAGTCACAAGCACGATACAGATCGTCTCCCGGATGAGACAAGGCATGATGAAACCTATAATTTTCGGTTCAAACCAAATTATGGATCTGGCCTGCAAATGCTTCAGCGTGAAGATAATAAAGCAGGGGATGCCTATCATATAGTTGATGGTTCAACCATGTTGATAGACAAAGGATACCATCCGTGTGCTGTCTTACCAGGTTACGAAATGTATTACTTTACTATTTTGGGCGGCCTAAGCCAACGATCCTTAAAGCAGTATTTTCAACCGACCCATGAGGAACAACTACATACAATCCCTGGCATCATGGATATGGTTGCAAAGTTTAAATGACACTCGTAACTCTCGAAAATGCACTGCAAAATGCCTTAAAAAACAACTATGCGGTCGCAGGTTTAGTAACACTTGGGTGGGAGGATATGAAAGCTTATGTAGAAGCTGCAGAAAAAGAAAATTGCCCTGTAATTCTACAAGCCGGTCCATCATGTAGGCAGCACACTCCACTCCCGATATTAGGTAAAATGTTTAATTATTTAGCCGATAACACTGATATTCCAGTCGTTGCGCATCTTGATCACGGTTACTCTTTAGAAGAATGCAAGATCGCCATAGATAGTGGTTTCAGTTCAGTAATGTATGATGGCTCGAGAAAATCCTTGAACAAAAATATCGATGAGACAGCTAAAATTTGCGAGATAGCACATTCAGCCGGTGTTTCCTGCGAGGGTGAGATCGGTTTCGTTGGGTATTCTGGTGGAGAGGAGTCAGCCGGTACAGACCCAGAGGAAGCCTCTTTATTTGCAAAAGATACTAAAATCGATGCTATGGCGATCTCTGTAGGCAACGTTCATCTGCAGGAAAATAAAGAAGGGGGTTTAGATGAAGATCGAATTCGATCAATCGAAGCGCTTACGGATGTTCCTTTAGTAATTCACGGAGGATCTGGAGTACCTGTCAAACAAAGAAAATATTTGTCCAGAAACTCTAAAATTTGTAAATTTAATATTGGAACAGAACTGCGGTCTGCTTTTGGCAGTGCTTTACGAAATGCCGTTAATGCCGATCATAGCCGTTTTGACCGAGTTCAAATATTAAAAGACACACACAAACCACTTGTCGATAAAACAAGAAGTGTATTAAAGGCATTTAAACCGGCCTAATTATAAATCTGGCTTATTTTTAGAAAAATTGTTAAACCACGCAATTAGTTTGATTAATTATGGTTTCAAAACACTTGGATTATAATTCAGTAGATATAAAAAAGGCTGCTAAATTTAGTGTTGCTCCAATGATGGATTGGACTGATAGACATTGCCGATATTTTCACAGAAAATTTACAAAAAAATCACTTTTATATACCGAAATGGTTGCATCCGCAGCGCTTGTTAAAGGCAAAGCCTTCCATTTATTGGATTTTTCAAATGAAGAACACCCAGTGGCATTACAGCTTGGAGGATCGGACCCATCTCAACTTTCAGAAGCTGCTTCAATAGGTGAAGAATATGGCTATGACGAAATTAATTTAAATGTGGGCTGTCCTTCCGATCGGGTGCAATCAGGTGA
>JAAXIY010000084.1 GCA_012270125.1 Paracoccaceae bacterium
AAAAAGGCCCAAAGGTGATTTGGCCGAATAATGCAAAAGTGGCTGTGCAATTTGTTCTAAATTATGAAGAAGGTGCTGAGAATAGTATTCTGCATGGCGATCCAGCATCAGAGATTTTTCTTTCTGAAATAATTGGTGCTGCACCATTTGAAGGTTCTCGCCACATGTCGATGGAGTCAATTTATGAATATGGCTCAAGGGCAGGTGTATGGCGAATATTGGATTTATTTCGATCGCGAAAAGTACCCATAACTTTATTTGCTGTTGCGATGGCGATGCAAAGAAACCCTTTAGTGATTGAACAAGCGCTAAAAGATGGACATGAAATTGCGTCGCATGGATATAGGTGGATAAATTACCATGGAATGCCAAAGTCGGAAGAAATGGCACACATGAAGAAAGCAATCGATATACACAAAGATATTTGTGGGGAGCGTCCACTAGGATGGTACACAGGTAGAACAAGCGAAAACACACGTGATTTAGTTTCAGAAGAAGGTGGCTTCATTTATGATGCAGATGATTATTCAGATGACCTGCCTTTTTGGAGTGAGCAAACAAAAAAGCCTCATCTGATTGTTCCATATACTCTTGATACAAATGATATGAGATTTGCGACTGCCCAAGGTTTCAATACTGCAAAGCACTTTTCGGATTATCTGATCGATGCATTTGATACGTTATATTCAGAAGGTTCGACCGCACCGAAAATGATGTCAGTTGGGTTACATTGTAGATTAATTGGGCGCCCAGCAAGGTTCAAAGGGCTTGTGAAGTTTTTAGATCATATACTTTCACATGAAAAAGTCTGGATAGCAAAGCGTATTGATATAGCGAGGCATTGGATTGAGAACTTTCCAAGTCCGGAGTTTGAAACTAATAAATAAATAGTAAGGATTTTTGCATGGAAAAGGAGACTCCTCCCTCGGAAGCAATGGGGTTAGTTAATTTGGCTTCCCCTAGGATGGGTACTGAAATCCACTCAGTAAGTGACGATTTTTTTGCTGAAGCCCCTAGAATGTTACAAGATACAATACCAGTGTTTGTTCCAGATAAATTTGATGATAACGGAAAGTGGATGGATGGCTGGGAGTCTCGTAGACGACGTCAAGGAGGCCATGACTGGTGCATAATAAAATTGGGTGTACCTGGTGTAATCAGACTTGTTGATATTAACACTGCGCATTTCACCGGAAATTATCCGCCTGGAGCTATGATCGAGGCGGGGCATTCTGCAGACGGTGATATAAGCAAAGTTGAATGGAAAACTCTTGTAGATCAGGTAGATCTAGGTCCTGACTCGCATCACATATTGCCTACAAATACTTTAGGTCCAGTCAATATGGTCAGACTAAATATATATCCAGATGGCGGCGTGGCTCGGCTTCGGCTTTTTGGTGATGTAAATTACGATTGGGAAAATGAAAAAAGTGATATTTGCGAACTTTCTGCTCTTAAATTGGGTGGATGTATATTAGGATATAATGATGCTCATTACGGTGATGTGAATGCCCTTCTTTCAGAAGGCCGAGGGTTAACAATGGGTGATGGCTGGGAGACACGTAGACGTCGAGAGCCAGGTAATGATTGGATAGTTGTTCAACTGGGCACAACAGGAACTATTGATGAAATAGAAATAGATACCGCACACTTCAAAGGAAATTTTCCTGATATGTGTAGTATTCAAGCTGCTGTGGTTGAAAAGGGCTTTGATCTAAATTTGGCTGAAAAATGGAAAGAAATTTTACCTAAGCAAAAACTATCCGCTGATGCTATTCACACGTTCTCATCGGAAATCATTAAAGATTTTGGCCCAGTAAACGCCATTCGACTGAATATTTACCCAGATGGCGGTGTTTCAAGGTTAAGGGTATTGGGTCGGGTTGAATTGTAAATGGGTCAACAGAAACTAAAAATTAGAACACTATCTCAAAAAAACTTCAGCTCTTACGGTGAGGTTATTGAGCTAAAAGGCGCAGAAGAATTAGTAATTAATCAAGGCACCACCACTCGATATAATGCACTAGCTTTGGTTGACGTAGGAGAAGAAGGCGGTGTTCCAATAATATCTATCTTTGAGGGCAAACGTCGACCGGATCCAATTAAGCTAGTTTTAATGGAACGGCATCCTTTGGGGTCACAAGCATTTTTTCCATTATCTAATCACGGTTGGATAGTTGTTGTATGTAAGTCAAACAGTTCAGGGGAAAAACCAGATTTAAGTACCATTGAATGTTTTTATGCAAGGGGCGATCAAGGAGTAAGTTACCTAAAAGGTACCTGGCATCATCCATTAATAGTTTTAGAAGCAAGCCAAAAATTTTTGGTTGTTGACAGACAAGGAGATGGGTGCAACCTGAACGAGTTTTCTATTGAAAACTTAGATATCAATATAGGGCCAGATAACTTAATAAAATCTAAGTCTATAGATTAATCAAATCATGGGATAGCGTATTGTGTTCATGAATAAGTTTTTCCATAGGGATAGTGGTCAATTGCCCTTCACTAACTATTATTTTTCCATTGACGATAGTATAATTTGCCTTCCCTGGACCGCAAAATACTAAAGATGCAACAGGATCCCAATCGCTTCCTGAGAAATCAACATTATTTCTCTTGAAAGCTGTTATGTCAGCAGCATAACCTGGTGCGAGCACACCAATATCATCTCTATTCAAAACGGATGCACCACCTCTGGTGGCAACCTTTAATGCCTCCCTAGCAGTCATAGAGCTAGCTTTGGAATTTACTCTTTGTAAAAGCATAGTTTGACGGGCCTCATTCAACATGTTTCCGCTGTCATTAGAGGCAGAGCCATCAACACCAAGGCCAACTTTTACGCCACTATCCAACATTTGCCTAACGGGAGCTATTCCACTCGCAAGTCGCATATTGGAGCAGGGACAATGCGCGATACCTGTCCCTGTTTTTGAAAATAAATTAATCTCTTCTGAGTTAAGCTGAACGCAATGGGCATGCCAAACATCGTCTCCAGTCCATCCGACAGCTTCAATATATTCGCCAGGCCGCATCCCAAATTGTTGAAGACCATACTCTATATCTTCTACATTTTCCGCAAGGTGAGTGTGTAAACCCACCCCATAAGAACGCGCCATCTCAGCGCTTTCTCGCATTAAATCTATACTTACAGAAAATGGAGAGCAGGGCGCTAGTGCAATCCTCTGCATGGCATAACGATTATTATCGTTATATGTTTCAATTAGTCTTTGACTTTCCGAGAGGATATAAGTTTCTTTCTCTGTCAAACTATCAGGTGGGAGCCCACCTTGCGACTCTCCTATACTCATTGATCCTCTTGTTCCATGAAATCTAACACCAATGTCTGCAGCGGCAGATAATGAGTCATCTAATTTTGCCCCATTAGGATAAATGTAGAGATGGTCAGAAGAAGTGGTGCACCCACTCAATGCAAGTTCAGCCAATCCTAATGCGGTAGACCAATAAACATGCTTTGGTCCAATATTACTCCAAATAGGATATAGTGTTTTTAGCCAACCAAAAAGTTCCGAGTTTTGTGCTGCAGGTACAGCTCGGGTTAAGTTTTGAAACAGGTGATGGTGCGTGTTAACCATCCCTGGAATTACAACATGCCCTTTCATGTCAATGATTGTGTCAGCTATTTTGGGTAAAGAGCTACTCTCTCCAACAGCCTCAATGACACCATTACGCACAAAAAGCCCACCACCTTTAATTTCACTTTCTACGTGATTTTTATTTTCATTTGGCTCTGACATAGTACATAAAACGTCAGCATTTTTTAAAAGTAGAGTTTGGTCTGGCATTCAAAACATTCCTATTTTCTGTCTTTTAAAGCCAGATTTAAAAAAATTCGTAGCTTTTACTTTAGATTTTAAGCTGGTGAGTACACACTATTCAATTTATTATGCATTTTATGAAATCATCCAATGGAATTTTCTCCAGATTTTGAGAATATGAGTGCACATTAAGTGCTTTTTCTTCTGACCAAAGCCTTTTCGTAAGACTGAGAAATTTTTGCTTTAGTTCGTCTTCAGAATATGGATCTTGCCAATCGCCCCTGTTAGTTGAGACGTGAGCCTCAAAAGTAGTTCCATCCGCCATAAAAACTCTGACAAGTGCTGGCCTTAAGTTGGGAGTTTTTTCTGTCATCTTTTTGTCTTCAATTACAGTGATTTTTTGGCAGAGTTTTTGGATTTTTTCATTTGAACGCATATTTTCTGTGAAGCTTAGTACTCCAGAATCTAAGTTTACTAATGTCGTTGCTAATGCAAATGGGACAGAGAATTTACACGCTAGGACGTTGCGCGGGTTTTGATCTTTTAGTTCTGCAGCAAGATTGTAACTTTGGACTTCAACCTTTCTAATTTCATTCACTTTTTTTACTTCACTGTGAAGTTTAATAATTTCCCATAAAGCATCTAATGCCGCATGATTGTAGCGGCAGCAGGCATGGAGTTTAAAATAATTTCTAGTTACTTCAAATCTTTGGCCAAGTAATTCAAGCGCACTCTCGTCATCAAATTTACTAGATACAACACCATCAAATATTGATTTGATACCATCCTGCTCACCGGTAAAACCAGCTTTTAATAACATTAGTCCAACGTGAGCCATTTTGTTGGAGATGCCAGCATATGAGTTTCTCACGGTTGCCCCTTCTAACATAGTCTTTCTGCTTGTCGCTAATGTCAGACTTGAAACAATATTGAGATATTCCTCAGCTTTCTGGGCATTCATTTTATGTATTACAGCTAATCCTGCAGCAGCCCCTAGGCCTCCCCAGGTACCATGTGGGTGCATGTTTGGATTAAGGTTGGAGGCCAAACCTACTCTCGCACCAACATCATAACCCAAAATAAAAGCCCTTAAAAACTCTTCACCTGAAATATCTTGGTTAGATGCTGCAGACAGTAGGGCAGGGAAAATATGCATTCCAGGATGGCCTTTGGCAAATTGATGTCCTTCGTCCATCTCTAAAACTGTACCAGCAGTCCCTAAAACAAAACTAATATTTTCCTCAGTAATCTTTTTTCTATTCTCCAGAGCTTTAAAGAAGTTTCCATCGCTTCCGATTTCAGATTCGGTGAGTTTGCATATTTCTGGTTCTGCCATGCCGCCTACTATTGCCGCAAGGCAATCTGCGACAATTAGTTTTGCAGAGCGATATGCCTCCTCAGGGATTTCAATATTCATTGAATTCCCTATAAAATTTGCAAAATTTTTAACTGTACTTTCCATTTTCATCTCTAACGGTGGCTACTAAAAATTTAATGGTAAACAATAAAGCTTGCGTATCCTTCACATTATATCATTTACTTTAAGTAAAGATGAAACAGTACTTATAAAAAAGTATTATTAAAGGGAGAAGACTATGAGTAAATCAATTTTAAAAAAGAATACCTCTCGACGTAATTTTTTGGGAGGCACAGCTGCAACTGTCGCATTAACCGCTGGTGTTGGAACGCCATGGATTGCTCAGGCTGCTAGCAATGTGAAAATAGGCTTGATTCATCCAGCAACGGGATGGGCAGCGTATCCGGCAGCACAACTTCGTTACGGAGCCCAAATGGCTATAGCTGATATAAATGCCGCTGGTGGTATAAAGTCTATGGGTGGAGCTCAGTTAGAAGCACTTTTAGGTGACTCACAGACAAAGCCTGAGATTGGTGCAGCAGAAGTCGAAAAGATGAATGAGGCTGGAGTTCATGCAATTCAGGGCTGCTACCAGTCAGCTGTTGGTCTTGCAGCATCAGCCGCTGCCGCTAAATACAATATTCCATTCTCAGTGGATGTTGGCGTTTCCGATAAGCTGGTTCAGCGTGGACTTTCAAATGTGTTTAGAATGGCTGACGGATATGGCCGAATTGCTCGTGATGCCGCAACTAATCTGGGTGAGATAAATCGCTTAGCCGGCAACCCAGCAAAAACAGTGATTATCGTTCATGAGGAATCAGAATTTGGAACTGGTACTGCTAAGCTAATGACAGAAGCCCTAAAAGAACATAATATTCAGGTTATTGATACAATTAAGCACGCAAATCCAACACGTAACTTCGATAATGTAGCTCTTAGAATAAAGTCAGCAAAACCAGATATTGTTATGCCAATTAACTATCCTGGCGAATATGTGCTGCTAGCCAAAACATTACGTCAGCAGCGAGTTGATTTTATGGCAAGTTACTCAGTTCTTGGAGGTGGTTTTAACTTTAAGTTTGTTGATGACCTTCCTCAGATTGCTGAAAATATGATTGATGTGAACCATTGGTACAACCCCAGCTCCGCTTCAGGACAGGCAATGAGAGCCAGAACAGAGGCTGATGGTAATTATTTCACTTTTGAAGTTTACTGCGCTTACATGTCTGTCATGTTTTTGGCTGATGGTTTTGAGCGTGCAGGAACCACAGATAAAGATGCTGTCAATGCTGCTTTAGCTAGTTCTACTATCGATGTTGACTTCATGCCATATGGAAAAACTGAGATGGTTAATGGTCAAAATATGGGATCGAGAGCTGTTGCTATTCAGGCACAAAAAGGTGACGTGCAAATTATTGCTCCATCCGAATACGCTTCGGCTAAAGCGGTTTTTCCTCGCACTTAACAATTTAAAAAAACAGGCGGCCATAAGGCCGCCTATCTCTTTTTCCAACAGGCAAAGTTTTCTATGATTTCAGCCTCACTTTCAATGCTTCCTGCTGCTATTATAAATGGTCTTATGTATGGGGCTATCTATGCGCTTGTAGCTTTAGGTTTGACTCTAATTTATGGCGTTTTACACATTATTAATTTTGCGCATGGCGCTATGCTAATGTTGGCCTTATACGCAGCATTTTTCTTGTTTCATTTATTTAATATCGATCCATATGTCTCGATACTTATCGTTACCCCATGTGCGGGTATATTTGGTTATATGATTTATAGGTATGGAATAGGCCCTCTAGCAAAAGGAAAAGACCAAAATATACTTTTGATCACTCTTGGTTTATCAATTATTATTGAGAATGGGGCTTTATTTTTCTTTAGTGGTGATCAGCAAACTGTAAATTTGTCTTATGGTTTTGAAGCCTTTGATTTAGGCTTTATGTATCTTTCATATCCAAAAGTCATATCATTTTTTGCGGCTTTATTGATGTGTGCTGTTCTTTGGGCTGCGATGAGCCTTACGGATATGGGGCGTGCAATACGGGCCGTCGCAAAGGAAAGGCAAGGTGCAAGGCTCGTGGGTATAAATGTTGAGCGTATTTTTGCTGTGACTTTTGGAATTGGCATAGCTTGTTTAGGTGCTGCTGGCTGCATGATGCTACCTATATTTTATGTAGATCCTTACACCGGTAACATTTTTGTTCTAGTGGCTTTCACCATTGTTGTACTTGGAGGTATGGGCAGCGTTGTGGGAGCCCTTGTTGGCGGTTTTATAATAGGAATTACTGAGTCTGTTGGCGGTCTTTTATTAGGAGAAAGCCTTGGCCAAATAGGGATATCGTTAATCTTCATTCTTATTCTGATATTTAGACCAACCGGTTTGTTCGGGAGTAAGGTGTAATGACTAACTTTCGAAATCATCTGTATTTTCTGTTTATGGGGGCATTGGCTCTGATCATACTGCCTTATTTTATAAGTAGCCGATTTTATATCGACGTACTTACTTTGATTTTTTTTACTGCTTATTTAGGTCAGTCGTGGAATATTTTGGGTGGCTATGCCGGCCAGTTTTCCTTTGGTGGTGTTATGTTTTTTGGAACCGGTGCTTATGTTTCTTCAATTCTTTTAACTACATTTGGTTTTCCTCCTATTTTTGGAATTTTTTTAGCGATACTAGGCGGTGCTTTTTTAGGTCTGATCGTTGGCTATATGTCTTTTAGGTCTGGTCTCAGAGGTTCTTACTTTGCGCTGATCACATTGGCTTTTGCTGAATTATTAAGAGTGCTGGCAAACTCAGTTGAATTCACAGGTGGCGGCGTTGGCCTCTTTCTCACCTATGCTCCCGGTCTAAGCAATTTACAATTTGAAACCCCAGTTGGTTTCTACTACTTCGCATTAATTTTAATGTTTATCTCTATTGCAATCGTGTACTGGCTTGAAAGATCGCGCTTTGGCGCTCAACTTGTGGCCATTAGAGAAAATGAAGATGCTGCTGAAGCATTAGGAATTAATACCTTAAAATGCAAAATTTACGCAATTATGATAATGGGTGCTATGGGTGGTGCAGCAGGAACTTTTTATGCTCAAAAGTATCTCTATCTGGATCCTCCGATAGCATATTCCATACATCTTTCAGTTGAAATGCTTTTGGTAACAATAGTTGGCGGGATGGGTACAATTTTTGGGCCTTTAGTTGGCGCTTTTGTTTTGCATACAGTTAATGAAATAGCACGCCATTTTATCGATACGCCAGGCCTAAGTCTTATCGTATATGGTCTGATATTAATAGTTATCATTGGATATCTGCCAAATGGATTAATAGGAGCATTTAAGAAAAAAGAAAAGAAATCAGACTCTACTTCGCTTGATAAAAAAACATCGCGTGAGGACCCTTAACGTGCTGAAAGTCAATAACGTAACAAAAAGATTTGGTGGATTAGTTGCGGTTTCATCAGTGGACTTAGAGGTTAATGAACAAGAAATTGTTTCATTAATTGGACCAAATGGAGCAGGTAAAACAACTTTATTTGCAATGGTGGCAGGGTTTTTGAAGGCAGACGAGGGCAGAATAGATTTCAAAAATGCCTCTGTTTTAGGGATGAAGCCTCACCAAATTTGTCAACTTGGGATGGTTAGGACATTCCAAATAACTCAACCATTTGCCGGTTTGACGACCCTGCAAAACATTATGGTTGGCGCATACAGTAATACTTCTGATACTGATCTCGCCAGAACAAAAGCAGAGGAAGTTGCTGAAGTTGTTGGTATGACTTCATTATTAAATCAAGGCGCCGATGGGCTTACCGTAGCAGGGCGAAAACGTCTTGAGTTGGCTCGGGCGCTTGCAACGGATCCGAAGCTTCTTCTTCTTGATGAAGTAATGGCCGGATTAAATCCAACAGAAATTGATGATATCGTAAAAGTTATTAAAGGGATAAGAGATCGCGGCATCACCATTTTCCTTATTGAGCATGTTATGAAAGCAGTTATGAATTTATCGGATCGTACCTATGTTCTCAATGATGGAAAACTTATTGCTAGTGGCACTCCCTCTTCTGTCGCTGAAAACCCACAAGTGATTGAAGCTTACCTAGGACATGGTGCTGCTGAAGCTATGGCGGAGGGTGGATGAGTCTTATTAAAGTTGAAAACTTAGCCGCAGGTTATGGTCTGGTTGAGGTTTTAAGAGATATCTCGCTGGAAATTAAAGAAGGTGAGGTTGTAGCAGTACTCGGTAGTAACGGCGTTGGTAAAACAACCTTAAACAATTGTATGTCAGGCTTGATCAAGCCTAACGATGGTAAAATATTTTTTGAGGATGAAGTAATCTCGAACAAGTCGCCTGAAGAAATAGTTGATATGGGTTTAATTCATGTTCCTGAAGGCAGAAAACTTTTCCCTAATCTTACTGTAAGAGATAATTTAGAATTAGGATCCTATCGACGTGGAAAGAATAACCGATCTGTTAATTTGGAAAAAGTTTTAGAAATTTTTCCAAAGCTTTCTGAGAGAATAAGCCAAACAGCTGGAACACTTTCGGGCGGTGAGCAGCAGATGGTTGCTATTGGCCGTGGGTTAATGGGTGATCCACGCCTTCTATTACTTGATGAGCCCTCCTTGGGTCTTTCCCCTTTATTGGTAGAACAAATGTTCGAATTAATAAAAAAAATTAGTGATAATGGCCTCACCGTTTTGTTGGTCGAGCAAAATGTGACGCAATCTCTTTCTATAGCTGACCGAGCATATGTAATCGAGGAAGGATCGATTGCTATTTCTGGTTTGTCAAAAGACCTATTAAAAAATGCTGAGCTTAAAAAATCTTATCTTGGGCTTTAATTTTAATTGGCTGTAAAACCACCGTCCACAACTATTACTTGACCCGTAACAAAGGATGCAGAGTCGGATAGTAAAAAACCTATTACTTGTGCAACCTCTTTTGCTTCCCCAAAACGCCCAAGTGGTATTTTACTTTTAATTTCCTCATAACGATTCTGATCAGATCTAGCTGCTTCTGTCATTGGTGTTACTATTGGGCCTGGCGCAACAGTATTTACTCTTATGTTTCGGTTCGCAAGTTCTAATGCGATAGATTTTGCAAATCCATTTAATCCAGCTTTGGAAGCAGCATACGCAGCTGCGTTATCGTGGCCAACAAGACCGATTTGACTTGAAACAAAAATGAGACTTGCTCCCGATTTCAAAAATGAATTGGCAAATTGGGCTAATTTAAAATTTGCTTTAAGGTTTACATCAAGGGTTTGATCCAACTCTTGAGAAGTTGTTGCATCAAAAGTTTTTAATTTTATAATTCCTGCAGCACCTACCAAGCCATCTAACCCTTGATATTTTCTTGCAGCAGCCTGAATGGCAGACTGAAGCTTTTCGCTATCATTCAAATCCAGTAAAAAAATATCTTCGGTAAGAGGTAATATATCTTTCTTTTGATCTTCATTTTCAATTGTACCTGTCAGGTTTCCACCTAAACTTTTAATAAGTTTTCCGGTTTCGTAGCCTATCCCACTTCCCAACCCTGTGACGAAGAAAGTTTTATTGACAAGAGAAATCATTCGTGTCGTCCTTGCGATAGTATTTCTAACTCTAAACAATATATTTTATTTATGAAGAAAATTCTCGTTATTGTTCCATTCCCAATGTCAAAGGAAAATCTTTTATCACGACAAGCACAGTTAAAATCTGTCGAAATAAGTGAAGGTTTTGAATTTATATTCAGACCAGTAAAAGCAGCTCCAAAAAATTATGTTAGTCAGTCTGATATGGTGCTCGCAGATGTTGGAATATTAGAGGCTGGGTTAGATGCGGAGAAAGAGGGTTTTTCAGCGGTATGTATTGATACTATGAGCGACTCCGGTGTCTCTGCTCTTCGATCAGTTCTTTCAATACCTGTTATTGGTCCTGGCAGGACGTCTATGCTTACAGCAATGTCTCTTGGCTCCAAATTTTCAATAATTACTATGTGGGAAAAATGGTTTCATCTTTATGAAAAGACTATAAATGATCTTGGAATAAACAGTTCTTTGGCTTCAATTAGATCAATAGATGTAACTCCTGATAATCAAGCACTTTTAGATGGAAAAGAAGAGGAGATTTTTCCTCTTTTAGAAATAGCAGCCAATAAAGCTATAGAGCATGACAAAGCAGAAGTTATTATTTTGGGCTCAACAACAATGCATCAAGCACATAGCTTCCTATCGTCTCGCTTGCCTGTGCCAATTATTAATCCAGGTCCACTGACCTACAAAAAGGCTGAGATGCTTCTAAGTTCTAATCTGTCTCATAGCAGAAAAGCTTACCCCACCTCTCCAGCAGACAAAAGTAGTATGTTAAAAGCTATGTTGAAAACTGCATCAAGTTTTAAGCATTAGGCTAGGGGTTTTCTTTATTAAGAGTATTTTGTCCAGCCATGTAAACTCTCACTTCCGAGAAGATACCATCTCGTAGAGTAAAAAAATTGCAATTTGATTTCAAAACAGTTTCGCCTCCCAAAAGGATATTTTTTACTTGAAATCTTACAGCAACTTGGTTGTTTACAGCGTCTTTTACAAAATGAAAGTTTGTATGTTCAACCGAGGCGTGGTTTTCCCATAGTCTCTTAAACATACCTGTAATTTCTTTATGGCCAAACAATTTTACGCTATGCGTTTCAACCGAAAAAATACAATCCTCAGTTAAGGTGTTTAGAATTGCACCAATATCTTCGTCATCAACGGCTTTGAAGTATTCCAGCACTAATTCTTCTGCGTTTGTTTTTTTCATTTTGATTTACTTTTCTGCTTTTTAAATTCAAAAATATTTTTATCTCAAGGCCATTTTGTGATTAAATTTTAGTCATTTTTTAAAAATTGGTCAAAAAACACTCCAAAATAGTCTATATGAATTTAAATTTTCCTGAGTTTAGTCCAAGCCTTTATCTGCTAGTAATAGAGTCGGTCTCTTTCTGGAGATTAAATGTATTTAGAAAAAATTGACATAACAGATCAACTACCTCGGGCACATGGCGCATTACGTTTAAAATCTGCTGGTAAAAGTAAAATAAGAAATCTTTTTCAGCAAGGTTCCACAAAGGCGCTTTTTCCGAGGAAGGTTAATGGATTAGAATGCGTCGTTATCAATACATCCGGGGGGCTAACGGGCGGCGATAAATTTTCGAATATTATTGAATGTGAAGATCAATCTAAACTCACAGTAACCACCCAGGGATGTGAAAGAATTTACAAAAGTAATGATGGCTCAGCTGCAATTGTTGAAAACAAAATTGTGTTAAAGAACACAGCTAGCATTTACTGGCTTCCTCAAGAAACGATTGTCTTTGATCAGGGAAAAATAAAGCGTGAATTAAAGGTTAGCCTTTCATCTGAAGCAGAAGCTTTAATCGTTGAGCCAGTAATTTTTGGTAGACTAGCAATGGGTGAGACTAATATCTCTGGTTGTTTTGATGACACTATAGAAGTTTGCGTAGATGGAAAAATTATTTTTTTAGATAAAACTCGATTGAGTGGCAACATATCGAAATTATTAAAAAGGCAAGCGGTTGCTGCCGGTGGCTCTGCAACCGCTAGTATTATTTTCAAGTCAAAAAGGGCTAAGTTATTGTTGAATAGATTTAAAGATCACTTGAATAGTTATTCAGGAGTTAGCCTTATCAAGGACAACTTTTTAGTAGCGCGATTAATTGCCCCAACTGGATATGAATTAAGGCAAATGCTTGTGCCAATAATCACTGAAATTACAGACAAAAATTTACCAAAAGCTTGGAGGCTATAGTGCAATTATCACCTCGAGAAAAAGATAAACTTTTAATAGCTATGGCAGCAGAAGTTGCCCGGAAAAGAAAAAGCCGTGGAGTTAAGCTTAATTATCCAGAAGCTATTGCTCTAATTTGCGATGCTGTTGTTGAGGGAGCTCGTGATGGGAAAAGCGTAGCTGAAATGATGGAATTCGGTGCAACAATAGTTAAATCGACTGACTGCATGGATGGTATACCTGATATGATACCAGAAGTTCAGGTAGAGGCCACGTTCCCCGATGGAACGAAGCTTGTTACAGTTCACAACCCAATAAGATAGGAAAAAAATGAAATATTTAACTTTTTTAATTCTAGTTTTTATCTCTAATATTTCACTTGCCCACAGCAGTACAAGTTTTCATTTACACGAAGCGAGTGCAGTGCCGGTATACATAGCAATAGCCATTGTGTTTTTGTCGTTGCTATTAATTTTCTTGAGCGAAAATAAGAAATCATGAAACCAGGTGAAATAATAACCTCAAATGGTTCTATAACTTTGAATGAAGGACGAGAAGGTTCGTCTCTAATGGTATCTAATACTGGAGACCGCCCGATTCAGGTGGGCAGCCATTATCATTTTTTTGAAACTAACGAAGCTCTTTCTTTCGATCGTGAAAGTGCTCGAGGAATGCGGCTAAATATAGCCTCTGGAACAGCAGTTCGATTTGAGCCTGGTCAATCGAGAAAAGTAAATCTTATTCCCTTTTCAGGAGAGAGAAGAATCTTTGGTTTTAACGGAAAAATAATGGGTGATCTCTAATGGCAGTAGAAATTTCGAGATTTGATTATGCAGGAATGTATGGTCCCACAGTTGGGGATAAGGTGAGGCTGGCTGATACCGAGCTTTTTATAGAGGTAGAAAAAGATCTGACGACATACGGAGAAGAAGTTAAATTTGGTGGTGGTAAAGTTATTCGCGACGGTATGGGGCAGTCGCAAGTAACAAGAGCTAATGGAGCACCTGATACAGTAATCACAAATGCTCTAATCCTTGATTACACAGGCATATTTAAAGCAGATGTCGCTCTCAGAGATGGAAAGATAGAGGCAATAGGTAAGGCTGGTAACCCAGATACCCAACCAAACATTAATATAATAATTGGCCCTGGCACAGAAATTATCGCTGGGGAGGGAAAAATTTTAACTGCAGGGGGATTTGATAGCCATATTCATTACATTTGCCCTCAACAAATTGATGATGCTCTTCACTCTGGTGTGACCACAATGTTAGGTGGTGGAACTGGGCCAGCACATGGCACTTTAGCAACAACTTGTACGCCAGGTCCTTGGCATATTGGAAGAATGTTGCAGTCAGCAGATGGCTTACCAATGAACCTTGCGTTTGCAGGTAAGGGAAATGCCTCGCTACCTGGAGCCTTGGAAGAACAGGTTTTAGGTGGAGCTTGTGCGTTGAAACTTCATGAAGATTGGGGAACAACACCACAAGCGATTGATTGTTGTTTGGGTGTAGCAGATGATCTTGATGTTCAAGTGATGATCCATACTGATACATTAAACGAAAGTGGTTTTGTTGAACGAACTGTTGATTCCATGAAAGGAAGAACAATACATGCTTTTCATACTGAAGGAGCAGGAGGCGGTCATGCGCCTGACATCATAAAAATTTGTGGCGAACAATTTGTATTACCGTCTTCAACTAACCCAACAAGACCATTTACTAAAAATACAGTTGAAGAGCATTTAGACATGTTAATGGTTTGTCACCATCTTGATAAATCTATCCCAGAAGACATAGCATTTGCTGAAAGCCGCATACGGCGAGAAACAATTGCGGCAGAGGATATTCTACATGATATGGGGGCCTTTTCTATAATAGCATCGGATAGCCAAGCTATGGGTCGAGTTGGGGAAGTCATTATAAGAACTTGGCAAACCGCCGATAAAATGAAAAAGCAACGAGGTGCTCTTTCCGAAGAAACTGGTGACAATGATAATCTGCGAGCTCGACGATACATTGCAAAATACACAATAAATCCTGCAATTGCTCATGGAATATCGCATGAGGTTGGTTCAGTAGAGCTTGGTAAGCGAGCGGATCTTGTTCTTTGGAACCCAGCATTTTTTGGAGTAAAACCAGAGATGGTTTTATTGGGCGGGACAATTGCTGTTGCTCAAATGGGTGATCCAAATGCTTCCATTCCAACCCCTCAACCAGTTTACACCCGATCAATGTTTGGGGCTTTTGGGAGGGCTTTGTCGGAGTCTTCTGTGACGTTTGTTTCGGAGGCTGCTCACGCTGATGGTATAAGTTCAAAATTAGGTTTAGCTAAGAAAGCGGTACCAGTTAAAAATACCAGAAATATTGGAAAACTCGATTTGAAATTGAATGTAGCTTTACCAAAAATTGATGTTGATCCAGAAACCTATGAAGTTCGCGCCGATGGAGAGCTTTTAACGTGTCAGCCAGCTGACGAAGTGTCCATGGCGCAGCGCTATTTTATGTTTTAGGAAATTAGCATGTTTTTAGTTAAATCAGTTATTACGAGTCCTACTTCAAATGCTAAATTAAAGTGCTCTTTGAATTACTCAGATCGGTTTCTCCGTAGAAAAAGACTGCTTACGGATTGTGGAATAGATTTTTTGATAGATCTCGAAAAAGCAACAAATTTGAACCATGGTGACCAACTAGAATTAGATGACGAAAATCTTGTGGAAATAATAGCCAAACCAGAATTGTTGGCTGCTATTACAGGGAGTAAAATGTTGGAATATGCTTGGCATATAGGAAACCGCCACACGCCAGCACAAGTTGAGCAGACCAGAATACTTATTCAGCATGATCACGTCATAGAACATATGATTGAACATTTAGGTGGAATTATAACGCATGTTACAGAACCTTTTACGCCACTTGGTGGTGCTTATGGCCATGGCAGAACACATTCACATGAACATGTAAAAAGTACCCATGCACATGCACACTGATTTGAAATTTATGACAGTAATGCAATGGATGTCTCCCGCATTTCCAATCGGTGCCTTTGCCTATTCCCATGGGCTGGAGTGGGCCATCGATAAAGGCCATGTAAGCAATGGTAAGAAATTGCAAAATTGGATTACAGATCTACTAGAGTATGGATCTTTAAGAACTGATGCTATCTTTATAAGTCTGATACTTCGAGGGTATGACGCTAAGAAAATGAATGAATTATCTATTGCGTTGTGCCCTGCTGGGGAGCGCCTATTGGAAACAAAGTTACAAGGCAGTGCATTTGCAAAGGTAATTGAGGATGTCTGGAAACAGGATATAGGTGAACTATCTCTACCAATAGCTGTCGCCCTGGCTGCAAAAAATCAGAGTATTGAGCAAGATCTTATTCTACCTGCTTATTTGCACGCATTTTGTTCTAATCTTGTATCGGTTGCAATTCGCCTAATTCCCATTGGTCAAACCGAGGGTCAGCGTATAATGTTAGGGCTGTCTTCAAAAATTTCTGATCTTGTACAGAGTGCTTCTGAAAGTGAAATTGATGATTTAAACTCTGCTTGTTTTTTCTCAGATGTTTCAGCGATGGAACACGAACACCTTCAGCCAAGGGTTTTTAAAACATGAATAATCAAAAAAAGTCTGCGGTTCGTGTTGGTATTGGTGGGCCAGTTGGAGCAGGAAAAACATCGTTTACGGCTGCAATCGTCAAAGATTTAAAACAGAGATATTCAGTTGGTGTTATAACAAATGATATCTATACAAAGGAAGATGCAGAGGCCTTAATGCGGATGCAAATTCTTCCAGAAGAGCGTCTAATTGGAGTAGAAACTGGTGGTTGCCCTCACACAGCTATAAGAGAAGATGCTTCAATAAATCTTGCTGCAGTGGAAGAATTGCAGCGACGTCATGATGACTTAGATCTAATTTTTATTGAAAGTGGTGGAGATAATTTATCAGCAACATTTTCCCCAGAATTAGCAGATGTAACAGTTTATATGATCGACGTGGCGATGGGCTCTGACATTCCAAGAAAACGAGGCCCAGCAATGATGAAATCGGATATCTTGCTTGTTAATAAAACGGATTTGGCGCCTTATGTCGATGTTGATTTAAGCTCGATGGAAAGAGATCTAAAAGTGGCAAGAGAAGATAGACCCTACTTTTTGATACAAGCAAAAAACAGTATTAATATTGAACAAGTTTCGCAAGAGATAGTTAAATTAGCTGGGTTATAAATTTTTAGCAACTTAGAGAGTTCAAAACTTTAAATTTCATATCTAGTTATTTGAACCCTTCTGCAATTCTCAGGTCTGCTATTTTGCCACTGTCAATTCCAAGCTTTTTTATAATTGGATGGCGTTCATCAATTACTCGCCAAAAAGGCATAGAAGATCTCTCTATTCTCTCTGGATTATAATTATCTTGAATCGCCTTCTTGAGAAAAATTCCTGTGGTTACGGGGCAAGTATTGTCTGCGCCCTCTAATAATGCCAATTCTTTCCGGATTTGTTTCACCGACTTGAAGCATCCTGGTGCCAAGGAATTAACATATTCGGTAATTTTCTCAGGAGAAGATATCAGCATTTTTTCACCGGCCTTCATATCACTAAAATTTTTTTCTAAAATCTTAATAATATTTCTGGGCATAGATCTTCTGAATTCTAAAAGTCAAATATAGAAAAGAAATTTGAGCTGGGTATGTACCCAGCTCAAAATAGTTTTAACGCTTAGGTAATGGCATCCAGCTTGGAACTGACACATCAGCGTGAGCAAATTGTGGCATTTTTGCTGATAGGTCTTCCATATTCTTAATATCATTATCATTTAAGAATTTCTGAGTGATCAATGTTGGTGGCACGACAACATTACTCCCAGGGTTTTCACCAGCAAGCATCATGGCAAGTGATCTTACTGACACTTCTCCAACAACTGCAGGATTAGTAGCAACTGTTGCTGCCCAAGCAGAATTAGGTTCGCGCATTGCTGATATGTCGGCAGTAGAAACGTCAGCTGAATAAATATCTATTTGATCTGTTAGCCCAGCTTCGTCCACTGCGATTTTTACGCCTTTGGCAAACTCGTCATATGGAGCAAACATAACAGTAATATCTGAGTTGGCTTGCAATACGGATCTTGCCTGGTTGGCGTTTGAGTTTGCAATTGGGTTATCAAGCGTACCAAATTGAGCAACTTCTTCTATGCCAGGGTTTGCAGCTTTTATGTCTTCCCATGCAGCATGCCTTCTGTCTAGTGGCGCAATACCAGGAACATAAACATAGCCAGCTTTCCAAGATGTTCCATTATCTTTGATAGCTTGTTCCAAAGCAAGCTTACCTAGTAAGTAGTCAGATTGTTCTATTTGAGGAATTGCTGCGTTCTCAACGTTCACATCAAATGCAACAACTTTAATTCCAGCATCTACAGCTCTTTGAGCCGCGTCTCGCATACTTTCAGTCAGTCCATGTTGAATTACGATTCCATCAACGCCAAGCGCTATGGCTTGGTCTACCATATCAGATTGAAGGGCAGCATCTTGCCTGCTGTCGAAAACTCTCAAGTCCACTCCTAGAGCTGCTGCTTGTGTTTCTACACCTGACAGATATGCTTGAAAAAAGTCACCTGTTGAAAGGTATCTGACAAGAGCGATTTTTACATCACCTGGATTGTCAAATGGTGCAGGCATATCTCCTGCTAATGCAGAGGTGGTAAGGGTCACAGGTAATGCAACCATTCCCCCAATTAGTTTCAGTATTGATCTTCTTATCATAGTCTTCCTCCCTTGTTTACTAAGCCAAGTCAATGGCCGCTTTTACGCCCACTGAAAGATAGGGCAAATGTAAAAATCAGCGCGATTACTAGCACTGCGCCTTTTACAAAATCTTGTGTATAATAGGGTGCATTCATCATTGTGAGACCCTGCAAAAGAATACCCACAAACAGGGCACCTATCGCTGTTCCAAATGCGTTAGGTTTGGCTGCACCAAGAACAGCAAATCCAATTAGCGCCGCAGCTACTGAATCTAGTAATAGATTGTTTCCTGAAGCAATATCTCCCCTCCCCAAGCGAGCGGAAAGCAAAATACCACCGATGGATGCCATTACCCCAGATATAACGTAAGCTAAAATTTTGTATCTATTCACATTAGCGCCAGCAAGTGCCGTCGCTGTTTCATTGGAACCAATGGCATACATCAATCTTCCGTGCCGTGTTAATTCTAAGAAAACCCATATTAAAATACCTACTAGAATGAAAATGATTACTGGTATCGGAATAAGTTTTTCTAAAAAGAAGTCTAGTCTATGTCTCCCAAGCCATAAAAAAGCTTGTGAGTATACTCCTTCAGCAGTGGACCCGTCTGGTAATTTCATGCCAGTAGAAATTGAGCGACCCTCTGTTGGAATGCGCTGAAGTCCTATTAATAGGAACATCATTCCCAGAGTTGCCAAAAGATCTGGCACTCTGGCTTTTACAATTAGTAATCCGTTGATGAAACCAACTGCAGCACCCATGATTAAACATGCAATAATTGCAGTGAAAGCTGACATCTCTAAGACAACCATAACATATGCCGATAGCATAAGTGCAGAAGTTGCAACTGATCCGATCGAAAGGTCAAAGCCATCGACAACTAAAGTTGCTGTGACACCTAGGGCCAAAATACCTGTTATAGAAACGGACTGAAAAATAAATACAGCCGATCGTGGTCCAGCAAAACCCTCGGCCGCTATGGAAAAGAAGATTAACAAACCTGCAAGTAAAATAAGGAAGCCATACTTTATAGCAAAACTTCGGAAATTCATTTTTTCATTAGTAGCCATAATTAGGTTCCGTAATTTGCGCTATCTAGATTATTAGCACTTCCACTAAAACTTGATACTATTTTTGGTATATTTTTACTTTTGTTTTGATAGTCACCAACAAGATTTCCCTCGTGTAAAACAATAACCCTGTCTGCTATTTCTAAGGCCTCATCAAGCTCAGCAACAAATATTATGGTGGCTCTTTGTCTAGATGTTGATCGTATTTGATGACCGATGTCACGCCGGGCTTTTATGTCTACTCCTTGAAAGGGTTCGTCTAGTAGAAGTACAGAAGAGTCCTCAGCTAACCATCTTCCAACCATGACCTTCTGCTGGTTTCCCCCAGATAATGTTGTAACAGAGTCCATTTCAGACTGACACACTATTCCAAGCTCATTGATAGAGTTTCTAGCATTTTGCGTAAGACTTTTGTTCCGAATAAAAGACAATCTGCTATGCCGTTTGAAAAATGGTAATGCCAGATTGTTAGATATATCAAATTCTGACACCACAGCATTTGACGCTCTATCTTTCGGACACATAAAAACGCCAGCTGAAATAGCATGCTCTGGGCTTTGTGGGCTGTATGAATTGCCATTTAAGGTCATAGTGACTTTCGGATCAGGATTTAAACCGAATATTTGTGACGCTAAAGCTGTTTTGCCACTACCAATCAGACCGGTAATTGAAACAATTTCATTTTCAAAGAAAGACAAGTTAAAGGGTTTGCTATCATTGGCTAATTTTACGTCCTTTAAGTTCAATATTTCTTTTTCTCGCTCATTTATCTTTATCTCATTTTGCGAGAGCTTCTGGCCGAGCATTGCTGTTACAGCGCCCTCATAATTGAGAGGCTTTTCTTCAAATAGCCCTGATATAGTACCGTCTCTCATGGCTACTATGCGATCCGCAATATTATTTATATCGGACATTCGGTGGGAAATGTACAAAATAGCAACGCCTTGCTCTTTTAGTCTTTGTAATAGTTTAAAAAGTCTTTTTGCTTCATTTTCAGAAAGAGAGGAAGTCGGCTCATCCAAGATAAGCAGTTTGGGAGCATGTGCCATTGCGCGAGCTATGGCAATCATCTGCTTATCGGCTGGACCCAAATCTCGCACCAAAGTGGAGGTATCCATGTTAATATTCATAGCCGAAGCAATTTCATCAGCGTTTCTTTTAAGTTTTTCTGAGTTAATAAAAAACCCTGAATTTTGTTCTGCAAGTTTATCAATCATTAGGTTTGAAACTACGTCCAAATCAGGAATAACACCGTTGTTTATTGATTGATGCACGGTTACAACTCCAGATTTAAATGCGTCTGCAGGTGAAACTGGTTCGAATCTTTCACCAAAAAGATTAACCGTTCCGGCATCTGCTTGATGAACGCCACATAGAATTTTAACTAAAGTTGACTTTCCGGCACCATTCGCGCCCATAAGAACAGTGACCATACCAGCCGGCAAATCTAAGTTGATTTCCCGGAGAACTTTGTTTGGCCCAAATGATTTTACAATACCTGAAATTTGGCAAGCAATTTTCGACATTCCCCTCTCCCTCAGAAAAGCTTAACCTAAGCTTTTCAATTGTCAACACTATTGACAAAAGTCAAATTATGCTAATGCTTGTTCATGTTCATTATAAGTTAAAATTTAAATAAGGAGGAACCATTGTATGTCTCCGGATAAATACGAACCTCTTACAATCGAAACGCTTGCTGATAGATTGGGTTCTGTCGAGGCAATCTGTAAAATAGTTGGTGATGACACAAGTAAATGGAAAATAAATGAAGTAGGCGATGGAAATTTAAATCTAGTTTACACAGTCTCAAGTAACTCAGGAAATATAATCGTAAAGCAGGCTTTGCCTTATGTCAGGTTGGTAGGTGATAGCTGGCCATTACCCTTAAGTCGCTCGTTTTATGAGCATGAGGTTTTAGTAAGGCAAGCGAAGCGCGATCCTGGGAGTGTTCCGGAAATATATTATTTCAATAAAGAGCAAGCCATTATAGCTATGGAAATGCTTTTGCCGCATGTCATCTTAAGAAAAAAATTAATAGCTGGAGACAAAATTGACGGGTTAGCGCAGAGGCTTGGAGAATTCTGTGCCCGTACTGCTTTTAGAGGTTCCGATTTGTCACTCCAAACAGCAGATAAAAAGAGTGATACGGCAATGTTTCAGGGAAACCTGGCTCTTATGGCGATCACTGAAAGTCTGGTATTCACGGATCCTTATTTTCAGGCGGAAATGAATCATCATACAGACGGATTGGATCCGGTTGTTAAGATACTTAGATCCGATGTTAAAATGAAAAGTGAAGCGCAGAGGATGTTGATGAAGTTCACAGCTAATACTGAAACTTTATGTCATGGTGATTTACATTCAGGTTCAGTGATGTGCACTGATAATGAAACAAAAGTTATAGACCCAGAATTTGGCTATTATGGTCCAATGGGCTTTGATATTGGGATGTTAATTTCCAATTATTTAATGGCATATTTCAGTCAGCCAGGGCACCGTAGTAGCGAAACATTGTTAGAATATCAAAATTGGATTCTGGAAGTTATTATAGAAACTTGTGCGGCATTTCAGAATGAATTCAAAAAACTATGGAATTCTGAAAGAACAGGTATTTTGTTTCCTCGGTCAATGTTTGAAGATCAGGGTGATAGTTCAGAATTTGCACTCAACAACATGCTCGAACACATATGGCAAGATGCTGTTGCCATATGCGGTATTGAAATGCACAGACGTGTCTTATCACTTGCCCATAATGCAGATTTTGAAGAAATTGATGACGCTAAGAAGAGATCCCAGCTTGAAGCTAGAAACTTAATGATGGGAAGAGATTTAATATTAAATAATAAGTCGATAAAAAATGCTAGTGAACTGACCGATCTGGCAAAAAAGTTCAATTCGGAGAATTACCTATGAAGGTTCAAGGAACTCATTATCGGTCGATCTGGTATGATTACAAAGATTGTCAGGTAAAAATTATAGATCAAAGATGGTTACCTCATGATTTTAGGATTGTTGCTCTAACAAACTTGAATGAATTTGCAGTGGCAATACGCGATATGTGGGTACGGGGTGCACCTCTTATAGGTGCAACTGCTGCTTATGGTGTAGCAATATCTTTAAGTGATGATGCTTCAGATTCGGGTCTAAAAAATACATATGATACTTTGATAGAGACTCGTCCAACAGCAATCAATTTAAAGTGGGCTCTGGATAGGCTACTAGGTGCACTAACCCCAGTTTCAGAAGATGAGCGTCCTTTAAAGGCATTAGAGCTAGCTCATCAGGTCGCTGAAGAAGATGTTGGCATTAACAAAAAAATAGGTGAGCACGGATTAGAGATTGTCAAAAAAATAGCATCCAAAAAACCTGCTGGTGAACCTGTTAGGATGTTAACACACTGCAATGCTGGATGGCCGGCTACTGTAGATTGGGGTACAGCTACTTCACCAATGTATCATGCACACGAAGCAGGCATTCCTATCCATGTTTGGGTCGATGAAACAAGGCCAAGAAATCAGGGCGCAATGACAGCCTGGGAGTTAGAGAGCCATGGTATTAGTAATACATACATTACAGATAATGCTGGTGGACATCTAATGCAGAAGGGTCTTGTTGATATGGTTATTGTAGGCACTGATAGAACCACTGCTCAAGGTGATGTCTGTAACAAAATTGGCACGTATCTTAAGGCTCTAGCAGCTCATGATAACGGCGTTCCTTTTTATGTAGCTTTGCCTTCACCCACAATAGATTGGACAATAAGTGATGGCGTAGCGGATATCCCAATTGAGGAGCGAGCGTCTCGTGAGGTCACTCATATTTTAGGACACCACGAAAAAAATAGCATTGAAGAAATAAGAGTTACCTCAGAGGGTGTTTCTGGAGGTAACCCAGCGTTTGATGTCACCCCAAACAGACTAGTTACAGGATTGATAACTGAGAGGGGTGTTTCTGATGCATCCGAAAAAGCTTTAGCAAAAATGTTTCCAGATTTAGCAGGACTTTAAACAATATGATCAAAAATAATTATAATTCTAGTGAAGCTAAATCCTATATCGATCAAGCAGGCAAAGATCTTGCTGATCAAGAACTTGCTCTTCGGGTTTATACATCAAGAATAATTGGGCAAAATCCCGATCTTGTTATGCACGGTGGCGGTAACACATCTGTTAAAGTTGAACGAAAAGATCTTTTTGGAAATACTAAACAAGTAATACATGTTAAAGGATCAGGCTGGGACTTAGATACGATACAAGCACCTGGCCTTCCTGGCCTGTGGTTGGACCCTCTGAGAGAGTTACGAAACCTAGATAAACTGTCTGATGAAGATATGGTAAATGTACAGAGAGCTAATTTGTTAGACAGCTCTGCGCCAAACCCTTCCGTTGAAACACTTTTGCATGCGTTTTTGCCTCATAAATTTGTTGATCATACCCATGCCACACCATTTCTAATTCTTGCGAATCTCCCAAACGCTGAAGAAGTTTGCAGAGAAATTTTTGGTTCGCGGTTAGGAATAGTACCATACATAATGCCTGGTTTCGCTCTAGCAAAAAAAGCTGCTGAAGTTTATGAAGAGGATCCCAGTGTAGAGGGCCTGATCTTACTAGGGCATGGTCATTTTGCTTTTGGCCAGACAGCTGAAAAAAGTTATAATCAGATAATATCGCACACACAAACTGTTGCAGATTACTTAAATCTTGAAAATCCAACAGCTCTCAATGTGAAAGCCAGCCACTCATCTCATGGAGTTTTACCAGTTATAAGGGGTCTAATTGCAGAAATGATTGGTCCTAATGCTGCTATGCCGATTATTGATGTAAGAAATGGTCCAGAAGAAATGAAGTTTCTAAAGAGAGATGATTTAGAAAGCTTGTCAGAACGAGGAACAGCTTCACCAGACCATGTTATTAGGATCAAGGGCCGTCCTTTAGTTTTGCGCAAATCAGTCTGGGAACAGGGAAGGTCTGCTATAAAAGAAGCGCTAAAGGACTATGAAATTGAATATAAGGCGATGTTTGAAAGGCAGGCTCCTAAAGCGGCCCAACCCAAAACTATTCTTCCGCCTGATCCGAAAACAATATGGATGGAGGGAGTAGGTCTTCTAGGCCTTGGTGCAAATTTTAAATCTGCAAGTATAGCGGGTGATCTTGTTGTACAAAATGCCCGCGTAAGGTCAGTTGGCGAGGATGCAGGTGGTTTTTATCCAATTGGTGAAAAAGATTTGTTTGACTGTGAATACTGGTCGTTGGAGCAAGCTAAATTGGGCAAAGGCAAAGCCCCACCGTTTCAAGGTAAAGTGGTAATGGTAACTGGAGGTTCAGGAACCATTGGATTTGAAACAGCGAAGGCTTTTTCTTCATTAGGTGCACAATGCTTCTTAGTTGATATCAATCAAGAAAATTTGGATATTGCTACCGAAAAATTGGGACCAGGGCATTTTGGAAAAGCGCTCGACGTAACTGATCCAGATGCTGCATCAGAAGCAATTAAAACTGTGATAGAGGCGTATGGGGGTCTTGATATACTTGTTTCAAACGCAGGATCAGCTCAATCAGGGGCGATGGTAGATATGCCAACTTCCTCGGTAAGAAAAGCTTTTGAGTTAAACTTTTTTTCTCATTATGAGTTTGCAAAAGAAGCAGCCAACTTGCTGAAGTTACAATCCAGAGGCGGTCAAATTTTGTTTAATATTTCGAAACAAGCCGTCAACCCAGGTAAAAATTTTGGTGCATACGGAATGCCAAAAGCAACCACATTTTTCTTGATGCGGCAGCTTGCGCTTGAGCTGGGAGCAGATGGTATCCGAGTTAATGGGGTAAACGCTGACAGAATAAGATCTGGCTTACTTACAGATAATTTTATAGCTGAACGTGCAACTGCAAGGGGCGTTTCGGAAGAAAGCTATATGGCTGGTAATTTACTAAATGCAGAAGTGAGAGCTAGCCACGTGGCACAAGCTTTTGTTGCACTCGCTCAATCTGAACGAACAACTGGACATGTCATGACAGTAGATGGCGGTAATGTGGAAGCTTCTTTACGTTAATCAGAAATGAAAAAAGCTTATGCTGAGAAAGAGTAACACTGAAACTGAAGCCGGTCTTTCATACTCGACGAAAGATGAAAGTTATTTGGCTAATGTTGCTCTTTTATATTATCAGGAAGGTTTAAATCAGGGTCAGATAGCAGATCGTCTTGGTCTCTCTAGAGCGACTATAGTAAATTATTTAAAAGAAGGGCGAGATCGTGGCATCGTAGATATCAGGGTCAACGGTGAAAGCCTTCGGAGCTCCTCAATTGGTCAAGAATTGCGAAAAATGTTTGATCTTGAGGATGTTTACATAGCGAACAGTGGACCAAATTCTGATCCTTCATCCGCATTGCGGCAAACTGCTAGAGTGGCTGCTTTAGCTTTTTATAACATTATTGAGCCAGGTGACGTAATAGGTGTCGCTTGGGGTGAAACCATAAAGTCAGTTGGGGAAAATTTACCGGACCGCAAAATTGATAGCACCTCAGTTTGTCAGATAATAGGATCAATGGAGTCAGACAGATTACTAAGTGCGGAAGATTGCGCAATTCAAATTGCTAACAGAATAGGTGCACAGTGTTATACTCTTCATTCGCCAGCAATTCTTTCAAGCAAGCCTTTAGCTCAAGATTTAAGACAAGAAGAAACGATTAAAGCGCAATTAAAAAGGTTAAAAAATCTCAGTGCTATAATAACATCTGTTGGTGACCTCTCAGATAGTACTCACATTCTCTCTTCAGGAATAATAAGCGAAAAAGATTTAGAAAAAATTAAAGATGAAGGGGGCGCTGGTTGGTTATGCAGCGGTTTTATTCAAGCAGATGGAAGTAAGCTACCTCATCAACTTCAAGAACGTATGATAGCAATTCAGCTGGAAGATATTCTAAAAACCCCAAAAAGGATCTTAGTTGCTTCAGGATTAAAAAAAGACTTAGCTGTATTGGCGGCTTTAAAAGGGAAATTTGTCACGCATGCTATTCTTGATTACGAACTCGCAAAAGCAATATTGGAAAAAAGTAGATAATTATAGAACCTTCAAGGATCTGGATTTATACAACAGTTTACTTAAATGGATCCTTGTTGGTGCTAGTGTTTGGGTCACTCACTGAGACAAGAGATTTGATAAGTATGAGAGAGTATCGCAATGGATGATATTTTAATTAAAGACGCCTTAATCGTAACATGTGATCCAGCTCATGCCATTATTAAAAATGGCCTGATTACGGTCAGTGATGGAAGGATAACAGCACTAGAAAGCTCTGATACAGTTTCAGTCGATAGCTTTCGCGCAAAAAAAACGATCTCAGCAAATGGCAATATAGTAATGCCGGGTTTGATTAACATGCACTGTCATGCTGCTGATAGTTTATTTAGAGGGCTTGTGGAAAACCTGCCTCTTGAGGAGTGGTTAGGACGTGTTTGGATAGCTGAGAAAGCAATCCTCACCCCTGAAACTACATACTTGGGTTCTATTTTAGGATTGGCAGAAAATCTTTTAAGTGGTGCAACTACTGTGATGGATATGTTTTGGTATCCAGAAGAAACAGCTAATGCTGCAAAAAAATTAGGTATGCGGATCTCTACCGGTGGGATCTTTTTTGATTTGCCAGGAATAGGTGGCCGGTGTCATGAAGATTATATTTCTGAGGCTCATCAGTTTTCTCAAAATCATGAGGCTGATGAAAACGTAATCCCTGCGATTCTGCCTCATGGTAGTTATACGGTTTCTCCAGAAAACCTGACTGATGCTAAGAGAATTGCGGATGAGTATGGGATACTATTTTGCACCCACGCAGCAGAAACTAAAGCAGAACAAAATGATATTAAGGCAAGATATAATAATTCAGTCATAAGACACTTGAATGAACATAAATTGTTGGGTGAAAATGTAGTACTGGCTCATTGTGTACATCTTGATGAAAAAGAGATTTCTCTTATAGCAAAAAGCAAGACAAATGTTGTTCTTAACCCGATGTCAAATCTGAAGTTGGGGTCAGGTATTGCTCCAGTTAAAGAAATGAAAAGAGCGGGTATAAATCTGACAATTGGTACAGATGGGGCAATAAGTGGCAATGACTTAGATATGTGGCTGGCAATGCGGTTAACTTGTGGTTTAGCAAAAGGCCTCAATATGGAAGCTGACGCTCTAACTGCTGAGCAGGTGCTTCATATGGCAACTATTAATGGTGCGAAAGCATTAGGTAAATCTGAGTTAATTGGAAGTTTGGAAATAGGAAAATGTGCAGATATTATCATGGTTGATGTAAATAACTCTCATTCTATACCTCTATTTGATCCCATAACACATCTTGTATTTGGCGCAGGCCGATCTGACATAACAGATGTTTTTGTATCGGGGAAACATATTGTGAAAAATAAAAAAATCACTGGAATTGATATTGAAAAAATTTACGACGAGGTTCGTGAATTAGCGCCACAAATAAAAGCCAGCCTTGAATAAAAAAGTGGTTCCATGGAAAATGATGTCATAAAAAAAATAAAATTTGCTTCTGCGTATATTAGTGAAAGAATAAATCATCAGCCTGAGTTTCTTTTAATTTTAGGATCTGGTTTGGGTGATGTAATAGATGAAATCTCAAATGAAGTTGTAATCCCATATAAAGAAATACCAGGGTTTCCTGTCTCTACGGCACCATCTCACGCAGGAAACTTAGTAGTAGGGTTCTTTGGCGGCCGGTGTGTAATGGTTATGCAGGGTCGGTTGCATCTATATGAGGGGTGGAAAGCCCATGAAATAGGATTTCCAATAAGGGTTGCTAAAAGCTTAGGTGTAGGGAAGATGATCGTAACAAATGCTGCAGGTGCTTTGGACAAAAGTTTTGAGCCTGGAAGCATAATGATGTTAACCGATCATATTAATTTCACTGGCCAAAATCCACTTATTGGTCCTCACAATGATGACTTAGGTTTGCGATTTCCTGATATGTCTGATGCTTATGATAAAAAGGTACAGAAGATAGTCTCTAATTGTTTTGAAAACGCCGGTATCAAATTAAGCCAAGGAATTTACGCGGGAATAACTGGCCCTTCTTTGGAAACTTCAGCAGAACGGCGCTTTCTAAGCGCAAGTGGTGCGAATGCCGTTGGAATGTCTACGATAATGGAAGTAATTGCTGCCAAACAGGCTGGTTTTGAGGTTGTTGGCCTTTCAGCAATTACAAATAAGGCTGATGGGGGAGAAGATCAGCAACCTGATACGATTGAAGAGGTGTTAGAATATGCCAGTATTGCTGGAAAAAAAATTAAATCTATTTTGCCAGAACTTTTGAACACTTGGTATTGAGATTATCTTAGATTTTTATATTTCACAGACCAGGGAGATTTTAGTTGACTGAGCTGACGGGAAAGCGGGTTTTAATTACAGGATCAAAAGGTGGCATTGGGTTTGCCATCGCAAAAAAGTTTGCAGAGGCTGGAGCGGAATTAGTTCTTCATGCAAGAAACGAAAGCCCCGAGTTCATAGAAGCTAAAACTAAGTTATCAAAGCTTTCAATGGCAGATATCTCAGGAGTCTTTGGAGATTTTTCAAATCAAGATGCATGCAAACAAATATTTGAAACACTTATGAAAGATCAGAAAACTGTTGATGTTTTGGTTAACAATGCTGCTACTCAAACCTTAAGCGCATTAACAGATATGAGTGGAACAAAAGTGAGGGAAATGCTGGAGATTAATCTGCAAGTCCCAATTTTGATGACACGATATTTTGCTGAACAGGCTCAAGGAGGAGGGTCCATTGTTAATATCTGTTCTATAGAAGCTCTGACACCTGCGTTAAATCATAGCCATTATGCAGCTTCGAAAGCAGGTCTCATAAACTTTACAAAGGCCTCAGCGCTTGAGCTTGGCCCCAAGAAAATCCGTGTAAACTCAATTTGCCCAGGATTAATTGATCGGCAAAATTTAAAGCAAGACTGGCCGGACGGAGTAAAGAGCTGGTTAGGAGCTGTGCCTCTTGGTCGATTGGGTACCGGTGAAGATGTGGCTAATGCTGCTCTATTTTTGGCAGGAGATCATGCAAAATTTATTACTGGTGCCAATCTTACAGTAGATGGTGGCATGGACTGCGTTCCAAGCTGGTAATATTTAAAATGAAAGGAATTTTCCAGTGAAGTTATCGAAAGATAAAATCAGTTCTCCCGAGTTTTGGACTGACGAAAGATGTTTTATCACAGAGTGTTTAAATAGTGATGAAGTTAAAGATTTTTCTTTGGCAATTGCCAGAGTTGAGCCTTCAGTTACGACACAACTACACTGTCTTAGGGATACAAAAGAAATCTATATTATTCGAAAAGGAAGTGGATTGGTCATGGTGGGCGAAGAAGAATTTGAGGTTTCAGTTGGGGATAGCGTTATAATTCCAGCCAATATTCCTCAAAGAATTACTAATCTAAGTGACACTGACGATTTGGAATTTTACTGTCACTGTTCCCCAAGATTTATGCCAGAGGTATATGAGAATTTAGAAAACAATTAGTACTTTAATTTATTTCTGGTTCTTTAACAGCGGATCCAAAGTCTGACTTTAGGAAGTCAAAATCACAACCCTTATCAGCTTGCTCAATATGCTTTGAATAAATGTAACCATAACCGCGTTCATAACGAGGTTCGGGTTCTTTCCATTTTTCTCGCCGATTACTCAATTCATTTTCTGAAATATCAACATTGAGTTTTCGTTCAGGTATATCCACTTCTATGATGTCGCCATTTTTTATTAACGCCAACGGCCCACCAATGTAGGCTTCTGGGGCAACATGAAGAATACACGCGCCATAAGACGTTCCAGACATTCTTGCATCAGATAATCTAATCATATCCCGGTGTCCCTGCTTAAGTAATGCTTTTGGCATAGGGATCATACCCCATTCTGGCATTCCTGGACCACCTTTTGGTCCGGCATTTCGTAAAACCAAAATATGATCAGCTGTTATAGGATAGTTTTCATCATTTATTATTTCTTTCAATTCAGAATAACTGTTTGCAACAATGGCGGGGCCTCTATGTTTTTGAAACTTTGGATCCATTGCCGCTGGTTTTATGACGGCTCCATCAGGAGCAAGGTTTCCTTTTAAAACAGCTAAAGATCCCTCATGGTAAACTGGATTATCTAGGGTACGAATGACATCACTATTATAATTTTTAGCTCCTTTGACACATTCGCCTAGTGTTTTTCCTGTAACTGTTTTGACACTTAGATCAAGTTTATCCCCCAGCTCAACCATCAAAGCTCGCAAACCCCCTGCATAAAAGAAATCTTCCATCAAGTACTCTTTTCCTGATGGACGAATATTGGCGATCACGGGTGTAGTTCGGCCTATTTCATCGAGTTGATCCAAGGTTAGATTGACACCGGCACGACGTGCCATCGCAATCAAATGGATAATTGCATTGGTTGAACAACCTGTCGCCATGGCTACCGTTACTGCGTTTCTTGTGCTGGCTTCGTTTATGATTTTGTCAGGAGTTAAATCTTCCCAGACCATCTCAACAATTCGACGACCACAGTCAGTCGCCATACGTTTATGACTAGCATCGGGGGCTGGTATTGAAGATGACCCTGGTAAAGTTAGCCCCCAACCATCAGCAATACTCATCATAGTTGATGCCGTTCCCATTGTCATACATGTACCATAACTACGGGCTATACCACCTTGCACGCCATACCACTGCTCTTTGGAAATATTGCCAGCTCTACGTTCGTCCCAGTATTTCCAAACATCAGTACCGGACCCTAGCTTTTCACCTGCATAGTTACCTCGCAACATTGCTCCTGCAGGCATGTAAATAAATGGTAGTCCCATACTGGTTGCGCCCATAATCAGTGCTGGTGTTGATTTATCACATCCACCCATCAAGACGGCTCCATCAATTGGGTGAGAGCGCAGTGTTTCTTCAACCTCGAAAGCTCCCATGTTTCGATACAGCATTGACGTTGGCTTTAGAAATTGTTCCGAAAAAGAATGAACAGGCATTTCAACAGGCATACCTCCGGCTTGGTAAATGCCCTTTTTAACAAATTCGGCTCGGTCTCTTAAATGATGATGGCATGGTGATAAGTCTGACCAAGTATTAATAATGGCAATAATAGGTTTGCCTTCCCAATCTGCTTGATCGAGTCCCATTTGCATAGCACGAGATCTATGACCCATGGATCTTAAGTCATCTGGTGCAAACCAACGGGCTGATCTTAAATCTTCTTTTTTCTTAACCATTATGCTTTTAATTTATAGATAGCTTTTGGAATAGAGGATACCATTTAAATAGATTTGGATAGAAAAAAATAGACTGAAATCCAGATTGCAAAAGTCTTAAAAGATTTCTAGTTAGGTTAAGTGAAAGCCATCTCAAAAATATTTTCGTTAACAAGTGTTCCAAATTTATTTTGGAGTGCTCCAACTCCGTTATCGTTTAAACCCCCTCTACAATCGGTACTATTTTTATTTCTTGGGCTTATGATTTTCGGTTTTGGGCATGCTATATTATTTGGCTCAAATTTTGGGGTTAGCCCTTGGATGGTTCTAGCACAAGGCTTTGTTGTGCAATTTGGAATTGGCATAGGCTTATCAATTATTTTGGTTAGTTTTGCTGTTTTACTGTTTTGGATACCTCTCAAAGAAAAACCGGGTATTGGAACTTTCATAAACTTTTTTGTTGTGGCAGCAGTTATTGAGATAACGCTACCTTATATACCATACCAAACAGAAAATTTACTAAAACTCGTGCAAGTCTTTATTGCAATCCTAGTTATAGGTTTAGGGGGAAGTATTTATCTTATTGCAAATTTAGGTCCAGGCCCTCGTGATGGTCTTATGACCGGTCTTAGTAAAAAAACCAGAATTCCAATGGCTTACGTAAGGAACTTTTTAGAAATTTCAGTGGTAGTTTTTGGATGGTCTTTGGGTGGTACAGCTGGAGTAGGAACTTTGATTTTTGCAATTTTAATAGGACCAGTGACCGTGGCTTACATGTATTTTATCAAGACCACTTTTGATAAATGAATGTAAACCTCTAAATCTAAACTCTATAAGCATTGAAAGTTCTAGAGTTGAAAGAAACGAATTCGGCAAAAGCTATCTTAATTGGTTCAGAGGTTTATCGTAAATCTCAATTCGGAGGAAAGCATCCATTATCGATACCCCGTGTATCTGCAGTTTTGGATTTAGTAAGAGCACTTGGAATTTGTGATAAAGAGGAATACAAAACGGGTCCATGTGCAAAGCCAGAGCTTCTTAAAAGTTTTCATACAGCTGATTATATTGCTGTTTTAAAAAAAACCGAAGTTTCTCAAAAAATTTCAGAAAAAGATGCAAAAACCTATAATATTGGATCACTATCAAACCCTGTTTTTCCAGAAATGTTTAAGAGGCCAGCAACCTCTGTAGGGAGTTCCTTATTAGCGGCTGACTTAGTTGCTAATGGGGGGCGTGCCTATTCATTAGGTGGAGGTCTTCACCATGGTATGACGGGCTATGCGAATGGTTTTTGTTTTCTGAATGATTTGGCTTTTGCTATCAATCGTCTCAGAGATCTAGGTGTGCAGAGAATAGCATATATTGATTTAGATGCACATCATTGCGATGGTGTCGCCGCAGCTTTTCCAGAAGACGAAAACCTGTTTGTCGTTTCAACACATGAAAGAAAAAGATGGCCATTCACTGGCGGCTTAGATGAAAACATACCCGATAGGTTTCTTAATGTCCCTCTTCCAAGTCATTGTAATGACTCAGAATTTATGTTTGTTTTTGAAAAATTAGTGCTCCCTTTATTAGATAGATTTCAACCAGAGGCCTTAATTATTCAAGGTGGTGCGGATGCATTAGTAGAAGATCCAATGTCACGACTTTGCCTATCCAACCAGGTTATTTTTAAAATTCTGAGTATACTTTTGGGATTCTCTCAAAGAGTACTACTGACTGGCGGTGGAGGATATAATCCTTGGACGGTTGCCAGACTGTGGACGGGTTTTTGGGCATTGATTAGCGGCCGGACTATTCCTGAAGTTTTACCTAATCAAGCTACTGAACTTTTACGATCTTTATCTTGGCAAAGGCAAACAAAGCCCAAAGAAATTATGTTAAATTCTATATATGATGTGCCCATGGAAGGGCAGTTAAGAGATGAGGTAAGCGATATTGTGAAAAAGGTGTCGAGTTTGCACAAATTTAAACACTCTTAGATTAACTGGTATTTAGATCTAGTCGCTCTTCTTCAAGCTGTTTTGGTAAAAGCAAGGCTGCTAATAAAATCAATACTGCCATAAAACTCATCATGCTAAATATCTGTCGCATTTCAAAACCATTTTGCATCATAAGGCTGCAAATTGGTAATACACTTGCTCCAGCAGATAAGTTTAAAACGTACTTGATACTTAGAATTTTTGCTCGTTTTTTGTCAGGAATATATCGAGATAGAATAATATCGTTGATTGGTACTTGTCCAAATACAAATGCCATGGCGAAAAGTGTCATGAAAAAAAGTGACCAATTTTCTAAGATTGAAGAAAAGTATATAAATAAAATTTGCCCTACTGAAATTATTAATAAAATTAATTTTGGAGAAAATTTATCAATCATCTTTCCAACAAAAATCTGTGCAAATGAAGCGGTAGCATAAACAATCCCAGCTAATAGACCTGTTACTGCCACTGAGGTGGAAATATTTGATAGGTAAGTTTCAAAATAACGAGGAATAATGAATGTCATAGCGCCAAAAATAAATCCAGCGCTTAGGGTTGATAAGGCAATTGAGCTCAATGCCCTATGCCAGTTTTTGGCAAAAGGCTGACTGGAATTTACTTTTGAATTTATTTTTCCAGAAGGTTCGATACTTAATGCTGATAAAAACTTTAGTCCATAAAATAAGCAGAAAAGTCCTGGTAACAAAAAACATAGTCTCCAATTACCGTAAAATAATATTAAGCCTGTAATTAAAGGCGCAGCTGCAACTCCCATATTTCCAAACACGCCGTTTATTCCCATTCTAACACCGTTATTTTTATTTTTTGACAAGAGCATAGTGATGCCAACAGGGTGATAAATTGCAGCGAAGATGCCTATTAGGGATAAGCTCATTGCGAACAGCCATAAGTTTGTTGCAGCTGCAGCCAAAATTGAGGAAAGCCCAATTCCAAAGTGGTAAACAATCATCAAAAAGGATCTTGAAATTTTGTCTGATAAATGAGCTGCAAGTGGAGCAAAAGCACCAAAGAATAAAAAGCCAACTGCACCATAAGCAATTATTTCATCATATGTTAATCCGAAATATTTTCCTGCATCGTATGCAGCTTTAGCAAATATCAACATCATAAAATGATCCAGGAAATGACTTATATTTATGTATATGTCACTGATACTTTTAGGTTGAAATATTGATGTTTGCTTGGACATTCTAGGGTTTTGATGGTGGTACTCGTTCAAAACTTGGCACTTCGCCTGGAATGAGATGATAGGGTTGTTTGTCTACGCAATAAATTGCTGATTGAGGCTTAAACCAAGAATGGTCATCTAATGTTCCTATTTTTAACACTAACATGCCTGGACGTGGCGGGCTTTTAACACAAATGTGAGTGCCACAGTTTCCACAGAAATACCGCGTACGTGGTTTCTCTAAATCACCTCTCTCGAAAGTATTGGGCTCACCTTTCGTGAACCGAAAATTCCCTTCGGAAATAACGATGGATGTGTTTGCTTCTCCTCCAGACAAATATCGACACTCTCGACAATAGCATAAAAGCTGTGAATGTATTGGCTCATCAAATTCATATTTCAGATCACCACAGTAACATCTACCAGTGTAAGACATGAGAGTTCCTTCTATTAGTGAGTTTGGTTATATTCAGACTTAAGGCTTTTTAAGTAAGCTATACTTTCAATAGTCCATATATCTTCGTTTTTTCTCGCATCTTCAAAATTTCCAGGCCATGGCAGCCAATGTTCGTAAATGACGCTGATATCTTTATCTTTAAACTTTGATAAAAGACCGGCAACGTTTGTAAGGCCTTTTCCCAGTGGAACACCCTCTATACTAAAACCCACACCGTATGGGTCTATGCTAAATTGGTAGTCTTTTATGTGTAAATTAATGGTGTAATCTTTTAAACAGTCTATGGTTTCATCTGGCCATTCTCCAGCACAGATTGAATTTGCCACATCCAAACAAGCTCCAAGATATTCTTCATCTACTAGTTTAATTATGTTTGCCATTCTATCTGAAGGAAAAGCAAAATGATTTTCTATTGCAATCTTACAGTTAATCTTTTCGGCAATTGGGAGAATGTTTTTAAATTCTTTTGCAATAATATCATCTGAAGTTCCAACATCATTGCCGTCTAAAGCTATCCTCAATATTCTTGCGTCTAGGCGTTGAGCAATATCTAAATAAAGCTTGATACTTTCAGTTGAAAACGATTGCATACCAATTTCTAGATTAATTCCTTGCTTCTGAGCTGTTCTATAAAGCTGGTCCAGAGTTTGCGTTTCGATATTATGAACTGGCATATTATCTGCAATCTGCAAAACGTCTAAATCAAGTTTTGATGTTATCCCAAGTAACTCTATGCAAGTTATTGGCGATGAGGGGGTCCGGTCTTTATGTCCAATAGACCAACGGTAAGAGTATGAGCCCAATCCTAACTTCATAATAAATGTTTTATTAATTCTTTAGAAACGTATGCACTATCACCACTCTCGCGGAGCTCTTGAATTTTTTCATCACCAATTTTTGCAATTAGTGAGCGAAGATCTTCCATAGTCTCAAAAGTATGAGATATTGCCATGCTACCTGTACCTGCCCTTGTAAATACATCGTAAGCAATCCAACCATCATATCCAATTTTATCCATAAAATGTATTGCTTCTAAAGTTTCCCATAAATTTACAGACCCAACAGGCATATCCCAGTCAGCTTGTCGATTGTTATCGTTAAAGTGAATATAGAACAGACGTCCTGCATCATGTGCTGCGGCCATCTCAGCCGTCGGGCTTTCCTGTTCCATTAGCGAATGCCCCAAATCCATAGTAACACCTATGTTTTCAGACCCGACCCGATCACAAAAATGTAGTGTTTTTCCCATTGATGGTAAAATAATTCTATTGCGCACTTCATAGGCCTTGTACTCTATGGAAATTTTTACATCCGCGTTGTAGTTAGCAACCTCTTGAAAGGCTTCGATAGCCCAATGCCATTGTTTCATATGGTCAACATGGAATGGGTGATCACTTCCGTCTATTAAAGGACAAACCGAAATCATATTAGCATCAAACTCTGTTGATATATCGATTGCCTTCTTCATGTAATCGATGGATTTTTTTCTTATTGAAGCGTCTGGGTTTGTAAAAGAACCCGCTCTAAAGAGATCTTCGCCTTTCAAATTTACATTGATAGCCGAAACATCATGTCCACTCTGCTTCAATATTTCTATATTTTGTCCCTCATGCCCCAAGTCTTGAGGATAGACTGGTTCTACACCGTCCGTCCGAGGAATGGATTTGGCAATATCCAAGCGCTCACTAAAGCTCTTTTCAGGTTGGTAAGTATGAAACCGGTCTGAATATTTTCCAAGAGTTCCCAAAAGAATTGAATTTTTTGTTCCCATGAATATCCTCCGGCTATGTTTTCACAAATTAAACATAAAAAATTGCCATGACCAAATGAAACTTGTGGCTGTTTTTTTGGAAGTAATGTTAAACTTTGTTTACTGCTGAGCACATAATACGAAGTTTTGCTTCTGCTAACTCAGGGCTTAGTAAGCCAAGCCCACAATCAGGGGCAATGACAAGCCTATTTCTATCAATATGATCTAAAGCAGAATTAATTCTATCAATGATTTCTTCTTCTCTTTCAATTCGGCTTGAAGCAATGGCGATAGCCCCAAAGATAACAGATTTCTTCTCAAACTTTTCCAATAATTCTAAATTATTTTGACAGTGAGCGTCCTCTATAGATACCTGATCAATGTTTAACTCGTCTACCTCTTTGGCAAGAAGGTGATAACTTTCTGGATCAGCTTTTTTGTAGTCTTCATCAT
>JAAXIY010000011.1 GCA_012270125.1 Paracoccaceae bacterium
AGGAAGCACCAGCTGAAGAGGCCGCAGCAGACGAAGCGCCAGCAGCCGAGGAAGCTAAAGGCTAAGCACGTAAACTTTCCAACAATTGCCACTGGGAATATCTGGTAGCAATTGTTGGAAAATACTTTGAATAACCACAAAAAATTAATACAAAACTAAAATGTTATTCAGACCATTAAGATTGCTTATAATTATTGGCGCAGCTTTTATAGCTGGTATAATATATGAAAAGCAAAAATATAAAGAAATGTGTGGCGAAATTGGTGGAACGTTAACTGAGTCAATCTGTAAAATCCAAATTCAAGATTAGTTTAATTGTTTTATCGAATATCCGAAGTAAGGAATTTTACACATGGCAGAACTCATTTGCGTAGGAGCGATTGCTGGAGCCTTTGGTGTAAAAGGCGAAGTTCGCTTGAAAAGTTTTACAACCTCTCCAGAAGCAATAGCTGATTATGCTCCATTATTTACCGAGAACGGGGACATTCAATACGACGTAGTGATAACAGGTGAAACAAAAAATGGTTTGTCAGCAAGAATGTCTGGAATTATCTCAAAGGAAGAGGCAGATAATTTAAAGGGAACAAAACTATATGCTTCACGAGAAAGTTTTCCCGAACTCCACGAAGATGAGTATTATCATGCAGATTTAATAGGTCTAAGTGTTCAAAATTTAGACGGTACCCATATTGGAAAAGTTAAGTCTGTTCTTAATCATGGCGCATCTGATTTGCTAGAGATCAACACCAAAATATCAAATAAAACAATCTTAATACCATTCACTAGAAAAATTGTTCCAAAAGTTGATATTCAAAAATCACTCGTAATTGTTGACCCACCAGAAGGGCTTTTTTCAAATGACTGAAAAATCCGTATCGCATGGGAGAAAATCTATATCAGTTTCAGCAAAACCTAGAGAGTTGATGACAAAAAACCCACGCCTAACAGATATATGGACAGCGGATGTGATAACGCTATTCCCTGAGTCTTTTCCAGGATTATTAGGTGAAAGCCTAATAGGTAGCGCATTAGCAAAAAAACTTTGGACGCTTCAGACCGTCAATCTGCGAGACTATGGTATTGGCCCACATAAAAAGGTTGATGATACTCCAGCAGGAGGCGGATCTGGATTAGTTATACGTGCAGACGTGTTAGAGCCCGCACTAGAAAAATCAATTTCAAACTACCCGAACGGCAGACCATTAATTTATATGTCTCCAAGAGGGAAACCTTTTGAGCAGAGACATGCCAAAAAATGGGCTGCAGGGCCTGGTGTGATAATTTTATGCGGTAGGTTTGAGGGAATTGATGAGAGAATTCTGGAGAGCTATGATATTGAGGAAATATCCTTGGGTGACTTCGTGATGACCGGTGGGGAAATTGCAGCACAAGCAATCATTGATACTACTGTTCGTTTACTACCTGGCGTTCTCGGCAATCCAGAAAGCATAGTAGATGAGAGCCACACTAGTGGTTTACTAGAGTATCCTCAATATACTAAACCATCTGAATGGAAAAATAAAAAAGTCCCAGAGATTTTATTGTCAGGCCATCATGAAAATATTGCAAAATGGAGATTAAATCAGTCCATAGCTACGACCAAAAAAAACAGGCCTGATCTATGGAAAGCTTGGAATATTTCAAAAAATAAACCAAATTTAAAAGATTAAATTTGGTTAAACCTGGAACTGCGCTCTAAAAAATAAAAACTTGCCATTTATTTATTTTCAATTTAAACGCAGCCCATGCTAACGGTCTGTAAAACAGGCCTGCAGGTTTTTATACTTAGTTTATCACTGATGACAAAAAATAAAATCTGCAGCTAAACAAAAAATTGGTTGCACACTCTGTTGGACTTGTTGAAAAATAGGGATCCAAAGCAAACGTCGGAGCTCTGAACCTTTTAAATATAAGACGGAAAAACCGTGTTTAAAGGAGATTAGCGATGGATATGATCGCACAAATAGAGGCCGAACAAATCGCCTCTTTGAGCAAAGATATACCAGATTTTAAAGCTGGTGATACAATTAAGGTTGGATATAAAGTTACTGAGGGCTCTAGGTCACGCGTTCAAAACTATGAAGGTGTGTGCATCGCTCGGAAGAACGGAAACGGCATTGCGGGTTCCTTTACTGTAAGAAAAATATCATTTGGCGAAGGTGTTGAACGGGTATTTCCTCTATACTCAACCAATATTGAAAGTATTACAGTGGTTCGAAGAGGTCGTGTTCGACGAGCTAAACTTTACTACTTGAGGTCGCGCAGAGGTAAATCTGCAAGAATTGCTGAAGATACTCACTACAAGCCAAAAGCTGAAAAAGAGTAAGGATATAAAATGAAAAAAGATATTCATCCCGATTACCATTTCATAAATGTAAAGCTTACTGATGGCTCTATTGTAAAAATGCGGTCAACATGGGGCAAAGATGGAGAGACTTTATCTTTAGATATTGACCCAACCGCGCACCCAGCATGGACTGGTGGCGGACAACGGTTACTTGACCAAGGCGGTCGAGTATCAAAGTTCAAGAAAAAGTATGAGGGTTTGGGCTTCTAAACTATAAAACTCAAACATTGGATTAGCCGCTCACTTGAGCGGCTTTTTTAATTTTGAATTATTTAGCCCAGATAAGTAAAAAGATCTTAGGGGGCTATAACAATTAATAATCTATTATCACCACTACCCAAATCATCTCCTAGCATTTGGGTTCACGTATCACAGCCAGATCGTTTCCAGGCGGCTGAACTACTATGTGTTTATCTTAAACAGAGGACACTAAACGAATGTTTACTCAGTTACGGCGAAGCATTTAAAAAAAAGCCCAAGGTCTCAGAAAGTTTTCAGCTTATTGGAAAAATTTCAGATCAACTATCGTCACCAAATTTTTTCCAAAAATACGAACCTAAAGTTGTAATTTGTTTAGATGGGCCCCTACCATATCTTTTAAAATCGTGCGTTAAGAAAAAAAAATATTTTGGTATTCTAGCGGATCTGCGATCTGAGAGTTTACCAAAAAGAAAATTCAGGCTAATTCCAAACTTCAAGATGTCTGAATTCAATAACTTTGACATTATCTTTCCAGAAAATGAAAGGATTGCATCTCAGTTATTACGAAGTTCTTTGGAACAAAATAAAATAAAGGGGGTAGGCCTATCACAGTCTTCGCTTGTACCTCAACAATTTCCAGAAGCCGACGATAGTTTGCTCAATCTTCATGGAAGGCCAAAATGGGCAGCCTTAAATATTCAGGAAGACGAAATTGAGGTAGTGCTTAAAGCTCATCAGAAAGTACTAAAAACTGCTCATAGATATTGTCTTACCATTTCATTATCGGACCCCAAGTTTGAAATTAAATTGCAAGAGCTTTGTAATAGATTAGATTTACGTTTAGGAATTTTGGATGAACAGCAAATTTCTGAAGAAGCTGTACAAGTTTATTTTTCGAGGGAATCTGAGGATGCAAACAAGTTAATGCGCTTATCGCCTGTGGTTTTTAATGGGAATACTCTTTCAGAACGAAACAAACAAGAAAATCCGCTGGTTGCCGCAAGTCTATGTTGTGGTATCCTTTATGGAGTAAATACCGGCATCTACTCGGAAGAATATAAGGGACTGACTAATGCGGGCGCTGCAATTCAGATCACAAATAGTAATGAGTTAGCAACTGAGATTAATAAGCTTTATTTGGCAAATAAAGTAGCAGATATGGGAGTAGCCGCACTTGATTTTATTTCTTCAGGAGCTGAAATTACCGATCAAATCGTGGAATTTGTTTTTGATTACTTGAATCACAGAGACTTAATATGAAAACTCCAAAATTTTGGTATGAACCTCCGTCATGGAAAGCATCAATATTTTTGCCCTTGGGGTTACTTTATAATTTATTTTCTTCTCTCCGATTAAAATTTGGGAAACCCAAAAAATTCAATTGTTTTACTATATGTGTAGGTAACTTAAACATCGGAGGCACAGGTAAAACGCCTGCAACAATAGCTCTCGCCCAACACTTTCAGGCGAGACAACTAAATGTACACATTGTATCCCGTGGATACAAAGGACAGTTTCGAGGAACTTTTTTAGTAAATCCGAAAAAACATAAGTCAGATCAGGTGGGTGATGAACCCCTTTTAATGTCTGAGTTCACACCTGTTTGGGTTTCAAAAAAGAGAAAAAATGGCATTGCAGCGGCTGAGCGAGCTGGTGCACAAATTGTTTTACTAGACGACGGGTACCAAGATCCAAGCATCAATAAAGATTTTTCATTTGTGGTTGTTGATGGAAAGAACGGCTTTGGGAATAAGAAATGCATACCCGCAGGTCCACTAAGGGAAAGTATCAATCAAGGTTTAAAACGATGTGATGCATTAATTATTGTAGGGAAACTAGAGTACAAATTTAATGACCTCCCAAAGTCTATTAAAATTATGCATGCGAGATTAGAGCCACTTCAAACCGGCATGGATTGGACAGACGGTAAATACTTAGCATTTGCTGGGATAGCAGACCCTAACAAATTTTTTGCAACTCTTGATTCACTAGGCGCTAATTTAGTTGATTGCGTAGCATTAAACGATCATCAAAAACTTAACAGGAAAATTTTAAGGCGTTTGGAACGTGACGCATTAACGGCTGAAGCTCAGTTAGTTACCACCGAAAAAGATGCCGTTCGTCTTCCAACCAATTTCCGTAATAAAGTTATTTCAGTACCTGTAAGAATGATATTTGATAACGAAAGTGAACTTGAGCATCTTATAAAAATTTAAAACTAACCTTAAAACTTACTATCATCCTGGCCCAATTTAGGAGAAGGTGCCTGCATTTTTAATTTTGCATCGGAAAACTTAAACGGCGAAGCCACACCACGTACATTTTTAAAATTTAATTCCATCTCACGAGAGATCACTTGTGGATCTTTGAAAACCTCTTCCATTGTGTTGATTGGACCTGCTGGAACGTTTTTGTCTTCACATAGTTTTAAAAGAGTATTCTTTTCCAAAAGCCTTATAGCGGTAGACAATGTTGAAGTAAGTTGATTACGGTTTAAAACTCTCTGTTTATTAGTTACAAAAAGTGGGTTTTGGCTTAGATTTTCTAAGTCTAAGATGCTGCATAGCCTAGCAAACTGACCATCATTTCCAACTGCAATTATTATATGGCCATCAGAACATTCAAAAACTTGGTAGGGGCAAAGATTAGGATGAATATTCCCTACTCTTTCTGGTGAAACACCTGTGCTCATAAAATTCATCGCTTGATTAACCATTACAGAAACTGCACAGTCTAGAAGAGCCATATCAATATGTTGGCCCTGCCCCGTATTATTCCGCATATGAAGCGCGGATAATATTGCCGTAGTTGCATATAAGCCAGTAAATAAGTCTGTCACCGCCACGCCAGCCCTTTGTGGCATTCCGCCGGACTCTCCGGTTATTGACATAAAGCCACTCATCCCTTGAATTATATAGTCATAGCCAGCTCTGTGAGCATACGGCCCAGTCTGTCCAAAACCAGTTATCGAACAATAAATTAAAGCTGGATTAATAGATTTAACACTTTCGTAATCAAACCCATATTTTTTTAAGCCTCCAACTTTAAAATTTTCAACTAGGATATCTGAAGAAATAATTAATTCTTTCAAGCGCTGTTGATCATCCTCATTTGTTAAATCAATAATAATGCTTGCTTTTCCCCTATTACACGAGTGAAAATATGCGGCTGAGCTTTCTCCATCATGATCTATAAAAGGTGGACCCCAGCCTCTCGTATCATCACCATTTCGAGCTTCAACTTTAATGACTTCTGCGCCCAAATCAGCGAGAGTTTGCCCTGCAAAGGGCCCAGCTAAAATACGAGCCAGCTCTATAACACGCAGACCTTCTAAGGGCGCTTTCATGATTTCTCTAAAATCTCGTCTAAAATTTCTTTCAATTGTTCATAGCTTTGGTTGGAATGCTTTTCACCATTTATTAAAAACGTTGGGGTAGATTTTATTCCATCTCTTTTAGCATTTTCACTGTACCACTCGACTAAAGCCCTTAACTTCCCACTATCTTGTAGGCAGGTATTTAGCTTCTCTTCATCTAGCCCAGCCAAAAGACCAATTTTTCTCAATTTGCTAACAATCGCTATATCGCTTTCCGCACGAGCCCAATCTGACTGTTTTCGATATATCTGATCAGTCATTCCAAAAAACTTTTCAGGACCAGCACATCGAGCAATCATTGATGCCCACATACCGTACTTATCAAAATACACCTCTCGATAAATGAACTTAACGAGCCCTTTATCAATATAATTAGCTTTTAATTCTGGATACACGTCAGAATGAAATTTTGCACAATGAGGACATGTGAAAGATGCATATTCGATCATTTCAACGGAAGCATCCTGGTCACCTTGCGTCATTTCGATAATATGCCCGCTATTTTCTGAAGTTTCTTCTGCATTTGCTGAGTAGGGAAGGTCAAATTCAATTTGTTGCCCTTTTGAGTTACTGAATTGTAAGAAATAGACAGCTCCAAAAATTAGCAGAAATACCGACAAAAGTGATGATAACTTACGCATTATGTTTACCTTTCAGACGAAGAACTATTCTCTAACTTTGTAAATACATTAATCGCCAGTTCTTCAAGGGCTTGCCGGAGGTTTTTATCACCAACTTCCTTTAATGCATTCTCAACGCTAGCAGAAATTTCAGTATTACTTGTTTGTTGTTTCGAGCTAATACCCTCAGAAATTTTATTTTTTTTAATTACAGCAATTGGCGATGACTGGGTTATTCTAATTTTATGAACGGCATTATAACCATAAACAGCATTTATCTTATTACGCATAAACTCTTTTTGCATCTCCAGAATAAGTGCGTTCGATCCAGAAGTTAGAACTGTTAGTGTCGCCCCTAAACCATCAGTTTTATAACTCACTTTGGTGGGCACCGATATAGATGCGATTTCTTCTCCGACAATCTCACTCCAGTGCGTCAAAACGCGAGATTGAGCAAAACCTCTTGATTCACTAGCTTTTTGAATATTTTTCTTCAATAAGACTGATGCTTTTTTAAATCCATGTTTTTGCATTTCTATTTTATAGTATACCTCTTGCTTGCCGACTTATTTGCAGGAAACTAATGGATAAGCTGATGAAGGATAGTATAGAAAATAAACCTGATCCAAACAAGTTGCTAGAATGGTACGATTATAATGCCAGAGCAATGCCTTGGCGTGTCCCACCTAAAAAACGCCTCAAGGGTGTATTACCAAACCCCTACCATGTTTGGTTATCTGAAATTATGCTTCAACAAACAACGGTAGCTTCAGTTAAGTCCTATTTCATAAAATTTATAACAAAATGGCCAACAATCTTTGATCTAGCTAACGCTAAAGACGAAGAAATTATGGGAGCTTGGGCAGGACTAGGATACTATGCAAGAGCTCGAAATTTATTGAAGTGCGCTAGAGTTATAGTCAAAGAGAGCGATGGAGAATTCCCCAAGGCCAGTGAGGCATTACTTAAACTGCCTGGCGTTGGCCCATACACAGCTGCTGCAATTGCCTCAATCGCATATGATATTCCTGAAACTGTAGTAGACGGTAATGTCGAAAGAGTTATTTCAAGGATTTTTAATATTCACACAAAATTACCCAAGGCCAAAAAAGAGTTAGCATTTTTAGCAAAACAACTCACACCAACGATTAGATCTGGAGATTATGCTCAAGCGATAATGGATCTAGGCGCAACCATTTGCAAACCCACCAGCCCAAAATGCAACATTTGCCCTTGGGTATATTATTGCGTTTCCAACAAGGCAGGGACTTCTGAATATCTACCTCGAAAGTCAAAAAAACCAATAAAACAAAAACGATATGGAATTGTTTATTTTGTAGAAAGAGTTGATGGAGCAATACTTACTGAAGTAAGGCCAGCAAATGGTCTTCTAGGCGGAATGCTCAGCCTTCCATCCTCTGAATGGGGAACTTCATTTACGGAAGACCCACCGATAGAAGGAACCTGGGAATTAAAAAATGGGCTGATAAAACATACTTTCACGCATTTCCTTTTGAATCTAAGAATTATGCATACCACTTCTGATTTAAATCAACCTCCTAAAAGGGGAAAATTTTTAAGCCTAGATGAATTTAATCCAAACAACTTGCCAACAGTGATGAAAAAGGTATGGAAATTAATTAAATATTGAATTCATTCAATTTGGAACGATATTATTAAGTAGAGAATTATAACCGACCCAATACAAATAAGGAAAATTTATTAGGATAAAATTTGACTTTCTTCCTTCAGTAAAAAACATCAACAGTTTTAATAATGTCTGAAAATTATATGTTACTACCTTTTAAATCTGCAGCACCGTTTTGGTCTTCCATCTTATTTGCAGTATCTTTGTGGTTCTCTTTCTTTTTACAGGGATGGGCAATTTTATTTGTCCCAATATTAACGCTCTTGATCTTACCATTGGTCGATCAATACGTCGGATTACGGGTTGAAAATTTAGAACCAGATATCGAAGAGTCTCGCCTTTTTTGGTACCGATTAATTACCCTCATTTGGGCACCAATCCAATTCATTACTTTATTTGGTATTTTAGCACTAGCAATTTCTGCAGATATGACATTGCTTGAAAAGATCGGTTTATTTTGCGCTATTGGCGTTTTAACTGGGACTATTGGAATAAATTATGCACACGAACTAATGCATAAATCTGGTAAGCTCGAAAGATGGTTAGCAGATAGCTTGCTCGCAATGGTGCTTTACTCTCATTTCCGTTCAGAACATTTGCTAGTTCACCATATACACGTTGGCACACCTAAGGACCCTGTAACAGCCAGATACAATGAGAGCTTTTACAGTTTCTTCAATAGAGTATTAGTTCAATGCCCAATTTCTGCGTTCAAAGCAGAGACGCAAAAGCTGTGGCGAAAAAGATTACCTGCAAGTCATATTTCTAATCCATTCTATATATACTTCTCTGCACAGCTTTTTATGATTGTTTTATCAATTTTAATTGGTGGTTTTTTGGGCTTGTTTTTATTTTTAATCCAAGCATTCGTCGCAGTTTTACTGCTTGAATTGGTAAATTACATAGAACATTATGGTTTAACTCGAAAAAACCTTGAAAATGGCAAATATGAGTTCGTACAGCCCCATCATTCTTGGAACTCCTCGTACAAAGTTTCAAATTGGGTTCTCATTAATTTACAAAGACATTCAGATCATCACTTTAAACCAGCCAGAAGTTTTCCTTTACTTCAGAACCTTGGAGCAAATAAAGCTCCACAACTTCCACACAGCTACCCAGCCATGGGAATTTTAGCATTATTCCCAAGGGCCTGGATGTCAGTCATGAATCCGAGAGTTAAGCGATGGCGAGGAATGTTCTATCCCGAAATAACTGAGTGGTAGCACTAAGCTTAACGTAAAAAAAATCTCCGCCCAGACGGCGGAGTTCAGTTGGGTTTGGTCTCAAACCACAGGCTTTTAAATTAAATTGTTACTTCTGATCGGATTTGTTGCCTTAAAATATCAATTGGTATCATCTTGCCATCACGCTTAAATCCCCAGTATGTCCAACCATTACAACTTGGGGCACCTTCGAGAGCAGCGCCAACCTGATGAATTGAACCTTTGATATCATCTCCTATCAAAGTACCATCAGCTCTCACTTTGGCTTTATGACGTCCATTTAAAGACCACAATTGCTCGCCTGGTGATAACATACCACGTTCAATTATTTGACCAAAAGGCACTCTTGGTTCAGATCGTTTGCTTGTTGAAACTTCTAAGACCTCTTTATCAAATTTTTTGATTTTCTTTATTCTGTCATGGGCAACTTTTATGTAAGCGTCTTCTTTTTCAATTCCTATGAACTCACGACCCAGCATTTTGGCCACAGCACCTGTGGTTCCCGTCCCGAAAAAAGGGTCCAATACAACGTCATTAGGGTTAGTTGTTCCAACTAATACACGATGCAATAAACTTTCTGGTTTTTGAGTAGGATGAGCTTTTTCGCCCTTAGCATTTTTTAGCCTTTCGTTCCCATTGCAAATCGGCAAAATCCAGTCTGAGCGCATTTGCACGCCTTCGTTCAAGGCCTTAAGCGCTTCATAATTAAATGTATATTTTGCACCCTCTGATTTAGAAGCCCAGATCATTGTCTCATGAGCATTTGTCAATCTTTTACCTCGAAAATTGGGCATTGGGTTCGATTTTCGCCAAATGACATCATTTAAAAGCCAAAAGCCCTTGTTTTGCAAAGATGCTCCAACTCGGAATATATTATGATAGCTCCCGATAACCCAAATTGCTCCATCAGGCTTTAAAATACGTCTAGCTGCCGATAACCAAGCATCCGTGAAACGGTCATAAGTTTTAAAACTATCAAATTGATCCCAAGCATTATCAACAGCATCAACTTTTGAATGGTCTGGACGGTGAAGTTCGCCTTTAAGTTGTAAATTATACGGCGGATCAGCGAAAATAAGATCGATTGACTCTGGAGGAAGACTATTCATTATATCAATGCAGTCTCCGTTTAAAATTTTATTTAAAGGGAGTCTATTACTCGCCTTTGTAATAGTCTTAGTTGACATTCTTGCCTCAATATTTTGGCGCGTTTTTGCGCTCGTGATTTGATCACACAATGATTCAAACCTGATTCGAGGTCAATAAAATTATTAAATTCAATGACTTAAATATTTTCGGGGTACAATATGTTGTGTACCGGTTTAAAAGAACGTCTATGGTGAGGGGTGATGCCTATATTTAGAATTGCCGATTTATGAAATTTGGTTGGATAACCAGCATTTTTAGACCAATCGTAGCCTGGAAATTCTTTATCTAAGCGTGACATAATGCGATCTCGTGTTATTTTTGCAACAATAGAAGCAGCAGCTATCGAAAGTGATTTGCTATCACCGTTAACGATTGTTTTACATTTTGCGCTTAGGTCTTCCGGACTTTTGTTTCCATCTATTAACACAAAATCTGGATTTATATTGAGACCTGCTATGGCCCTTTCCATCGCTAGAAGGCTCGCTTGTAAAATATTAATTTGGTCTATTTCCGAAACAGTTGAGTGGGCGACAAAAAATACGCATTTCTCTTGAATTGCACTGAAAGCTTTTTCTCTTTGTTTCAAGCTTAGTTTTTTGGAGTCATTTAACCCATTGGGAATATTTTTTGGATCTAATATTACTGCGGCAGCAGTTACAGGTCCTGCAATACACCCTCTTCCTACTTCATCAACTCCTGCTACAGCTCTATAACCCTCCGTTATCAATTGAGTTTCGACTTCAAAATCCGGTAATGCCATCAAAAGATCACCCTCAAAAGATCTGACTAGAGGTTTTTTCTAACATAAGTTAACTCTGGCTTGTAATTTATTTATTCTTTCCTCAAAAATAGTTTTAAAGGGGGGGCTAAGATTTGAGTCGTTTCGAAAACCGAACATTGACCCTTAGAGATGTCTCAGAAGCTTCAGGTGTATCTGAAATGACTGTTAGTCGCGTGCTTCGCGGTCGCGGTGACGTTTCCCAAGCTACCCGTGAAAAGGTACTGCAGGCCGCAAAATCTCTTGGATACGTCCCAAATAAAATTGCTGGAGCATTAGCAAGTCAGCGCGTTAATTTAGTTGCAGTAATAATTCCATCTATGTCTAATATGGTTTTCCCAGAAGTTTTAACTGGAGTAAATTCGGTACTAGAAAATACAGAATTACAGCCAGTGGTTGGAGTAACTGATTACCTTCCGGAAAAAGAAGAAAAAGTACTGTATCAAATGCTATCATGGCGCCCTTCAGGGATCATAATCGCTGGTTTAGAACATTCAGACGCATCGAAAGCCATGTTAAAAAGCACGAATATACCCGTTGTAGAAATAATGGATATAGATGGAGAGCCAATAGACTCTGCTGTTGGGATTTCACATCAACGTGCTGGTCGCCACATGGCTCAAGCTATATTGGAGGCTGGGTATAGAAAAATAGGATTTCTCGGTACTAAAATGCCTTTAGATCATCGTGCTAGCAAACGTTTTGATGGTTTTAAAGAAGCACTTTCAAAAGCTGATATAAAAATTTTAGATCATGAATTCTATTCGGGAGGCTCCGCACTAGCTAAAGGGGCTCAAATGACCCAAGAAATACTCAAGCGAACACCCGATTTGGATTTTTTGTATTATTCAAACGATATGATTGGAGCGGGGGGATTATTATCCCTACTTGAAATCAAAAAAAGCATCCCCAGGGAAATTGGATTAGCAGGATTCAATGGAGTTGAGCTATTGGAAGGGCTTCCTCTGAAACTTGCAACTATGGATGCCTGCAGATTTGAAATTGGGAAAATAGCCGCCGAAATAATTTCAAATCGAGTGGCAGGTAAAAAAGATACATACGACAGAATAACTGCTCTGAAGCCTAAACTTGATTTAGGTGATACTCTTAAAACGTAGGGTCTATCTGGAAAGCCTCGAAATCTCTTCCTTCAAACGTAGTTTCTCTTTTTTCAACTGAGAGATGTAAAATTCATCTAAAGCAGGAGATTTGTAAGCCTGCTCCACTTCACTTGAAAGTTTCTCATGTTTTTGCTTAAGATTTTGGATATGCGAATTTATGCTCAATTTATTTCTCCTCTCGCCACCAATGAAACAAATTGAACATATTTTTTCTTTTTTGTCACTTAGATTGACTTATCTTCGGCCAAATTCCGCCACTAGCTGAAGAGGTGCCCGATCAAATCCACGTAGTGAGGCTTGTTCCTTTTCTGAGTACATTTTCAACTTCCAAAACATACTTACTTGAAGCCTCTTTTTTTTCTGGGTGAAGAACTATTGGTGATGAAACCATAAAATCCGCACGCCCATTTTTTTTCGCATGAAGTATCGTAAGTTTTGCTTTCTGATTTTCACGAGAGATGATGGGGGTCATGACTAAGCTTCCCAAGCTTTTTGGAACATTAGAAAAAATTTCCGGTAATCGATTAGTTCTTACTATAAAATGTACGAAACCTTTTGGTTTAGCCCTCTTTGCAGCAACTTTTAGCCATTCAGTTATTGGATGACTATCCCCAAATGCTTTTTCTTTTGATAAGTTTTTGCTACTCACTGAAGATTTCCGATCAAAGTAAGGGGGGTTTGCAATCACGTGATCAAAGGTTTCATTTTTTATACTAGACGGTAAATTTAAAATATCAGCACATTCTATTTTCAACGCTATCCCATTTTCTTTTGAATTACGACTCGCCAAATCCACCAAACTTTTCTGAATTTCAATTCCGTATAATTTTGTTTTTTTTACACGAAATCCAATTGCAAAACTTGCTGTTCCAACGCCGCATCCAAGATCTAGAACTTTTTGACCTTCGCTAACATTTACAGTCGCTGCTAGTAGTATAGGGTCCATACCAGCCCTATATCCATTCTTAGGCTGCCATATTTTTATGGCTCCACCTAAAAAGTCATCTTTGCTAAGCTCGTCCACATCAAACACTTTTCAAATCTAAACCGAAATCAGTCAGCAGCTTGACAGCTCGATCGTAATCGTGCGTCATTACCATCAAACGGCGTGGCAATATCCCGATTGACCCTTCCAATACACTTATATTTACGTCAAGTGCAAAATTGACTATATTGTTTGAGTTCAAAACAGTTTCAGCGTATACAAACTTGGTTATATCATTAGTGCTCATCAATTCTTTCATAAAAAACTTTTATGAGCTGGCGCCCAGTATGTCGAGATAAGATAAGGTTTAATCGGTGTTGGACAAAGAAATAAATCCAGATGAAAAACTGGCAAAAATTCTTGAATTAGAATTACTAAGCGTCAACAAGATCATTCGTGAACGTATGGCTTCAAAGAACGCACCCCGGATCCCAGAGGTTACCGCCCACTTAATCAGCGCTGGGGGCAAGAGGCTTAGACCAATGCTGACGTTAGCTGCAGCAAATATGTTTGGCTGTACTGGAGACAATCACTTAAAGTTAGCTGCAACCGTAGAGTTTATTCATACCGCAACGCTGCTTCACGATGACGTTGTAGATGAAAGCTTGAAGCGACGCGGACGACCAACAGCAAATTTGTTGTGGGATAACAAATCTTCTGTTTTAGTTGGCGATTATTTATTCTCACGATCCTTTCAATTAATGGTTGAAGTTGGATCACTTAAAATTCTAGATATTTTAGCCAATGCTTCGGCCACTATTGCTGAGGGAGAGGTATTACAACTTACCGTCTCACAAAATATAAAAACGGATGAAGAAACCTACTTGAAAGTAGTTCGGGGCAAAACTGCTGCTTTATTTTCAGCTGCAACCCAAGTTGGAGGCCAGGTAGCAGGGGCCAGCGAAGAAGATTGCGATGCACTTTACGAATATGGAGATGCCCTCGGAATAGCATTTCAAATAATCGATGACTTGTTAGATGTGGAAGGGAACCTACAGATTACAGGTAAAAATATTGGTGACGATTTTCGAGAACGAAAGCTTACAATGCCTTTTATAAAAGCCATACAAAATTCTACCAAATCTGAGCTAGAGTTTTGGAAGAGAACAATCGAAAAAGGCAATCAAAATGACCAAGATTGGGATACCGCCCTTTCTTTAATGAATAAGTATCAAGCAATAACTAAAACACGCCAAGAAGCAGAAATGTGGGTTGAACAAGCAAAACGTGCACTCAGTAAATTACCTGAATCTGAAATGCGTATTCTTTTATCTGAACTTGCTGATTATGTATTAACAAGATCTAAATAGATTTTGTTTGCGTGGATACGGTCCACCACTCTGGCCTTTGCTCTTGAATTTTCTTCAACGCAAGATCGCAATCAGATTTGTTTTCAAAAATTCCAAAACAGGTTGCACCTGATCCTGACATTGAAACTTTTCCAACTCCATTCTGTTTTGAAATTAATTGTAAAACCTCTGATATGATTGGTTCAATCTCCAGAGCTGGCTCCAATAAATCATTCCGCTGGGCTATAAGCCAGTTCATCCACTCTTTCTTTTTATAGGATGATTTTTCATATTTTGATAAAGCACTATTTTGCTTATTTTTTAGCAATTGAAAAACTTTTTGCGTCGAGACTATTTTTAAAGGATTTACCAAAAGGATAGGAAAACTTGGGAAATTAGTAATAGTGCTTAGAATTTCTCCTATACCTTGCATATGTTGAGTTCTTTGAGTGAAGCATACTGGTAAGTCAGATCCAATTTTTAACATATCATCAAGCAATGGAGGGTTAGTCTTCCATAGTCGGCATAATCCGCGGATGGTAGCAGCAGCATCACTAGACCCTCCTCCAATACCAGCACTAGGGGGTAGATTTTTAGTCAACGTTATGTGAGCGCCAGTTTTGATTTGGCTCAGTTGTTTTAAAGCAGTTGCTGCTTTCAATATTAAATTGGATCCATCTATTGGTATATTATCAGAGAAAGGGCCTTGAATACTAAGCTCAAGCTTATCACTTTTTTCAAAGAGCAAATCATCACCGAATTCTGTAAAAACCACAACTGAGTCCAGCAAATGAAAACCTTCAGGCGTTTGGTCAAGAATCTGCAGACATAAATTGACTTTCGCACTGGCTTTTTCTTCAATCATTATTTCACTGACAACTCAGATTCATCCTGTAGCACTTGAGTAAGCCCAACTTTTAATTTTTTCTTTATTCTTTCTATTTCTTCTTCTTCTGGATCAAAGGATAGAGCCCTTCTCCACTGAAACTCAGCCTCAGTTTTTCTCCCTACCATCCAATACACATCCCCTAGATGATCATTGACGATTGGATCAATAGGCATGAGTTCAGCAGCTCTTTCTAAATTTGGAACCGCCTTTTCATACTGACCTAGCTTATAATAACCCCAGCCAAGACTGTCGACAATATATCCACTGTCGGGACTTTCCTTTACTGCTCGTTCGATCATGTCTAAGGCTTCATCCAATTTAACATTTTTTTCTATCAACGAGTATCCTAAATAATTTAGAACTTGAGGTTGATTTGGATTGAGCGAAAGTGCCTTTCGGAAATCTTTTTCTGCCAAATCCCAAATATCTAATCTCTCGCGCGTTATTCCACGAACATAATAAAGAAACCAACCAGCCTCTCCCTTTTGCTCCAATAATTCTATGGCCTCACCATAAGAAATCTCGGCTTGATCATAAGCCTCTAAACGCCTGTAGTGATTTCCCAAAATGCGAAAACCGTTGGCAGAACTTGGATACTGTTGTGTTAACTTAGTTAAAACTTTAATTGCAGACTTTTCATTCCCAGATACTCGCAATGCTTCTGCTCTACCCAATTCTGAGGCAAAAAATTGTGGATGACTGCTTGAAAGCTTTTCGTATTCTTTTATTGCTAAATCAAATTGACCTAGCTCTACCAGCAAATCTGCAGACATTAGCGTTGCATCTGTATGGTCCGTATTCAGGTACTGAGCCAACCGTGAATAAATAAGAGTAAACGTTGGATCTGCCTCTTTTGAAATTAAATTAGCTATCGAGTGAAAAACGTCAGCGATTGCTATTTTAGTTTTCAAAAATGAATTTTTAGGATAACTTTTTTCATTGGTTGCATTGAGAAGAAGCTCCTCAATTTCAGGATCAAATGTTGGTCCAAACCATTTTTCAAGTAAGGTTTGAGCTTCTGCAAATCTTCCTTGAAATAACAGTATCTTTGTATGGAATATGACCGATCGTCTAGTTGGGTTTCCTTGATCTTTATGAATTAGGCTAAATGTTCTTTCAGCTTGCTCAATTTTTCCTGCAGCAAGTTGAGACATTGCGCGATGAAAATTTGCAAATTGCCCCATACCTTGGACTTGTGCTGTTTTATCAAAAATGCGATTTGCATTAACTTCATCGTTCAATCCCATTAATATCCAAGCCGATAAAAGATCTTTCAATATTGGCGTAATTTCATCTGAGTTATTTAAAAAGTTTAATAGAGTTTTATTCTGCCCTTCTTTAATCATTGCGGCTGATAAAATCATTTGGGAGATTTGGCTTAAATTTCCATCAATTTTGTGTGTTTCAGCAATAGTTATTGCTTTATCGACGGAACCTTGCGCAATGAAAGATATCATCAAACTTTCCAAGAGCTTTGAGTTTGAGGGATCTGCACTCACACTTTTTGCTTGGAATTTTGAAGCGGTTACAAAGTTATGATCGGAAATAGCCTGTCTTCCTGCTAAGTATGCTCCAGACGACGCCAAGGCGCTTTCAGTAAATGAAACTGAGAGCATCAAAAATAAAATTTTAAAAAAATTTTTCATAGCACCAGATTAAAATCTCACAAACAACAAAGTAATACTTTAAAAGAAATTTTAAAGAATTTTCAGTAAACTACATATTGGGATAATTAGGTCCGTCACCACCCTGCGGTGTCACCCAAGTTATATTTTGACTGGGATCTTTTATGTCACAAGTTTTACAGTGTACACAGTTTTGAAAATTGATCACAAAACGTGAGGAATTTTCTTCAGTTTGAACCACTTCGTAAACTCCAGCCGGGCAATACCGTTGAGCAGGCTCACTATATTGTGGCAAGTTCACTGATATAGGAATTTCTGGATTACCAAGTTGTAAATGACATGGCTGATTTTCTTCATGATTGGTCATTGAAAAAGAAACATTTGTCAAGCGATCAAAGCTAATTGAGCCATCTGGTTTAGGATAACTAATTTCTTTATGCTTTTCAGCACTTTCCGTAGATGCCGCATCAGATTTCCCATGCTTCAGGCTACCAAAAAGAGAAAACTGAAATATCGTCTGAAACCACATGTCAAACCCACCCAGAATTAGGCCTCCTAATGGACCAAACCGAGCGTTTAGGGGCGCTACATTACGAACCTTTTTTAAATCTTTCCCAACCACACCATTTCTTAAGTTTACATCATAATCTGGCAGTAAATCACCAGATCGACCATCACTTATCGCACTGTAGACAGATTCAGCAGCTTCTATTCCAGAATTCATCGCGTTGTGATTACCCTTAATTCGAGGTAAGTTCACAAGCCCAGCAGAGCAGCCAAGAAGGGCTCCTCCGGGGAAAGTAGCTTTGGGAATTGACTGCAAACCACCCTTGGTAACAGCCCTTGCCCCATAAGCAATCCGTTTACCACCCCTAAGTAAATTTTCAATTTTTGGATGATGCTTAAACTGTTGAAATTCCATATACGGAGATAAAAAAGGATTTTTATAATTTAGATCCACTATATATCCAACATAGACTTGGTTATTATTTAAATGATATACAAACGAACCACCAGAGTTTTTGAAACCTAACGGCCAGCCCATTGTATGTGTAACCTCACCTTCATTGTGAACCTCAGGGTCAACTTCCCAAATTTCTTTCATTCCGATCCCAAATTTAGGGACGTCACATTCAGCGTCTAAATTGAATTTTTCTATAACTTCTTTTGATAGTGATCCTCTAGCTCCTTCCGAAAGAAGAATGTATTTTCCATGTAATTCCATTCCAGGTTCATAGCTGTCTCCTATTGAACCATCAGGGTTTTTCCCAAATTCCCCAGCAACGACGCCTTTAACTTCACCAGTTTTCCCATAAACTAATTCTGAGCAGGCCATACCAGGAAATATTTCAACACCCAATTCTTCAGCCTGCTCTGCCATCCACCGACATACATTACCCATAGATACTATATAATTGCCATGGTTATTCATCAGTGGAGGCATAACGGAATTAGGTAATCGGATCTGCCCTGCCTCTCCAAGAATATAAAAGTTATCTTCTTTGACAGGTACATCCAAAGGAGCCCCTTTTTCTTTCCAGTCAGGGATCAATCTATTTAAACCGGAAGGATCTAAAACAGCACCTGACAATATATGTGCACCGACCTCTGAACCCTTCTCCAACACTACAATTTCCAAGTTTTCGTCGAGTTGCTTCAATCTGATAGCAGCAGATAGGCCCGCTGGACCAGCTCCAACTATAACAACATCATACTCCATAGTTTCTCTGACTGCTTGTGACACTAGAACCTCCTCGAGCGCTTTGCTTTCGTTGCCTAAGAATAAGTATGCTTTCTCCGCACTAAGCGTCAATCTTTTCAGCGCATTTTATGTCAAAATTGCGGCATTATTTCCATAAATTTATCCATTCAATTGAAATTAATTTTACTAGGCCTTGCATTAAAACATTTAATTTGTTCATCTTGGCAGTACAATTTTATAAGTAACTCTAAAAACCGGACTCGTTATGGAAAAAATCCCAATGACTAAAGCGGGAAGCATCGCACTCGAAGCAGAACTAAAAAAATTAAAATCTGTAGAGCGCCCCAATATAATACAAGCCATATCGGAGGCCCGAGAACATGGCGACCTGTCTGAAAATGCCGAATATCATTCAGCTCGTGAAAAACAAAGTTTCATAGAGGGTAGAATAAAAGAGATCGAGGCGATTATATCTTTGGCGGATGTAATTGACCCTTTAGCATTATCAGGCACTATAAAATTTGGGGCAACAGTAACTTTAGTCGATGAGGATACTGATGAGGAAAAATGTTGGCAAATTGTTGGAGAGCATGAAGCTAATATTGAAACAGGGCTTTTAAACATTAAATCGCCAATCGCAAGAGCACTCATTGGAAAAGATGAGGGTGATAGTGTAGAGGTTAAAACACCAGGTGGCGAAAAAGCTTATGAAATATTGAAAGTTGAATATAAGTAGATATTTTTCGTAAAAAATGGGAAGATAGAACCCAATTTCTATATTAAAGCCGCCCGTCAACTTTTAATACTATCTTACCAATGTGCTTGCTACTTTCCATTAAAAGATGTGCTGAAGATACATCATTTAAATCAAAAACGCTGTTTATAACTGGGTTTATTCTACCAGTACTCAATAGTGGCCAAATTTTTTCCAACAATTCCGACGCTATCTGAGATTTAGAAAGGTCGGATTGAGGCCGCAAAGTACTACCAGTAACAGTTAAGCGTCGTGTCATTATCTGTGCAAAATTTAATTCAACTTTTGCGCCTTTTAAAAAGGCAATTTGCACTAACCTACCATCATCAACTAATGCTTTTATATTTTTTTCTATATAGGCGCCTCCAACCATATCTAATATAAGGTGTACTCCGCCAATACTTTTTATTACTTCTAAAAAATCTTCTTTATTATAATTGATTGCTCTTATTGCACCTAGCTCTTCACAAGCTGAACACTTTGCCTCGTTGCCTGCCGTAGCATAAACTTCACTACCGAAAAGGTTAGCTAATTGAATAGCCATAGTTCCTATTCCTGATGAGCCACCGTGAACCAAAAACTTTTCGTTTGGCTTCAATCCACCTCTTTGAAAAACATTGCTCCAAACTGTAAATAACGTTTCAGGAAGCGCAGCAGCCTGCTTGAGGCTCATTCCGGTTGGAACAGGTAAACAATGACTAGCTTGGGTTACTGCGTATTCAGCATAACCGCCACCTGGCAGAAGTGCACACACTTCATCACCAACTTCCCAATTAGTAACATTTTTTCCAATAGCGAATATTATTCCTGAAGCTTCAAGGCCTGGAAGATCACTAGCACCTGGAGGAGGCAGGTAAGATCCGGAACGTTGCAAAACATCTGGACGGTTAATTCCTGCGTAAGAAATTTTTATTAAAACTTCATTTCTTTTTGGCTTTGGAATACTCCTAACCGATGACTTTAAAACGGATGGACCACCAGGCTCAACAATTTCAATCACCTTCATACTTGTCATTAGTGGATATCCAAATGACCAGGTAAGTTAGTATTAATTGACTTATTAGGCTTCTTGATACGTTTTAATATATTCGTTGCAAAACCATTAAAATTCTTAGTATATTTATTTGTTTTAAGCTGTGCCTTTACTTTCTCAAAAGTCATAACGTCTTCAATTCGTCGATTTAGAAAATGCCAAGTTTCTGCACTTCCTTCACTATCATCACCGAGCCAAAATAATACAGTACTTGCATATACTGCGCTCAAAATTGTTCTTTTAGAATACCAGTTGAAATCTTCAGACTCATCACCAATTAATTGCCAGATTAGATCCGAAGTATCCCAAACTAAACGGCCACCCTCAACGGCGTGTGTAGGTAGTGAGAACAAAACTACCCCTCGTCGTACGGCTTCTTTATCAGAAGATATTGTGATTCTTAACTCAACTGCTTTTTTAATCTTTTCTCTTACTTTTAATTCAGAGATTTTTTGTTTCTTAAAAGAAGATTTGAACTGATCATCACCCCACTTATGAAAAGTGCTCGCTAGATCCACAGCGCCACGCGGGCAAATTAACTTGGCTTTATTTTCTGGAATATTGGCTTCTTCACAAGCAGCAGAAAAAGTCGAAGGAGACCACCCATCAAATGCAACATTAGGAAGTGCGGCTTTCATCAGATTTAATTTCTCAGGATCAATCGGTCCACGCATTTATAAATCTTTCACTAGACAAGTTTAATTATGATTGCTATAGGACCACTTCCTGCACATAGATGCAACTTTAACATAGAAAGGTGGTGACAGCCACATGCAGGTTAGTGTTCGAGATAACAACGTAGACCAAGCTCTACGGGCGTTGAAAAAGAAACTTCAGCGTGAGGGCGTTTTTCGGGAAATGAAGCTTAAACAGCATTTCGAAAAACCCTCTGAAAAGAAAGCTCGTGAAAAAGCCGAGGCAATTCGACGTGCTCGTAAATTAGCTCGTAAAAAGGCTCAACGCGAAGGAATGATGTAAACACATCTTCACATATCTTTTGAAAACGGCCTACTTTCTAGTGGGCCTTTTTTATTGTAATATACTCTAGTAAATCTTTGGAACATACAATTTGTCAGGTAAAACCCTGCGTTCATAGTCTGGATTGAAAATCCGTTCAGGCAAGTTAACTGGCTCATGTTGAATCTCTTTATATGGGACCATGGATAGAATATGCTCAATGCAATTCAAACGTTCTCTTTTTTTATCATTCCCCTCAACAATATACCAAGGCGCTTCAGGAATATTCGTCCTTGAAAACATTTCCTCTTTGGCCTTAGTGTAATCTTCCCAACGTATTCTACTCTCCAAATCCATTTCAGATAGTTTCCACTGCTTCATGGGGTCATGGATTCTCATGAGAAACCTTATTTGCTGCTCTTCATCAGAAATTGAGAACCAGTACTTTAACACTATTATACCAGATCGAACCAACATACGTTCAAATTCAGGAACATCATTAAAAAATTCCTCTACTTGTTGTTCTTTAGCGAACCCCATAACTCTTTCTACACCGGCGCGATTATACCACGAACGGTCAAATAAAACGATTTCACCACCAGCAGGAAGATGGGGTACAAATCTCTGGAAATACCATTGCGATTTTTCCCTTTCAGTGGGAGCAGGAAGAGCAACTACCCGAGCAACTCGAGGATCCATTCTCTGTGTTATTCGTTTAATAACGCTTCCTTTACCAGCCCCATCACGACCTTCACAGATTATTACTAGTTTTGAGCCAGTTTCTTTGACCCAATCTTGTAATTTTATTAGTTCCACTTGAAGTCTCAACAAATTACGATAGTAGGTCGTTTTATCCAACATGTTAGGATGCTTATCACGATAAATCTTTCGCATTTCTTCAGTCAAGGCAGGAGCGTTAAACTCTTCTTCGAACATTTCATCCAAAGTGTCTTCTAACTCCGCCTCGATCCAACTTTTTGTTTTTTTTGTCATACGAAAATACACTCTCCAGAGCCTAAAACCCTTATTGAATTGTAACTCTTACACTAAAACTCCGAAAGGGTCACGAATAAGTATAAATTTCGAAACTAAATGGGTAAAGCAGTTGTTTTAAACACAGTTCTCAACGCAAAAGACGACTGCATCTGCGCCACGCCCGGTAGTCTTGCCAAATATTGCCGATGAATTCGTGCAAAGTCTTCAGTACTTTCTGCAACAACTTTTAAAACATAGTCAGCAGTTCCGGCAGTGAGATGACACTCTAAAACATTTGGGATGCGGGCAACTTCCTTTTCAAAAGCATCTAAGACTTCATCTGCCTGAGCAGATAATGTAATTTCTACAAAAACGGTTGTGGGAACTCCCATTTTTTTCGCATCCAGAAGGGCTACATATTCTTTAACAATACCATCATCCTCTAATCTTTGGACACGTCGATAGCATGCAGACTGAGAGAGATTTATACTGTCGGCTAAATCAGCATTTGAAATTCTTCCCTGCTCCTGCAAAGCTTTAAGAATACGTTTATCGATTTCATCTAATTTCATAACATCAGTTTTCTATTGAAAGCAGAATTGATCAAATTTTCTTGTAAACATTTGTTCAATCAGTAATACACGCCAATTCTGTTAAGCTCTTCCATCCAAAACATATTTTAGAATTTGAACTACTTGATCAGGATTTTCCACTACAGCTAAAGCCGCTGCATCAACTTCTTTTAGAGCGTGCTGGTGCTCTTTACTATGCATAACAATCAGAGATTTACCATTTGCCGCCGCAAAACCAGCATCAAAAGCCGCATTCCATTGCTTATATTTTTCACCAAATCGAACAACAACAATATCAGCATCCATGAGCCCTTTTCGGGTACGAATTGCATTTAGTTTTGCACCTTTATTGTCGTGCCAGAATTTATCTGGCTCACTTCCCATAATCATAACGCCACAATCATCACTTAATTCATGATCTGTGATGGGACCGTCAAAAGTAACATTCAACCCCTGAGATCCACTTATTATTTCCTGCCGCCAATTGGTATGAATCTCACCCGATAAATAAACTCTCATCTTTCTCTCCTAGGTCCGCAATATGCCACCAGTCGCATTTGTTACCTTTTCGATTACTTTTTTGCTTAATTCTTCAATTTCTGCATCAGTAAGGGTCTTTTCAAAAGGCTGAAGACGAACAGTGATAGCAATAGATTTTTTTTCACTACCAATTTCTTCACCAATAAACTCATCAAAAACTTTGACGTCTTGAATCATTTTCTTATCAGCTCCCGCTGCAGCAACCACAAGGTCGGAAGCTTCCACTCTATCCGCAACAATAAATGCGAAGTCACGCTCCACAGCTTGAAGATCAATCAAGTCTAAGGCAGAACGAGTTGCACTATGATTTCTTGGAACGGGAATAGAATTAGGCCATATGGTAAAGGCTACAGCTGGACCCTTCACATCCAGTTCTTTCAATACTTTTGGGTGAATTTCTCCAAAAACTGCAAGAACATTCTTTGGGCCCAAACATATACAACCATGCCGACCAGGATGCCACCAACTGCTCCCACCTCTTTTAATTTGCACTTTTTGGGGCGCACCTAAAGCAGAAAGAGTGTTTTCCAGATCTGCCTTTGCGTCGAAAACATCAATATTTCTTGCTTTCTCGTGCACACTTTTCTTACTTGTTTGGCCTACTAACAGTCCGGAGATTTGAAAATCTTGATCATCAGGCTCTCCACCACCAAATACTGGACCAACTTCAAATAATGCAATGTCATTAAAACCCCTTGCTTGGTTTCTCGAAGCTGCTTTTAAAAGGCAAGGCAACAAATCGGGCCTCATATGGCTCATGTCATTTGAAATTGGATTTTGCAGTTGGCTGCTGTTTGTACCGCCGCCAAATAGGGTCGCTGATGCAACATCTATAAAGCTATAAGATACACATTCATTATAACCCAGAGCCGCAAGGTTTCGTCTTGCCATCTGCTCACGTTTTTGAGCAACACTCAAAACCGGCTTTGGAATACCCAAGTCATTTCTAGGTAGTGGGATACCTTTTAAATTCGACAATGAAGCAACTCGGGCAATTTCTTCAACTATATCTGCTTCTCCCAACACATCGGGTCGCCAAGCTGGTACGAACGCTTTGTTTTCTTTCAGCTTAAAGCCTAAATCAGTTAAAATCTCCCTTTGCCGGCCCTCTGAAATTTTCATTCCTACAAGTGACTGAACTTTATTTGGGTCAAATTTGTAATATCGTGAAGTGTCAGGAACCTTGCCTGCCATTACTAAATCTGAGGCTTCTCCTCCGCAAAGCTCAAGTATCAGCTGAGTTGCAGCCTCAATTCCTATGGGCGTCCATTCTGGATCTATTCCACGCTCAAAACGATACCTTGCATCTGAGTTAATCTTTAATTCGCGACCAGTGTAAGCTGTTCTCACAGGATCAAAAAATGCTGCTTCCAAGAAAACATTTTCAGTTTCGCTCGTGCAGCCAGAATTCAAGCCTCCCATTATGCCGCCAAGACTTTCAACACCAATCGAGTCTGAAATTGCAACCATTCCTGGAGTTAACGTATATTCTTTTTCGTCCAATCCAATAAATTTCTCTCCGCCAGTTGCCTTGTGAACTTTTAAAGTTTTACCACCTATTTTATCTGCATCAAAAACGTGAAGAGGACGGTTTTGATCGTAAGTAAAATAATTTGTAATATCAACAAGTGTGGATATGGGACGCAACCCAATTGCTTTCAAATAGTCCTGCAGCCATTCTGGAGACTGCCCATTCTTCACCCCTTTGATAACGCGTCCAAAAAAAACCGGTGCGCTACTAAGTGTATCATTTTCAATTTTAACTGAAATTGGACATGGGAAACTACCCTGAACAGAGCTCACTTTATTTACTATCAACTTACCTAACCCACGAGCAGCCAAGTCTCTAGCTATTCCATGAACACCAAGTGCGTCAGGTCTATTCGGCGTGATAGCAATTTCTATGATGGGGTCGACTTTTGATGGTTTATTTTCAGACAGCCAGTCAACAAACTTTTGCCCGACTTCTCCTGAAGATAATTCAATAATACCATCGTGCTCGTCACTCAGCTGCATCTCCCTTTCAGAACACATCATTCCGAAACTATCTACACCACGAATTTTACCAACCCCAATTGTCGTTTCTATACCCGGAACAAACACACCAGGCTTCGCCACCACAACCCATATTCCTTCTCGAGCATTTGGAGCCCCACAAATTATTTGAAGTTCACCTTCATCTGTTTGTACTTGGCAAACCCGCAACTTATCTGCATTTGGGTGCTGTTCTGCACTAAGCACCTTACCAATCGTAAACTTTTCTAATTTCTCAACTGGGTTTTCAACGCTCTCAACCTCTAATCCCAAGTCCGTTAGAGCGGAAAGTATTTCGTCTAAACTAGCAGAAGTATCTAAATGTTTTTTAAGCCAAGATAGTGTGAACTTCATAATCTTTCCTTATATCAACACCATACAGATTTCTTATCTGGAGAGACCCGAGTGCAGGTTAGGCTGCTCAAGAGAATTAAAGCCATAATGGCGAAGCCACCTCAAATCACTATCAAAAAAGGCTCTCAAATCAGGAACACCGTATTTAAGCATTGCAATTCTATCTATACCCATACCAAAAGCAAAACCTTGCCAAAGATCAGGGTCAATGCCACCTGCCTGCAAAACCTTTGGATGAACCATACCGGATCCAAGGATCTCCAACCAATCATCGCCTTCTCCAACTTTAAGCTGCCCCTTGTCCCAAGAACACCGTATATCAACTTCGGCGGATGGCTCAGTAAAAGGAAAATGAGAAGCCCTAAATCTAAGCTCAACATCATCGACTTCGAAATACGCTTTTACAAACTCTTCCAAAACCCATTTTAAATTTGCCATAGATAATGACTTATCAATTGCCAATCCCTCAACCTGATGAAACATTGGCGTATGCGTTTGATCGTAATCAGCTCTATAGACGCCACCAGGACATATCACCCGCACAGGAGCACCAACATTCTCCATAGTTCTAATTTGAACTGGAGATGTATGAGTTCTTAAAACATGGGGTGGCCTTTCATCATCCTTTGCACGATACATATAAAATGTGTCCATTTCAGCTCTTGCAGGATGATGACTTGGTATATTCAAGGCATCAAAGTTATACCAATCGGTTTCGATCCTCGGGCCTTCAGCTACTGAAAAATCCATATTAGCAAATATCGCTATAACTTCCTCAGTTACTTGAGAGATTGGGTGGATAGAACCTTGAGACCTTTCGCGGGCAGGCAAGGTTACATCTAACCACTCTGATTGAAGGCGCTCATTCAGGATTAAGTCTTCCAGTGCCACTTTTTTTGCAGATATGGCACTCATAATTTCGTTTTTTAATTCATTTAGTGCGGGACCAACACTCTGTCTTTCTTCCGGTGACATTTGGCCCAATTCACGCATTTTAAGGCTGACCTCGCCTTTCTTACCCAAGGCAGCCAACCTGACGGTTTCCAAAGCGGCTTCATCATCAGCAGATTTGATCGCCTGGATATACTTATTGCGTAATTTTTCCATACCCACTCTCCAATGCACTCTTTTGTGTGCTAATGGAATAGAAAGATAGCTGCAAAGCACCATTCAAACAAACCAAAACAGCACTCTTGAGTTTAGGCCAACTTTAAGCAATTATCAAAAGATGGCCTAATAACTAGCTTTCACGATAATGCTGCTTTAGCTTGATCGACAATGGCGCCAAAAGCAGAAGGCTCATGTACAGCCAAATCAGCAAGCACTTTTCTATCAACTTCAATACCAGCAAGGCTCAGACCGTTAATAAAACGACTGTATGTAAGAGATTCATCATGCGCTCTTACGGCAGCGTTTATTCGTTGGATCCACAAACTGCGAAAATTTCGCTTCCTGTTATGGCGATCACGCGTTGCGTATTGATTTGCTTTATCAACTGCTTGTGTAGCGACTTTGAAAGTGTTCTTTCTACGACCGTAATAGCCTTTAGCTTGGTCAGTTATTTTTTTGTGGCGCCGGTGTGTTGTTACACCGCTTGTTACTCTAGACATAGATTAAAACCTCCCAACTATCGCGCATATGGCATCATGCTTTTGACGATCTTTTCGTCAGCAGCACAAAGAGTAGTCGTTCCTCTCGCATTGCGAATGAACTTGTTAGTACGTTTAATCATCCCGTGACGTTTGCCAGCTTGTGCTGTTTTTACACGCCCAGTCGCCGTCACTTTAAACCGCTTTTTACAGCTGGACTTAGTCTTCATTTTAGGCATTTCCGTCTCCTTTTATTCCAGGTTCGGTTACAATGCGACTCGGCATGCCAATAAAGCCGGACGCACATTGAGGGCGTGATATAAACCGTTGTTTTAATATTCGCAACCTGAATTTTGACTATTCAGGGTCCATTGCATAGATCATTCTTTCGTTACATGGAGCAACTCTAAGAATATTGGTTGTCCCAGTGATATTGAATGGGACACCTGCAGTAATCACAACCTGTTCCGTTTCATCAGCAAGTCCTTCTGCCAATGCAGCTCGCACAGCACTCACAACTGCTTCCTTAAAACGCGTTTTGTTGCCCGACAGAACACAATTCGTTCCCCAAGTTAAAGCAAGACGTCTAGCAGTTCCTATTTCAGATGATAAAGCTATGATAGGCACCCGTGGTCGCTCTCTTGCTGTCAGCAGTGCTGTAGTTCCCGTTTGTGTAAAACAACAGATGGCTTTGATGTCGGTGGTTTCAGCAATTTCTCGTGCAGCAGATACAATCCCGTCTGCTACTGAGTTTCTTTTGGCTCTTCTCGAAGCCTCCATGACTTCTGTATAAGTTGGGTCACTTTCGACTTCGATCGCAACATTATTCATTGTCTCGACTGCTTGAATTGGAAATTGACCCGCTGCAGACTCTGCAGAAAGCATAATAGCATCAGAGCCTTCATAAATTGCCGTTGCAACGTCCGATACTTCTGCTCGCGTTGGCATCGGGCTTTCGACCATACTTTCCAACATTTGAGTAGCCACAATAACTGGTTTTGCGGCAGCTCTGCACTTTCGAACAAGCCTTTTCTGAATAGGAGGAACATTCTGAACAGGTAATTCTACGCCCAAATCACCCCTTGCCACCATTATCCCGTCTGAAACTTTTAATATATCCTCAAAACTTTTAACTGCTGAAGGTTTTTCAATTTTTGAAATTATTGCCGCTCTTCCTGCTACCAATTTAGATGCTTCAATAATGTCATCAGCTCGCTGGACAAACGACAGTGCGAGCCAATCGATACCCAACCCACAAATAAAATCTAGATCGGCGCGGTCCTTTTCTGAGAGTGCTGCCAATGGCAAAATAACATCAGGAACATTTACACCTTTCCTGTCAGAAATTTCACCACCATTTACGATTGAACAATCCGCAAAATCTGGGCCACATTTTTCAACTGTTAGCTTTATTTTTCCATCATTTATAAGTAAATGAGCACCTTCATGAAGAGCCTGAAAAATCTCTGGATGCGGTAAATGAACACGATTTTTACTACCTTTTTCATCCGATAAATCTAGCCGAAACTTTTCACCAACAATTAGTTCTTCAACCCCATTTGCAAATTCTCCGACTCTTAACTTTGGTCCTTGCAAATCGGCCAATATCGCTATTGGGCTATCAAGCTCTTTTTCGATCTGACGTATTATTTGGTGCCGCTTTGCTATTTCATCGTGACTTCCATGGCTCATGTTTAACCTAAAAACATCAGCACCAGCCAAATGAAGAGCTTTTATAGTTTCATAATCGCTAGAGGAAGGGCCCAAAGTTGCTACTATTTTTATATTACGCTGTCTTCTCATTTTTCAACCTTCACCCTAGGTTTGTATAATTCTAAATGTTAGCGATAACATTTATTGGCACTTATGCCCTAAAAGGTGTATCATGGCAACTCAAGTAATTACCAGTGCTACTAAGCTGAGCCTTATGAAATATACACCTTTTGAAATTTACAAAAATAGCGTCAAAGGTCCTTGGGTTATTATTTGTGATCATGCTTCCAACTATGTGCCTAAAAGTGTGGCTGACGGGAAATTAGGTATCAATGAAAGTGAAATGAAAAGGCATATCGCATTCGATATTGGGGCAAAAGGCCTAGCTTTAAAATTAGGGAAAAATCTTGACGCTCCAGTAGTCTGTTCGAATTTTTCACGATTGGTTATAGATCCCAACCGTGGAGAAAAAGATCCAACCTTAGTTATGCAATTATATGATGGTACGATAATTCCGGCAAACCAGGCTATTAATAATTTAGAAATAGAGCGTCGGTTAGATCTTTTTTACAGACCCTATCATAATGCAATAACTGATCTTTTAGACTGCTTTAAAAACCCAATAATTATTTCCATTCATTCCTTTACACCAAAATTGAAAGGAAAAAAAACACGGCCATGGCATATTGGTTTGCTTGCTGCTGATGACCGTCGTTTCCATAATGCTTTATTGAAAAGTTTTGAGAGCGAACCTCAACTCTGTATCGGCGATAACAAACCATACATTGGCAAGTTACCAGGCGATACGATCGACAAGCATGCAATTAAAAACCAAAGACTAAACACATTGATCGAGATTAGAAATGATTTAATTAAAACTGCAGCTGAGCAAAAAGCCTGGGCAGAGATCATTACAAAAAATCTAATTCAAGCAAAGGAATATTTAAATGGATGACGCAATAAGAACAAAACTTGAATCAGCTGCATTTAGAGCCTTGCAAAAGCATTTGATGGAAGAACGCCCTGATGTGCAGAATATAGATCTGATGAATTTAGCTGGGTTTTGCCGAAACTGTTTATCAAGATGGTTTCAAGAGGCAGCAAAAGAAAACGGTATAGACTTGAGCAAAGAGGAAGCCCGAGAAATCTTTTATGGAATGCCAATGGATGAATGGAAAACAAAATATCAGTTAGAAGTAAATTCAGAAACAGAAGCAAAATTTCAAAAAGCATTTTCTGAAAATGTAAAATCCACAGATTAAAAACATTAATCAAGAATATCTTTTACTGATTACAAGTAGTATTACTGCTTTGCTTTAATATTCTGTAAGAGAGGTAAGACGCGTGCCATATCTGGGCCCCGTTCCTTGCCAGTGAGCGCAAGACGGAGAGGCATAAATAAAGATTTACCTTTGCGGCCAGAATGTTGTTTGACTTCCTCAGTCCAATTGGACCAGGTGTGTTCATCGAAAGGCATAGCAGGCAATATCGACATTGCTCTCTCAATAAACTCTTTATCCTCTTCCTTAATAACCGGTTCGGCACCTATTGAAAAAACTTCCCACCAATCAGATAAATCATTCAACGTATCTATGTTCTCTTTTGTCAGATCCCAAAAGGACTGGGCTAAAGTTTTTGGCACACCAATAGAGTCAAGGTTTGATTGCACATCTTTCAGTTGCAAGGTTTGAAGATAACGATGGGTTAGAGGATAGAGGTCTTTTTCATCAAATTTAGTTGGTGCTGATCCAAAAGTGGAAAGGTCAAATTCTTCTGCAATCTCATCTAATGATAAGCGTAATTCAACTGGCTGAGATGAACCTAAACGCGCCATTAGGCTGCATAAAGCAGGTGGCTCAATACCTGCGTCTCTTAAATCTTTTAGTGCTAGAGTCCCCAATCTTTTAGATAATGCCTCTCCGCCAGGCCCAGTCAAAAGTGAATGGTGAGCAAAATTAGGCACCTCACCACCAAGGCCTTTAATCATTTGGATTTGGGTTGCTGTGTTTGTAACATGATCTGATCCACGAACTACGTGGGTAATACCCATGTCTATGTCATCGACAACAGATGCCAAGGTATATAGGTATTGACCATCAGCGCGTATTAAAACTGGATCCGAAACTGAAGCTGCATCGATAGATAGATCTTTTAGAATTCCATCCGTCCATTCTATGCGGTTTTGCTCAAGCTTAAACCTCCAATGACCATTACCGCGTTCATTTTTGAGATTTAACTTTTCCTCATTTGATAGTGACAACGCAGCTCGATCATAGACGGGAGGTTTTCCCATATTGAGTTGCTTTTTCCGTTTTAGGTCTAACTCTGAGGGAGATTCAAAACATTCGTAAAGAACCCCTTTAGATCGCAACTTATCTGATGCAGAATCATATAAATCTAATCTCGCAGATTGATGCTCAACGCGATCCCACTCTAAACCTAGCCACTCCAAATCCTTCTTTATAGCGTCTACATACTCCTGTTTTGACCTCTCCGGGTCAGTATCATCAATTCTAAGAATAAATTGACCCTTGCTTTTCTTAGCAAGAAGAAAGTTCATAAGTGCCGCTCTAACGTTTCCGATATGCAAGAAACCCGTCGGTGAAGGAGCAAAACGCGTTATTACCATAAATCATCTCCTGATAATGTTGCTTTTTCACAAGTGCCAGAATTTGTCCAGCACTCAAAAGGTTAAGAATTTTGAAAGACACCATTTATAACTAACTATGGGAAAAATAAAAAATATATTGATTATAGGATCAAGTTAACTCTTTGATGGTTCTAACTATGACAAATAAAAATAAACCTATCGTAATAGTCGGGGCTGGCATCGTCGGCGTATCAACTGCACTTTGGCTTCAAAAAAATGGCGAAGAAGTGATATTGATTGATAGCTCACAACCAGGCACTGGAGCCAGTTTTGGTAATGCGGGTCTATTAGCCCAGTGGGCAATGGTGCCCGTTAACGTTCCAGATTTATGGAAATCAGCGCCAAAATATTTACTTAGCAAATCCTCTCCAATTTTTATGAGATGGAGCTACTTCCCAAAATTACTGCCATGGTTAGTTAAATTTATGGCAAATGCTACAGAAAGCCGTTCCCGTAAGATTATTGAAAACCTTACTCCCCTTGTTCAAGATTCTGTTGATCAGCACAAAAATTTAGTCAGAGGCACTCAGGCTGAAAAGTGGTTGCGTGACAGCAAATTTAGTTACGTATATAAAACACATGATGCATTTAAAGCTGATGCATATGGATGGGCAATCAAGTCTAATCTAGGGTTTATTCCAAATCTGATTTTAGACAATGATGTACGTGATGAAGAACCCATTCTTTCACCTGAAATCAAGTGTATGGCAGTACTAGAGGGACAAGGACACATTACCAACCCGTTGGGATATGTGTCAGAATTATTCGGAGTATTCGAAAAAAACGGTGGAAAGTTTGTTAATAAGGCCGTCAAAAATCTTAATTTAGCTGATGGAAAAATTCGATCCGTTCAATTGGATGATGAAGAAATACTGTGTCAAAAGGCAATAATAACTTCTGGTATCTGGTCAAAAAATCTTATCCAAAACCTGAACATAAAAGTTCCGTTAGAAACAGAAAGGGGCTACCACATCATTTATGAAAAACCATCGATTGAACCTCGCAACCCTATGATGGTCACTGAAGGAAAATTTGCAGTTACGCCAATGACCACAGGCCTAAGGTGTGCTGGCACTGTCGAATTAGGGGGCTTAAACGCACCAGCTTCAAAAAAACCAATAGATTTCATAAAGAAGGTAAGCCAGAAAACTTTTCCCGAACTTAAATTTGAAAATATTTCAGAATGGATGGGCTTCAGGCCAACTTTACCTGATAGCCTTCCAATGATTGGAGAAGTAGATAACACTGGAATTTTCACTGGGTTCGGTCACCAACATATTGGTATGACCTCGGGACCCAAAACAGGCTTCATTTTATCTCAGTTAGTTACTAACAGAAAACCAAATTTAGATATAAGGGGATATAGCCCTGACCGTTTTAATTAAGCTAATCAATAAACTTTACACAGACTAATCGTACTTGCGTAAGTCTTCAATGATTAGCCCGTCCCTAGGCAGCGATCCAGGGCTAACAAGTTCTACAATACCCTTCAGTTTTAAAATCGATATAATAGATGAATTGAATGCTTCTGGATCATTATTTTCCGTTTCAATTTTAACGGTCATAACATCCATTTCCCCTTCCCGCGTAGCAACAATTCGAGCCCTATGGATATCCTTATGGCTTGATACAAGATCAGCGACTTGTTCTGGACGCACAAACAAGCCTTTTATTTTTGTTGTTTGATCCGCTCTGCCCATCCATCCTTTAATCCGGATATTAGTTCTACCACAGGAAGACTTGCCGGGCAAAAATGCGCTTAAATCACCAGTTGCAAAACGGATCAAAGGATAGTCTGCGTTAAGTGACGTTACTAGTACTTCTCCAACTTCGCCCAAAGGCACTGGGTTCCCAGTTCCTGGGGTGACAATTTCAACAATAACACCCTCGTCAACGACCATCCCATCTAAGGCTTCGGTTTCATATGCAATATTTCCAAGGTCAGCCGTCGCATAATTTTGTCTGCAAATAATACCTCTATCTAAATATTCCTGCCGAAGAGATGGGAATAAGGCGCCTCCTCCCACAGCAGCCCGGGTAAACGATAGGCTTACCCCCATTTCATCAGCTTTATCTAAGATAACTTTGAGATAATCGGGAGTTCCGGTGTAAACATTTGATCCAATATCTGATGCAGCTTTGACTTGTAATTCAGTTTGGCCGACACCTGCAGGCACAACTGCTGCTCCTACTGCCCGAGCGCCACTTTCAAAGATCATACCAGCGGGAGTTAGATGATAACTAAAGCAATTATGGACAATATCACCCTTTCCAATATTAAGGGCATGCAAGAAGCGACCAATACGCCACCAATTGTGGCTCACATCACCAGGCTCATAGATTGGCCCAGGGGACTGAAATATATGGGCGAAATCAGATGGCGGTTTACCAGAATAACCTCCAAGAATATTTTTCTTTGACTGCTTTTTAGACAACTCCGATTTGCGCAACACAGGCAGTGAAGTCAGGTCATCCAAAGAGGTAAAATTTGATATGCTATCAAAGCTTAGTGTTTCTTTATAACCAGCAAGATCAGAAGCTGATTTAAGTATATCTTTGAGTAGTGCGGTATTTTGAGCTGACCTTTGATCGTCATTACGTGTTTCCAAATCGTCAAAAAACACCATATTGTACTCTTCTCACTAAACTGAATTTATGAAAGCCAACGCTTCCTTCGACGATAACTTCTTACGTCCCTGAAGGACTTACGACCTTCTTCTGACATACCCAGGTAAAATTCTTTAACGTCTGGGTTCTCCCGCAGTTCTGCGGCTTCTCCATCCATAACAACTCGACCCGATTCAAGTATGTAACCGTAGTGTGCATAGCGAAGCGCTACGTTAGTATTCTGCTCAGCTAATAAAAATGTCACGCCTTCATTTTCGTTAACAGACTTTACGATTTCAAAAATTTGTTCCACTAGTTGCGGAGCCAAGCCCATAGACGGTTCATCAAGCAAAATGGTTTCGGGTTTACTCATTAAGGCACGACCAATAGCGCACATTTGCTGTTCACCACCAGAAGTATAACCCGCTTGACTTTTCCGTCTGTCTTTAAGGCGCGGAAAATAATTATAAACCATCTCTAAATCTGCTTCAATTGCGCCTTTACCATCCCGACGTGTATAAGACCCCGTAAGAAGATTTTCCTCAACAGTTAAATGTTCAAAGCAATGTCGACCTTCCATCACTTGAACCACACCTCGTTTTACCAAATCCGCAGGCTCGCTGTGCGCAATGTGGTCTCCCCGATATGTTATATGTCCTTTCGTAACTTCGCCCCGTTCAGACTTCAATAAATTCGAAATAGCTTTCAAAGTTGTTGTTTTTCCAGCTCCATTTCCACCAAGTAATGCGGTTATACCACCCTTGGGTACATTGAGCGAAACACCCTTTAAAACGAGAATTACGTGATTATAGATCACTTCGATATTGTTTACTTCTAACAAGTTTTCATGATCTTGAGTTTGGTCGAGCATAAAATATCTTTTCTATTTGATTAGTTGTATTGGTCCCCGCGAAATCGCGGGGACCAATATTTACTTAATTACAATTTGGTGAAAGGTTGTTTTCAGAAGCGAAAGCACCGCTGTCTGCATCTATGAGTGGTTGAATTACACTCATATCAGATGCCTGAAAATCGCTTACAATTGACCATTTTCCTGCACCAGCATCCCATTGGGCAACCGCAACCATACCATCACCACCATGGTTTTCACAGCTTACGCTAAAGCTTGGACCAAAGCCTGGAAGCCCAAGAGCTGCCATTTTCTCTTCTGTCATTTCTAGAGCTTCGAACCCTTTAATCATGTCAGCCTGAGAAATATTACTTTTGCCAGCAATAGCCTGAGCAGTTCTAGCAGCTTCGGTAATCAACATAGCGTTGTACATACCTCTGTTGTAAAGCACTGTACCGATTTGATCTCCGGCTCCAGCCGCTTTTCCTCTATCCACTACGAACTTTTGAATGTCATCAAAAATAGGGAAATCGCTGTTAACAGCATGGAATGCTAGGGCTTTATAACCAGTCGCCTTATCTCCTGCAGGAAGCACGTCATTTTCAGAACCTGACCACCA
>JAAXIY010000083.1 GCA_012270125.1 Paracoccaceae bacterium
AGCCCCATTTCAGCTGCAACGGCAGTAGCCTTTCGGTGGCGCATTGTTCCAAGAAAAACTAACAATATCGTAGTATCAATTAGTCTGATATCAATTTTATTTATATCTGTCATAGAATGAATTCATTATCTTAAAACCTTTCAGTCGTCTAGATTTTTTAAATGAAACTACGGGGTCGATTCTAGGGCACCTGTGTGTCGAAATGTGAATAATTAAACTTGCTCTAGTAGCAGATTAATCAGGTTGGTGACAGCAGTCATTCAACACAAAAATGGAGATTGAAGATGTTTCTTAAAAAGTTATTTTTGACAGGCGCTGCTGCAAGCTTATTGGGATCAGCAGTGTTTGCAACGGACTGTGGTCCGTCGGGCCAATCGGTCCGAATTCTTGCTAGTGACTTTCCAGCGATACATGCTGTTGCCGGAACAGCTGAACAAAACTGTGCGGCTAGCGCCTCAGAATTTACCCGTAATCATACGACAGAGGCACGCCAGATTATGAACGCAGCTCTCACGCCAAATCCGGCTGAATACACTAGTGTAATTGTTGCAAACTCTACTCTAACTCAGCTTATGAATGACGGTTTGGTTCGTCCTCTTAATGATCTGGTTGATAAGTATGGATCAAACTTGCCAAAGAACCTTATGATCACCATTGATGATAATATCATGGCAGTTGCTTTCATGGCTAACTCCCAACACTTATTTTCACGCACAGACATTCTTAAACAGGCTGGTGTAGATAGTGTTCCAGCTACATACAGTGAGATGATTTCTGCTGCAAAAGCTATACGTGACGCAGGCATCATGGAATATCCTATCGTTATGAACATGAAGACTGGATGGAATGTAGGTGAGTCATTTAATCTTGTGTTTCTTGCCCATGGTGGAGAATTCTTCAAAGCTGGTACTGCAGAACCATCTGTTAATAGTGCAGCAGGTATTGCCGCTTTGAACACTCTTAAACAGCTGGTTGGATATGCTCACCCAGATCATTTAACTCAAGCCTCTAATGAAACGCAGGCAATATGGGAAGCAGGAGAAGCTGCCCTAGGAATTATGTGGGGTTCTAGAGGATCAGTGATTCTAGATGATGAAGGATCTTCAGAACAAGTCACTTCAAATACCGTACTTTCATCCGCACCATCCGTTGAACCGGGTGGTTTACCTGGTGCGACTTTATGGTGGGATGGCTTTACCATTTCGAAAAATGTTTCTGACGCAGAAGCAGAGGCTACTTTCGCAGCACTAGCCAGTGCATTAAACGCAGAAATGGTTGCGGCAAATAATGATGATGCAATTTGGTTACTTGAAGGTTTCAAGCCTGGAGCAGCGGCAGCAGGTGTTTCTGCAACTGCTCAAGGGGGTGCTGTGCCATACCCAATGCTTCCTCAGATTGGTTTATTGCACAATGCTCTTGGCGCCGAGCTAGCAGATTTCCTTAAAGGAGATGAAAGCGCAGAGAAAGCATTGGCTGATGTCGAAGCGGCATATATTACAGCTGCAAAGGAAGAGGGTTTCCTTCAGTAGCTTCCTAGACTGAAGAAAACACTCCTGTGAGGGGGTTGCAATCTTTCCCCCCTCACATCAACTTTGTAGTAAATTGGATTGCAAAGAGTGAAACACCGGACTTTTTTTTGGTTTATATTGCCAACTTTGACAGCAATGATTTTGTTTATTGCGTTGCCAATTGTTTCAGCTTTTGTTCAATCACTTTTTGTACAGCACGAACAGGTTCTTGTAGTATCAAAAAGTTGTGGGCCGTTTGGTTGTAATGAAACAACTTCAATAGATCTTGAAGCCACAGAAAAACTTCGCCAAGGCGAACCATTGGGAAAGTTTAATGGCTTAGGCACCTATCTAAACCGCTCCCATTTAGCATTTTCAGAAGTAGGCAAAGCTTGGGCTAATTCAGAGACTTTGACGGATTTCTGGGATGAGGTTTTAAACTTACCTTTCTATGGGGCGTTAACATTTACGCTGACTTATACAGCCGTTGTAACTCCGATAGTTCTAATATTGGGCTTGGCAATTGCAATTGGCGTTAATGGTTTACCCAATTTAATGAAAGGGCCATCTATATTTGTATCGCTGCTCCCGTTCCTCGTTACGCCTCTAGTTGGATCTTTGATTTTGTTTTGGATGGTTGATGGTGATGGCATTATTGGCGCGACTATACAATTGGTTTTTAATGATCCAAATTTAAGTCTTAAGGCTTCAACTGCGTTGACCTGGACGATGTTAATTGTCTATGGGATTTGGCATACTTTACCCTTTAGCTTTATTGTATTTTATGCTGGCCTCCAAACTGTTCCCTTTGATACCTTAGAAGCGGCACAAATAGACGGTGCCACAAAGTGGCAGCGTATTATCTATGTTGTCGTTCCTCACTTAGTACCATTGATCTCCTTTGTTACTCTCATGCTGCTGATGGATAACTTTAGAGTATTCGAACCTATTGTAAGCTTTTCAGCTGAAGCTCATGCTCGCTCGCTCAGCTGGATCATTTTCAATGATTTACGCGAAAGTGGAAATCCACTTTATGGATCAGCCGGGGCGACATCAATGCTGACAATTATTGGAGTGGCCTTTCTGTTAACGCCAGTACTTTTACGTACCTGGCGCGATTTCAAACTTAAGGGGCATTAAGAAAGCAATTATGTATACAAAAACCAATAGCCGTATGACAATTACAAAAGGCCTTTCCTTTGCCCTTGTTGGTCTATGGTTATTTGTAGCTGCTTTTCCATTTGCTTGGACATTTTGGGGGAGTTTCAAAGTTCAATCGGATTTTTTTTCCAAGGCGAATTGGATGTATGCTATTTGGGGAACTAATACTATTAACGAAACGGGTGATGCTTTCACAGGTAATGGCTACTATGGTGCTTGGGTCATTCAGAGTTTTTGGAAAAACTTTCTTAATTCTGGTATCGTTGTATTTTTCACGGTCATAATTTCTCTAACCTTTGGTACATTAGGCGGTTATGCTCTAGCGAGATCAGGGTTTCGCTATGCTTTCTGGATATTAATGGCTGCACTGGTTTTTCGCGCGATGCCGCATATCACTTTAGTATCTGGATATTTGTTACCGTTTTTTGAATGGAATATTTGGGGACATTTACCAACAACTATTATTGTACTGGTTGCAATGAACCAGCCGTTCACCCTTTGGATGTTACATTCATTTTTTCTAAACATTCCTAAAGATATGGATGAAAGTGCCATGGTTGATGGCTGCACCCGTTTTCAAGCCTTTCGATATGTTATTGTTCCCGTGATGTGGCCTGGAGTGATAACTACAGGGCTCTTTAGTTTTCTTTTGGCTTATAATGACTTCACAGTTACTGCGATGCTTTTAAGTGAAGAGAACGAAACAATTATCCCAGCCATAAACAGCTTCCTTGGGACCACTCAGGTAGAAGGTAAAGTAATGTATGCAGTTGCAGCAGTCGTATCGGTAACAGCACCTCTGCTGCTATTAATTCTATTTTTTCAACGTCAAATTGTCAGCGGTTTAACTGCTGGTGCAGTTAAAGGTTAGGTCAATGGCAGATAGTACAGTGAGCTTTGATATCCATACACAAAATAAAGCAACAGTTGCAAAACTGTGTGCGGCGCAGGCTGACTTTACAGAAGCTGGCGTCCGCAAGGCGCTTTGCAAGTTAATTCTTCCTGAAGCAAAAATTCACATGCCGCATCCATTTGGCGATTTAATAGGACCAGATGAATTTTTTGAGACATGTTTTACCCCTCTATTTGATGCAATGCCAGATCTTGAGCGACGAGATTGGATTATAATGGGGGGGGAGACAGAGCATGGCGATGATTGGGTTGGTTGCGGTGGTCATTATGTTGGAACGTTTGTGGGTCCATGGCTTGATATTCCCCCTACAGGCCATTTGACCCATATGCGGTTTCATGAGTTCTATCGAATTGAGCAAGAAAAAGTTGTAGAGATGCAAATTCTTTGGGATATTCCCGAAGTAATGATGCAGGCGAATGCTTGGCCCATGGCGCCTTCTTTAGGCTTAGAGTTTTGCATTCCTGGTCCTGCTACTAGTGATGGGTTAGTTGCCGGTCCCTGGGATCATACACAATCTAATGCATCGTGTAATCTTATTGTCACTATGCTTAAGTATATGAAAAAGCACCCATCACAAGGTGGCCCAGAGGTTATGGAAATGCCCAGGTTTTGGGATGATCGTGTAAACTGGTATGGCCCTGCTGGAATTGGGACAGCCCGTGGAATTTCTGGTTTTCGAAATTGGCATCAGATACCCTTTATTAATGCAATGCCGGATCGTGGCAAATATGTAGATGATATTACATATCATTTTTTTGGTGATAAAAATTATGCTGCTGTAACTGGTTGGCCAAATATGATCCAGACAATAACGAAAGATGGTTGGATGGGGATTGCACCATCAGGTAAACGTATAACGATGAAGTCGCTTGATTTTTGGCGTATCGAAAATGGAAAAATTCGGGAAAACTGGGTAATGGTTGATTTGTTGGATGTTTATAGTCAATTGGGCGTAGATGTTTTTGCGCGGATGAAAGAATTTAATAAGTCGCGCATACCTGGTCGGTTACCTTTTCCCATTAGAGAGTCCTGAAGAAAAGCTATTTTACGGTAAAAATTGAGAAAAGTGGGGGGAGATAACATGGACGTCATGCCTATGACCGGCGGCCTTGGAGCTGAAATTTTTGGAGCAGATGTAAGAGACAGTGCGCAATTTCCAGAAATTTACGCAGCCTTTGCCAAATACTCTGTGATTACTCTTAGAAAGCAAAGTATAACTCCAAAAGATCATTTAGATTTTGCTCGACGCTTTGGTTCAATAAATGTAAATCGCTTTTTTAAACCTGTTGATGGGTTTCCCCAAATCGCAACAGTCTTAAAAGAGAAAGATCAAAAAGAAGCGGTGGGTGAAGGTTGGCACACTGATCACTCCTATGATCAAATCCCTGCAATGGGATCAATCTTGCATGCTATTGAAATCCCACCTTATGGTGGTGACACACTTTTTGTGTCAATGAGTGCCGCATATGAAGCGCTTTCGGATCCGATGCGCGGCTTCCTTGATGGGTTAACGGCGGTTCATTCATCTCGGCACGCCTTTGGGTTAAACACAATAAATAGTGAGGCTTCAAAAAGTGGACGGTTGGGCAACGCCGAAGCAGCCAAGCAAGATGCGAGTCATCCTGTCGTGATTACGCATCCCCTTAGTAAACGTCGTGGCTTATTTGTTAATCCTGTCTTCACGACGCATATAGAGGGTTTGCTGGCTGATGAGTCTACAGTCATACTTAACATGATCTATGAGCATTGCAGGCAACCTGAGTTCCAGGTTCGTATTCGCTGGGAGCCAGGAGATATTACAATGTGGGATAATCGCGCGACTTGGCATAAAGCAATTAATGACTACCATGGTTTCCGTCGTCTCATGCATAGGGTAACTGTGGACGGTGTCCCTTTATCGCATTAAACAGTTGATAAGGTGAGTTTTGGCATTTTTGCAGTGAAGGCCCAATAAATACGTGATCATCAGCGCTCTGATCTGCTTTGTATTTGTTTGGCACAGCGTAAAGGAACAGACGAGTCAACTGAGGAGACACCTGCTATGGTTGTCAGTTTCTCGGTCAGAAATCTTTCAAACTCCTTAACATCTTCGGTTATAATCTTCAAAAGATAATCTTGAGAACCTGTCATGAGCCAACATTCAACAACTTCAGGAAATATTTTAATTTTCTTCTCAAAATAAGCAAAATTTTCTGCTCTTTGTTTCTCAAGTCTAACAAAAACAAATACTGGAAAAGTAAACCCTAGTTTGTTTTCATTAATTTTAACTGTGTAACCTTCAATTACATTTTTTGTTTCCATAGAGTGAATTCTGCGCCCTACAGAACTGATGCTTAGGCCAACCTTTTCACTTACACGTTGGTAAGACATTCTTGCGTCAGATTTTAGGCATTCTAGAATCTTATAATCAAAATTATCCATAGAACAATATTATTACAATATGAATTAAATGTAAAAAATTTTATCATTTTATCTTATAATTTAATTTAAAATGATCACTATTATCAAATAATGTGGAATATAAATCCTCAAACAAAACAATAGAGTTTGCTTATTTTTGAATAAGTAGCGAGTAACTTGTATTTGGGGATGAGAACAATAATGAGAAACGATTTTATTGATAATTTAAGCCATTCCTTAAATAAGATGCAACGAGAAGGACTTTATAAAAAAGAGCGACAAATAAGCTCTCCTCAAGCTGCGCGGGTTGAAATTGGGCATCAAAACGGGGTCCTTAATTTGTGCGCAAATAATTATTTGGGTCTGGCAGATCATCATCGCCTAGTTAATGCTGCTAAAAATGCGCTAGATACCTATGGTTTTGGAATGGCGTCAGTCAGGTTCATTTGCGGGACGCACGATAAACACAAGGAGCTCGAAGAAGAGCTTGCTACATTCCTTGATAAGGATGATGCAATATTATTTGCTGCATGTTTTGATGCTAATGGTGGATTATTTGAAGCGTTATTGGGACCTCAAGACGCAGTTGTGTCAGACAGCCTCAATCACGCCTCTATTATTGATGGAATTCGGTTATCTAAAGCTCAACGTTATCGTTATCTTAATAATGACCCAGTTGACCTTGAAATTAAACTTAAGCAAGCTCGGGCCGCTGGAGCGCAGAATATCATTATAGCTACAGACGGTGTTTTCTCGATGGATGGGAGTTATGCCAATCTTCCTGAGATATCTCGCCTGGCCAAGTTTTATGGGGCTTCAGTTATGGTGGATGACTGTCATGCCACTGGGTTTGTTGGAAATAAAGGAAAGGGAACACCAGAACATTTTGGGGTAAATGTAGATATTTTAACGGGTACCCTAGGCAAAGCGTTAGGCGGTGCAATTGGTGGATACGTTGCAGGACCACAGCCAGTAATCGATATGCTGCGGCAACGAGCTAGGCCGTATTTATTTTCAAATTCACTGCCACCGACAGCTATAGCAGCTGGTTTAGAAGCGCTAAAGATCATTAGTGAAAGCGATGATCTACGCAAAAAACTAAACGAAAATTCCAAATATTGGAGAGCAGGACTGAAAGCTCTTGGTTTTGATTTAATCGACGGTGAGCATCCAATCGTACCGGTTATGCTTGGTGATGCGCTTTTATCACAAAAGATGGCAGAGAGACTATTTGATTTGGGTGTCTATGTGGCAGGTTTCTTCTTTCCTGTTGTTCCAAAGGGTCAGGCTAGAATTAGGACGCAGATGAATGCAGCCTTCACAACTGAAGATCTTGATCAAGCTTTACATGCCTTTGAAAAAGCAGGCCAGGACTTGGGCATTATCACATGACTGAAATGATGCGATGCTTAGTTAAGGACAAGTCCGAAGTAGGACTTTGGATGCAGAGAAGGCCTATTCCTAAAATTGGTCCTGAAGATGTTCTTATTCGTATTCGTAAAACCGGAATATGTGGAACTGACATACATATTTGGAATTGGGATGATTGGTCCCGTAAAGCAGTAAGTTTAGGGATAATTACAGGTCATGAGTTTTCTGGGGAAATTGTAGAAATAGGTGCCAATGTAAAAGATCTTAAATTAGGTCAACGCTGTTCTGGGGAAGGTCATTTGATTGGAAATAAATCCCGTCAGGCGCGTGCGGGTACGTTTCATCTAGACCCTGAAACAATGGGTGTTGGCGTAAACACAGATGGAGCTTTTGCCGAATATATTCGGCTCCCAGCATTCAATACTGTCAAATTGCCCGAAAGTATCTCGGATGAAATTGGTGCTATTCTGGATCCACTTGGAAATGCAGTGCATACAGCCTTATCTTTCGATTTGGTCGGTGAAGACGTTTTAATAACGGGTGCAGGTCCCATTGGGATAATGGCTGCGGCTGTTGCTAGATTTGCAGGTGCCCGAAATATTGTCATTACAGATATAAACCAAGAACGACTAGATCTCGCAAATAACGTTGTGGATGCTGTGACTGTCAACGTAATGTCTCAGTCTCTAACTGACACTATGTCCAAATTGAGTCTAAAACAGGGCTTTGATGTTGGACTGGAAATGTCTGGGAGTTCAGCTGCATTCAATCAAATGGTAAGTGCCCTTGTGACGGGTGGAAAAATTGCAATGCTGGGCATACCACCGAGTAAAACCGAGGTCGATTGGAGCCAAATAGTTTTCAAATCAATTACAATCAAAGGCATTTATGGAAGGGAAATTTTTGAGACTTGGTACAAAATGATCGTGATGCTTGAAAGAGGACTTGATGTAAGTAAAGTCATAACAAAAGAGATACCTGCTAACAAATATAAAGAAGGTTTTAATAC
>JAAXIY010000034.1 GCA_012270125.1 Paracoccaceae bacterium
TCTTAGAAGTTGACGAAAAAGGTAGAAAAGTGGAAGAAGTTGCCGCTGAGTGGATCTCAGAAAATAAAAATATTTGGCAAAATTGGATGAATTAATTCTCTTTTTCTGTCAACAAATAATCTGAGGGACCTGCGTGTCCCTCAGATTATTTTAATTTGTGATGTATAGATGAAGAATATTCAAAGCGTATCAAAAAAAGTAAAAATGTCTTGCCAGAACGTTTGGAAAGTTTATGGCGAGAACCCCAATGATTTTTTTTCAAATTACTCTCACACGGAAAAAGACCCTTCAGCTTTAAGTAAAGAGCTATCAGATCATGGTCACATAGTGGCAAATGCAGATGTGAGCTTCGACGTTCATATTGGCGAAATTTTTGTAATAATGGGATTATCGGGTTCTGGCAAATCTACTATTGTCCGCTGCCTCTCACGTTTAATCAAACCAACCGCCGGTCAAATTTTTCTGGATGAAGAGAACCTATTAGAAAAAAGTGAGAAGGAATTAATTGATATAAGGAGACATAAAATGGGCATGGTCTTTCAAAATTTTGGACTTTTGCCACATTTAAATGTTATTGAAAACATTGCATTTCCTTTAAAGTTGCAAGGTTTAAAAGAAAAAGAACGAATTAAGAAGGCAGAAAGAGTAATTGATTTAGTAGGCTTAGCCGGTAGAGAAAATAATTTCATTAAAGAATTATCAGGTGGTCAGCAACAGAGGGTTGGAATAGCCAGATCACTCGCCGTCGAACCTGATGTCTGGTTTTTGGATGAACCCTTTTCCGCATTGGATCCTTTGATCAGGAAGCAAATGCAAGATGAGTTTTTACGGATACAGTCAATTCAAAAAAAGTCTGTAGTGTTTATAACTCATGACTTTCAAGAGGCATTAAGGATTGCTGATAGAATAGCCCTAATGAGAGATGGGCAAATAGTACAAATTGGAAAACCGGTAGATCTTATTTTAAGCCCAAAAGACAATTATGTCAGAGAATTTACCAAAGATATTCCATGGGAAAGCGTTTTGCAGGCTTCTGATATTATAGACAAGGGTAAAAAGATCTCAGAAACAGCTGAACAAGTACCACTTGATATGCCTGTGGCTAAGATGCTCCATTTACTTTCAAAAAAATCAACTGGTGTTGTGGTTATTGACCGTAGTGGGAAAAAGATTGGTATGGCGACTGCGCAGAGTTTTGTTGCTGCTTTAGCAACGGCAGAAAATTAAATAGAAAAGAAAATCTTATGAGATCTGCAATCCTTAAAAATAAAACCTTGAGTTGGATCGGGATAATTCTAATAACTGTAATTTTTTTAATTTTTAAGGTAGAATGGAGTTGGTAAACGAAGTATCAGAAAGAGTTGATTATACCATTTTCGGATTGGATAAATTTTTTGATGGAAAAATTTGTAAGTAAATTTGGCTGGTTTTTCTTAAATATTTCTTGGGTTTTGAGTTTACCTATAAACGCTGCGCAATGGCTCTTACACAGTTTGCCCTGGATAGTAGTAATTTTTTTAGTCACCCTCACAGCTTATTTGTCTGCAGGTATTAGATTAGCCTTGTTTACACTATGCGCTACTTTTTACATGGTTCTAATAGGGTATTGGGAAGAAAGTATGAATACCCTTTCACTAGTAATTATATCTGTTCCATTGGCAGTATTCATTGGCTTTGGACTGGGAGTTTGGGGATATTTTTCAAAACGGGCAGAAAAAATTATTATGCCAATCCTTGATATATTCCAAACCGTTCCGACCTTTGCATATCTTCTGCCAATTCTGCTTTTATTTGGCTTTGGAACGGTGGTTGGTCTGATTGCTAGTATATTATATTCATTTCCTCCTATGGTACGAAATACAATACTAGGGCTAAAAAGAGTTCCTGATAATATTATTGAGTCTGCGATTATGTCTGGTGCAGATCCCAAACAACTTTTTTGGCAAGCAATGCTGCCTTCATGTAAAAAACAAATCCTTCTAGGAATTAATCAATCAACAATGGCAGCCCTCAGCATGGTGATTATTGCTGCAATTATTGGGGGAACAGCCGATATTGGTTGGGAAGTTTTGTACTACATAAGAAAAGCTGAGGTTGGACAGAGTTTAGTTGTAGGAGTGGTTATCGCTTTAATGGCTATAATTATCGACAGAATAACCTCCGGTTTCGCCCAGAAGTCTGATCAAGAAAAAAAGGATCTTAGACCTCCAAAAAATATCAAGATTAGTTATTTAAGTTTTGCACTAGCTGGGAGTGCAATCCTATTTATATTTGCAAGGCTTTTTGAGGCCCTGGATGATTGGCCATATGATTTGAGTATATGGTTAGCGAGCCATATCAACGATTTATTTGATACTTTTGTCGAAACGTTTAGGGCTGAAATTAAGCAAATAAAAAATTATACATTATTTTTTATTATGTTACCGACCAAAATTGGGCTCCAGCAAGCCGTTAGCCCATTTACTTGGGGTTTTCAGCTAGAAATGGTTCACAAAATATTTTACTTTGGCTCTCTTTTAATGCTGTCCCTTTGGCTGTTGAAAAATAAAAAAAATGATTTTTTTGTATTCACACTTTTGATCATGATCTTCATGTACTTTGGGTTAACACAGATGCCCTGGCCACCACTTCTCATAATATATAGCTTTTTTGCTTGGCAAATAGGCGGGCACAAACTCGCGCTAGGCACATTTTTTGGGCTTAGTTTTATCGTTGTTGTTGGAATGTGGCCTGAAGCTATGATTTCAGTTTATCTATGTGGGATTGCTGTCGTATTTTGTTTTATCACAGGCACATCTTTAGGCGTTTGGGCAGCACATAGCTCTGTTGTTTCAGCTATCGTCAGGCCCATAAACGATACTTTGCAAACTATTCCGCTATTTGTGATTTTAATTCCATTTGTGATGCTGTTTAAGATTGGTGATTTTACAGCGCTTTTAGCAATTATAATTTATGCCATAGTACCTTCTGTGCGTTATGCCGAACATGGCATTAGAAATTTACCTAGTGAGGTTATCGAGGCTTCTAAAATGATGGGCTCGACGAGAATGCAATTACTTTTTCTTGTAAAAATACCACTCGCAATGCCAGTTATCATGTTGGGATTAAACCAAACAATTATGTACGGGATTGCGATGTTAGTTATCGCAGCATTGATAGGTACAAATGGGCTGGAACAGATTGTATTTATAGGTTTAACAGATGGTAACATGGGCAAGGGCTTAATTGCCGGAATTTCTATGGCAATCATTGCTATGATTGTTGACCGAATTACTAAAACAATAAGCGAGAAAAGAAGCGAAGCATTAGGCCTGACAATAAAATAATTCTACGTCCCTTTAGAAAAAAGAAAGAAAAGGATACATCGTGAGCAACCTTCAAGAAGCTTCTGATCTTTTTAATAATGTATCTATAAGCGCCCGGCGCTTTGAGGAATCGCCCTTTATCGAACGCACCGATTGTCCAGAGATGATCCGCGGCGTTTATGCAGGCCGTTATTTTCCGATTTTTATAGGCGAGGATTACCTTCATAAATATTGGTGCTTACGACAGAAGGCGCTGATTTTCGACGTACCTGAAAAACCTGTTGAAATATCCGGACCTGACGCTGTGCCGTTCCTTGAAAAGATCTTTGCCCGCAAAGTGGCAACCATGACCGAAGGGCGCGGATATTACGCCATTGCTTGCACACCCCATGGTGGCGTCTTCATGGATGGCGTAATGTTTCGGATGGGTAAAAACCGTTTCTGGTATGTTCAGGCGGATGGCCCATTTGAAATGTGGCTGTTGGCTCACAGTGGCGGCTTTGATGTCACTATTTCAGACCCACACAGTCGTGTTCTTCAAATTCAAGGCCCGGCCTCTTTTGATATCATGAACGCGGCCTCTGGTGGCGCTATCGACGAGACCATGAAGTATTTCCGTTCTGGGTTTTTCGAGTTGGGAGGTCAGCGTCTCTATATCTCTCGCACCGGTTTTACCAATGAACTTGGGTTTGAAGTCTACACCGACGGGGCCAACACTGATCATATTGCTCTGTGGGATCACTTGATGGCTTGCGGAGCACCTCACGGTATGGAGTTTTCGTCGACACGTGCCTTAACCATTCGCAGGATTGAGGGTGGTATCCTTGGCAATGGCACCGATTTAACGCCAGATATGACGCCATTTGAAGCGGGTCTGGCGCCCTTCATCAACATGGATAAAGGTGATTTCATCGGACGCGAAGCACTAGTTGGAAAAGACACGCGGTGTTGCCTGTTTGGCCTGACTTGTGCCACTGACACACCGGCAGCGGGCAGCGTCGTGTTGGATAAAGACATCGAGGGCGGTCACATCACCGCTGGCATTCCCTCACCTACGCTTGGGCTTGGTGTGGGCTATGTACGTTTCAATGCACCCGGCGATTGGATAGGTCGTTCGCTGTCGATGCGCTTGCCCGACGGCAGCGTGCACGAGGGTGAGGTCGTCCAACCGCCATTCTTCGACCAAGAGAAAAACATCGTACGTGGCGTGGATCGCAGTATCCCTGAACGACCACAGTAAGATCCAATAAAGCAAAACATATCATGACTAACCCTGAAATTTTAGAACCGCAAGATTGGATGTTTCCAATACCAATTGCGTATGGGCCAGGTCGGCTGTCCGAAATCGGCCAACGCTGCGCAGCGATGGGGCTTTCCAACCCGTTGATCGTGACAGACAAAGGTAGCAGCGACTTGCAGTTCATTTCGCAACTGTATGATTACTTGGCCAGAGCGGGACTTGCATCAGGCATATTCTCGGATATCTCACCAAATCCGCGTGACGATGAAATAGGCGCTGGGCGCGAGGCATTTCGGTCTGGAAATCACGATGCGATCATCGCAATTGGAGGTGGCAGTGCTATGGATGGTGGTAAAGCGATCTGCCTAACAGCCAAAAATGAAATAGATCTTTGGGATTTTGAATGGGAAGCCGAGCCCGTAGCTATAAGCCCTGATAAAGCATTTCCAACACTGATCACCATTCCCACAACAGCAGGAACAGGCGCCGAAACCGAAAGTACGGCAATGGTCACTCATACAGGCAAAGGCATGAAATTCTGTATCTGCCATCCACAATTAAAACCATCTTTAGCTCTGCTAGACCCAGAATTGACCGTTAGCCTACCTGCCAACCTTACCGCCTGGACGGGAGCTGACGCCATGGTGCACGCGATTGAGGCCTATTGTGTTCCAGGTTTTCATCCCCTTTGTGATGGTCTCGCTCTGGAAAGCTTGAATTTAATAAGTAAATGGTTGCCCGTGGCAGTGAGAGAACCAGATAATCTAGTTGCGCGAGGTGCAATGTTGGTTGGATCTTGCCTTGCAGGAATTGCTTTTCTCAAAGGGCTTGGACACGTTCATGCAATTTCACACATGATCGGCGCAGAGTACAATACTCAACACGGTCTAACTAATGCAATTATTCTCCCTGTAGTCCTGAGGTTTAATTTGCCTGGTATGGAAGACAAAGTGAAGCGTATGGGTGAGGCCATGGAGCTTGAGGACTTATCTGTTGAGGACTTTATTACAGAGATTGAGCGACGTCTTGATGAAATTGACATACCTCGATCCCTGAGTGAAATCAGTGTCCCAAAGGGTTGTGAGGAACGTATTGCTAGGAAAGCATTACTCGATAGCGCTGCAAGAACAAACCCAAGAGCCGCCAGCTTAGCCGAAATGTGTCTTTTGGTAAAAACCTCATTGAACAAAGCTCGCTAAACGAGGGAAAGGAGCCAAATAATGCCTAATACATTCCCAAAGCACAACCTTGAAACAGCTCCAGAGAAAAGCAAACCACTTCTGAGGCAATTGCTTGAACAGTCAGGGCCAAACGGTTTTTATTCAGTAACGGCTGAGTCTCCAGAAACTCTGACCGCTTATGCGATGCTGCACAAGGCATTCATGGCATCAAGCTTTACTAATGAAGAAAAAACTGTGATTTGGCAGACCATAAATGTTGAAAATCAATGTCACTTCTGTGTTCCAGCGCACACTTACATGGCCAAGGCGATGAAGATTGATAAGGCGGTTTCAGATGCTCTGCGAAATGAAACAGCTCTCCCAACAGCTCGCCTTGAAGCTTTACGTGATTTTACTTTGCTGATGTTACGAAACCATGGTAACGCAAGTGACGCTGAAATCTCAAAGTTCCTCAGCGCAGGTTACACTCATCAAAATATGTTGGAAGTTGTACTCGGCTTAGCCCAAAAAACGATTAGTAATTACATCAACCATTTGGCGCGTACGCCAGTTGACAAGCAATATGCAAAGTACGCCTGGTCACAGTGGAATAAAATCAAATGAAAAATCATTCAAAATTTTACATCGCTGGGGAGTGGGTAAACCCAATTTCAGACGATATTATGCCAGTTTTAAATCCAGCCACAGAGGAGCAAATTGGTACTGTTGCCTTGGGAAATACTGCTGACGTGGACAACGCTGTTGCCGCAGCTAAATCCGCCTTTAACAGTTTCTCATTGATCAGCAAGGCTGATCGCTTGGCGCTTTTAAATAAGCTGAAGAGCGTAACAGAGAAGCGGTTTGAGGATCTTGCGCAGGCAATGCGCATGGAGATGGGCGCCCCCATAACTATGGCACGAGATGCGCAGGCTGATGCTGCGATTGGACATCTTCAAGGGTATATTGAAGCACTTGAAATGTTAGAAGAGCGATGCCAATTGTCAAATAGTGATATATTGATCCGTGAACCTATTGGAGTTTGTGGGCTGATTACGCCCTGGAATTGGCCAATAAATCAGATCGCTTTGAAAGTTATTCCAGCGCTAGCAACTGGCTGCACTTGCATTTTGAAACCCTCTGAACATACACCAATTTCCGCAATGATTTATTCTGAGATCATTCATGAGGCCGGCTACCCGCCGGGAGTATTCAATCTAATACATGGTTTAGGAGAAACGGTTGGTTCGGCGATGTCTCGCCACCCTGATATACAAATGATGTCTTTTACCGGTTCTACCCGTGCCGGCAGGGCAGTCACGCAAGATGCCGCTGAAACAGTTAAAAGAGTGACTCTCGAACTTGGTGGTAAGTCACCAAATCTCATATTTGCCGATTGCGATCTTGAGGAGCGCGTTACTGCCTCGATAGACGAATGCATGTTTAATACTGGGCAATCCTGTGATGCACCAACACGGCTTCTGGTTGAGCGTTCGTGTTATGAAGAGGTTCTAAAAATTGCAAAGAGTGCGGCAAATTCAATTACTGTTGGTGATCCTGCTCAAGAGGGTGATCATATTGGCCCACTGTTTGATCAAATTCAGTTCGAACGCGTACAGACAATGATCCAAAAAGGACTTGATGAAGGTGCCACTCTTTTAACAGGTGGTCTTGGTAAACCCGAAGGTTATAAAACTGGTTGGTATGTGAAGCCAACAGTCTTTGCTGATGTATCCAATGAAATGGCAATTGCACAAGAAGAAATATTTGGGCCTGTCTTGGTAATAATCCCCTTTAAAGATGAGACGGAGGCAATTTCGATTGCCAATGATAGCCCCTACGGCTTGGCGGCTTATATACAAACTGGAAGTGCTACTCGCGCAGAACGCATTTCATCCCGCCTGCATGCTGGTGCCATTCACATAAATGGTGGTGGCATCAATTATGGCACTCCCTTTGGTGGCTATAAACAATCGGGTAATGGCCGTGAAGGCGGACTAATGGGGCTGGAAGACTATCTTGAAACAAAAACGTTACATGGCATTAACTGAGAGAACGCTGATGCGCTACACACAATTTATAAAATTAGGGCATAGTTAGTAATGGAAAAGCCAATATTAGGCGGATGCCTGTGCAAAAAAATACGATTTAAGGCACTGATTAAACCCAAATGGATTTCAGTATGTCATTGCCGCATGTGTCAAAGAGCTTACGGCAATACATCTGCTATTTTTATGGCGTTTGATAAAGGGAATTTAAAATTTACAAAAGGATCTCCAAAATATTACCAATCCTCAGATATCGCACGGCGAGGCTTTTGCCCTGACTGCGGCAGCCCCATAATTTTTAACTACCAATCTTTAGATGCTGTTTTCATTGGAACACTTGATAATCCTCAGAACTGGCAGCCAAATGGATGTCACTTGGGTATAGAGAGTAAGATTCCTTGGGATATTATACATGACAATTTACCTCAATATCGAACTGAAGATGACCCAGAATTTATTGAAGCTAGCCGTTTAGCTAAACAAGAAACTACGCCATAACCTGAAAGGACTCTAACATGACAAACCGCATTATTCGCCCTCGCCGTAGTTTTATTTTCACACCAGGCTT
>JAAXIY010000075.1:0-32876 GCA_012270125.1 Paracoccaceae bacterium
TCACCATTTATTCTAAAAGAGGTTGTCGAAGTCCACGATAATGTAGCTTGTCGATCCATGTCAGAAGTGACCCAATCAAAGTCGTCTGCAATTATGTTACTTAACTTTTCAATATTGCCAGTCTCTGAACCAATGCGGAATGCATCAACGAAATCTTTCCAAGATGGAGACATAAATTTTCCTCTTCGTGATTAAACTTTTATTTCATAATTTAATAAACATACAAAAGGTACTACTCCAGTCAATTTTGTGAATAGTATTCACTGAAATGACCCTGCTACGCGCGCGAGGGTTTATTTGCGTTTTTTAGGGGACAGATTAGGGGACAGAAATATACTGTCTGAGGTTTTTCTCATGATTACAGTTATATAGGGGGTTTTAGTGGCGGACCGAGGAGGATTCGAACCCCCGACCCCTTGATTCGTAGTCAAGTACTCTATCCAGCTGAGCTATCGGTCCACGAAACAAGGAATTAAGGTCTGCCTTGCGCTAATGCAAGAGCAAAATTGAGTCACAATAAAACAGATAAATCAAAAAAAGTATGGAACGTAAGTTTTTTGATTTGCCTCAGGGTAGAAACTTTTGGGTCAGTCGTACCATGTTTCGTATCAAAGGATTATTGAAAAACTTTGGGCCGATATAATTAGTGATAAGCTTTTTGTTTACTTCACCCAGCGTCGGGTATGCAAAACTAGTACGTGCAACTTTATATATTGAGATGCGGTTAGAAATCATAAAAGACCAAAAGTTTAATAGCTCACCAGCACCAATGCCAATAACAGAAGCGCCAACTACAAAGTTTCTGTAAATATATATTTCTATCCAACCTAATTTTTTGTTATCAGTAATTGCCCTGTCATTTTCGGAAAAACTGACACGGCTAATTTTCAACTTATGTCCATATTTTTTCGTGGCTTGATCTTTTGAAAGACCAACTGAGCCAATTTCTGGCGTCGTATAGATCACTCGAGGATGGGTTTCAGTCTGGACTCTAGTTTTTAATCCAGTGGTGATAGACTTGAGAACTATTCCAGCATGATAATTTGCAACGTTGGTAAAGTTCTCGAATTGCGCAACGTCTCCAATTGCGTAAATTCTTTTATTATTTGTGCGAAGATATTGATCCGTTTCAATTCCAATATCTGAATAACTTATGCCAGCCGCTTGAATGTTTAGATTTTGTAAATTTGGCTTCTTTCCTGTAGCGACCAGAAGATGACTACCTGTGATTTTGTCATCATTAGTAAGTTGAACCACTAATTTGCCGCCAACTTTAGAGATATTATTAACGCAAGTGTCTTCTTTTAAGCTAACGCCATCTTCTACTAAGCTAACCCTTAAAATTTCTACCTGCTCACGACTAAAGTTTGATAATAATTTTCTCTTTTCAAAGATCGTTACATTAACTCCAAGGCGGGCAAATGCTTGGGCCAACTCAACACCTACAGGACCGCCACCCAACACAAGCAGATGTTCAGGCTTCTTGGTTAAATCAAAGATGGTTTGGTTTGTGTAATATTGAACATCCGATAAACCACTAATGTCGGGAACTGGTGTGTGAACACCTGTGGCTATCACTATTCGGCGAGATTGAATTTCATAAGCTCCAGCAGCCACCGTTGTTTCATTCACAAACTGCCCATACTCTCGGATGACATTTACTCCTAAAGAGCGAAACCTCTCCTCACTATCGTGAGGTTCAATTTCATTAATCGCATCTCTTACAAAACCCATAGCATTATTAAATTGCTTTGGTTTTCGCTGATTACTAAAGGCGATTAAAGCTTTGGAAGGAACGCAGCCGTAATTAAGGCAGTCACCACCCATCTTATCACCCTCAAGTAACACTACCTTAATCCCAAGCTGAGCTGCGCCTGCGGCAACAGACAAACCCCCTGCCCCAGCACCTATTACCAGCAAGTCCGTTTTAATTTTTACGGTCATAGTTGTACCTTGCTACCCTGATAAAAATTGGTGATGCGATGAGAACTATTAGGCATATTAACGGTGCTAAAAATTGAAAAGACCAAAAAACTGATAAATCTGGAGCTTCGCCTTGATCGAAAAATACACCCGCATTTGAGCCAATGAGTGTAAAAACAAATCCCCCAGGTATAATGCCAAAAAATGTTGTCCACACAAAGTTTCTCAAACTGACACCTGCAATCGCAGGCAAAATGTTTGCCACAAAAAAGGGAACAACAGGAATTAATCTTAGAAGTAAAAGAAGGTTTATTTCGTTCACTTTGAGCTGTTTGATTAGATTTTTAAATCTGTCAGAGTTTTCATCCAACCCTCTAAAAGTATCTCTAAATCCCATTCTAACTGCCAAAAATAAAAGTGTGGCACCCAAAGTGGCAGACACTACGTTCAAAATTAAACCAACTTTGAGTCCAAATATAAAACCTCCCGTCACAGAAAGAACGGTAGCTCCAGGAATAGAAATTGTGACCACCAAAACGTAAATAAGTGAAAAGATTACGACTGTAATAAAATAGTTGATATCGCGAAACGTTAAAATTTGATCACGATTTGTGAGAAAGTCTTCAAATGTAATAATTTTAGCACCCAAATGGAATGCAAGTACGAAAGCCAAAGCGATCAATATAACCGGAATAAATTTTTTCATCAATTTTTACTAAAGTTGTCCAATCGTCTTGCTATATCAAGGAGCCATAAAAAAACTTAGTGAAAATATAGTTCAAAACCATGAAAAATCAGAACTTTGCCATCTTTTTCGTAGAATAAATCATTTTGAAGATTAATTTTTATTTATTATAAACATCGATTTGACTTATCGTCTCGATCGGCTTATTAGCAGGGCTTCAAGAAATACACGGTGCGAATCTGAGTTTTTGCACCAAAGTTTAACGGAGTTGAAGCGATGAAGCGCACATTTCAACCTTCTAATCTAGTTAGGAAGCGTCGTCACGGTTTTCGTGCGCGCATGGCTACTAAAGCAGGTCGTAAAATTTTAAACGCACGACGCGTCCGAGGCCGTAAATCTTTAAGCGCTTAAATTCAATCCATTAGGAATGAAAACAGCATATTATGCCCCAGCAGTTAGACAACGCTGAGAATACTAAGACTAATTCGCAATCCTTAAAGGCTGACTTACAAACGTTAACTAAAAGACAAGATTTTATCTTGGCTTCCAGAGGCCTGAAGCACTCTTGCGATACAATGATTGTTCAAACTAAGAAGAACGATTTAAGAACAGTTAGAGTGGGAATTACTTGTTCAAAGAAAGTTGGGAATGCAGTCGTTAGAAATCGAGCTAAAAGGCGTTTGCGGGCGATAGCTCGAGAGATTTTACCTACTTGGGGTCGCGTCGGGTTTGATTACGTTTTAATAGGTCGCCACGGCTCCACAATTTCATCAGAATTTAAAAACTTAAAAAATGATTTCATATCAGCTTTGGAAGCGTTACATCGTAAGTCAGATGGAGAGAATTAATGCGACCAACAGCATATATTGTGTCAATACCTATACGCTTTTACCGCTTGGTAATTTCTCCTCTAATCGGGTCAAACTGTCGATATCACCCGACATGCAGCTCATATGCATTAGAAGCACTTGAAAAACATGGGGCTTTAAAAGGGGGTCGGCTTGCCATAAAACGTATTTTCAAGTGCCATCCTTTAGGAGGTTCTGGAATTGACAATGTGCCAGACTAATTTTGAAATCTTTATGATAGAAAAAATGCTCAAAATTACACCTATCAGCACAAAAGCAAGCGGTAATTAGCCCCAATGTTTGATGATATAAACGAGATACATCCCCTATTCAAAAATGCTCCATCGACAACAGAGTTTAAAAAACTTCGAAAGCGAATAATAAAGAATACCCGTGAGGCCATTGAGCAATATGGAATGATCGAGCGCGGTGCACGTTGGCTAGTCTGTTTGTCAGGAGGCAAAGACAGTTACACGCTTTTAGCAGCCTTATATGAACTAAAATGGAGAGGTCTACTACCCGTTGATATATTAGCCTGTAATTTAGACCAGGGTCAGCCTGGCTTTCCTGCAACTACACTTCCAGAATTTTTAAAAGAAATGGAAATACCGCATAGAATAGAATTTCAAGATACCTATTCCATTGTTAAAGACAAAGTCCCTGCAGGTCGGACGTACTGCGCTCTTTGTTCGAGACTACGCAGAGGTCATCTTTACAGAATTGCTCGTGAAGAAAATTGTAGTGCCGTCGTACTTGGCCACCACAGAGATGACATATTAGAGACCTTTTTTATGAATATCTTTCATGGTGGGCGCCTAGCCACCATGCCACCCAAATTAGTAAATGAAGAAGGCGACCTATTTCTTTATCGGCCGTTGGCACACGTTGCTGAGCAAGACTGTGAAAGGTTCTCTCGAGCGCTTAAATACCCTATAATACCTTGTGATTTATGCGGATCACAAGACGGATTGCAGCGTCAACAAGTAAAGCAAATCCTAGATGGATGGGAAAAAAATTATCCTGGCAGAAGGCAGGTTATGTTCAAAGCTCTTATGAACACGAGGCCATCACATTTGCTAGACCCTCAACTATTTGATTTCGAGGGCTTAACAGTAAAAAAAACAAGCGGTGATAGTCCAAACTAATTAGAAGAATGGAAGTAAAATTCAGAGATTAATACTTGACCTTTTGGTACATACTCTGTTGAAACCGGGTAAGAAATTTGAATAGGTAGCTTATTTAATGGATGATCAAAATAAAAACCTAATTTTAGCATCAGTGCTAAGTTTTATAGTGATAATCACATGGTTTATTTTATTTCCACCACCTGAACCTGTACCGCGTGATGCAGACACAACACAACAGCAGTCTGAAGAGACGGAGTTAGCCCCCACTGCAGACACTAACCAAACACCTTTAGTAAATACTGGAGAAACTGAAATTGCCGTTGAAGCTGAGCGTATTCAAATTGAAACAGAACTGTTAAGTGGTGCGATTTCTACGCAAGGTGGTAGAATTGATCAATTGTCCTTAAAAAAATATCGCAACACAATAGCAGACGACTCTGACATAGTGACTCTGTTAAGCCCTGTCGGTCAACCCGAGGCATACTATGCTGCATTTGGGTGGGCTCCAGCCGTGGGGATAAAAGCGGATCAAGTACCTGACCCCAATACCATTTGGACAATTGTTGGTAATGATATTTTAACACCTTCGTCTCCTGTATCCTTAGTCTGGGACAATGGAAACGGTGTTACATTCATGCGCAAAATTTCCGTTGATGAGAAATATATGTTTACAGTGGAACAAGGCATTGAAAACAGTTCTGGTTCAGAAATTTCTTTGAGACCTTATGGCCTATTGAGGCGACACGGGGAACCAAAGGATATGAAAAACTTCTTTATTTTACATGAAGGCGTTGTTCGTATGTCTGACGGCGAACTGTCGGAAGAAGATTATGATGATATAGCTGACCTACCAGTCTTAGAAAAAGAAGGAACGCATGCAGAGCGAATAGAGGTCCAAAATAGTGGATGGACCGGTTTTACAGATCATTATTGGATGACGACACTTATCCCAGATCAGTCTTCATCTTTCAGATCAACAACTAAGTACTTTGCAGCTCAAAATATCTACCAAGTCGAGGCAGTTATGCCATCTGTAGTTATTGCAGACGGCACTACAACATCGGTGAGCACACAACTTTTTGCAGGTGCAAAAGAATGGGATACTATACGAAAGTATGAACAGGCGGGGGTAACTGGTTTTCTTGACAGCATAGATTGGGGTTGGTTTTTCTTCCTAACAAAACCAATGTTTGCCGTTCTTCATTGGTTGAATGTTATTATTGGCAACATGGGTTGGGCTATCATAGGACTAACTTTGATCATAAAGGCCGTGTTATTCCCATTAGCATATAAATCTTATGCCTCGATGGCAAAGATGAAGGAATTACAGCCAGAAATGGAAAAAATTAAGGAGCGCGTGGGCGATGATCGCCAAAAACTCCAACAAGAAATGATGGGCTTATACAGGAAAGAGAAAGTTAATCCGGCGAGTGGTTGCCTACCAATCTTAATACAAATACCAATTTTCTTTTCTCTCTATAAAGTGATATTCGTTACACTTGAGCTCCGGCATGCGCCATGGTTCGGTTGGATCAGAGATTTATCCGCACCAGACCCATCCACAATTTTAAACCTCTTTGGCCTGCTACCTTGGGCAAACCCAACAACTCCTGGCTCAATATTAGCAATCATTTCATTAGGAATTCTTCCGATCTTATTAGGTATTTCTATGTGGTTGCAGCAAAAGCTTAATCCAGCCCCTACTGATAAAACCCAAGCTATGATTTTCGCTTGGATGCCTTGGGTTTTCATGTTCATGCTTGGTACTTTTGCTAGTGGTCTTGTAATTTACTGGATTGCTAACAACATGATCACTTTCATCCAACAATATCTAATCATGCGACGGCAAGGATACAAACCTGATGTCTTTGGAAATATTTTAGCAAGTTTTAAGAAGAAAAAAGGTGCAGAGTGAAGTTAGTCCAGATTTGGAGATACCCTATCAAATCTCATGGATCTGAAAACCTTGAAACTATCGATATACTTAATGGTAAAACATTACCCTTAGATCGCAAGTGGGCAGTAATTCACGACCAAAGCGAAGCCGATGGATTAACTTGGGTACCTTGCAGAAATTTTTCGCGTGTCGCTAAAGCACCGCAACTAGCTGCAATATCTGCAAACTGGATATCAGAAAATAAACTTGAACTAAACCACCCTTCAATTGGTGAAATTTGTATCAACCCTGACCATGAATCTGAAAAATTCATCAATTGGGTAAATCCTCTTATGCCTGAAAATCGGGCAGCATCTAAAAAATTGGTAAGATCAGTTCAAACAGGAATGACCGACACTGATTTTCCATCCATTAGTATCGGAAACTTAGCCAGCCATAGAGAAATCGAGAAACGGCACGGGGAAGAGCTTTCTTTGCTTCGTTGGCGGTGCAATCTTTGGGTCGACGGGTTTGCCCCTTGGGATGAGCATAAATGGATCGGGAAAAGTATAAAGATAGGCAACGTTACATTCAAAGTAGAAGAAGAGATTGTTAGATGTCTTGCAACAACAGCAAACCCCATCACCGGAGTGCGAGACGTAGATACCCTTGGCCTACTAGAAAGTATGGGACAGGATGACTTCACAGTAGCAGCGACCGCTACTTCTGATGGTCAAATAAAGTGTGGGGACCCAGTAGAGGTTTTAGAGTGAAACTTTCATTTCCTATTTTTGAAGAGCTCGACGAAAAAAATAAGGAACTTGGTCGCCTATTATTTTCTAAGGAGATAAGTTTTGTCAAAGGTGTCGTCGACATGGCGGGGCTTCCAAACCCTGACAAAATTGAGATTTGCTTCGCAGGCCGTTCAAATGTCGGAAAATCAAGTCTTATTAATGCTCTAACCGGAAGAAAAGGATTGGCAAGAGCTTCAAATACCCCCGGGCGTACTCAAGAAATTAATTTTTTCTCCATACCAGACGGACATTACCTAGTCGACCTGCCTGGATATGGATACGCGAATGCCCCGATTAAAGTTGTTGAGAAATGGCAGAACCTTCTTAAACAATACTTAGCTGGACGCCAATCTCTTCGCAGAGCGTTTGTATTGATTGACGGTCGGCATGGCATCAAGAAAGTTGATACAGAAATAATGTCTATGCTAGACAGTTCTGCCGTCACATTCCAAGTAATATTAACCAAGTTAGATAAAGTTAAAGAAAAGGATCGTGAAGGCATTCTGCAGCAAGTACGGGAAAGTCTTCAAAAACATCCAGCTGCTTTTCCAGAAATCCTTCTAACATCATCAGAAAAGGGTTGGGGCATTCAAACCCTTAGATCCGTCATTGCCATGTTACCCTAGTTTCAGCTTGCGCCCTTTTATGGTATGGGTAAAAAAGCACTAAGCTTTGGGAAGTAAAAATGAAGAAACAAGATATGAATCGTGATTGGATTGCAACTGCTCGTACTCTTTCCGAAGCACTTCCTTATTTACAAAGATACGCAGAGGCTGTGGTCGTGATTAAGCTGGGCGGCCATGCCATGACCAGCGATCAGGGCATGGAAACATTTGCAAGAGATGTAGCACTGATGCGACAAGTTGGGATTAATCCAATTATTGTCCATGGTGGTGGCCCTATGATAAATGCCATGCTGAAAAAACTCAAAATAGAGTCCCAATTTATAAACGGCAAAAGAGTTACTGATCAGCCAACCATGGAAGTTGTCGAAATGGTCCTGAGCGGCAGTGTTAATAAAAAAATCGTACAAGCTATCAATGATCAAGGCGGACGTGCCGTTGGTTTATCAGGTAAAGACGCCAAACTAATAGAATGTGAGCAAACTGATAAAGACTTGGGGCTAGTTGGTTCACCATCCAAGATAAATCCATATGTTATCAGCACACTTATAGAAAACGATACAATTCCAGTCATTGCTCCATTAGGATACGGTCCCGGTGGAGAAACATTCAATATAAACGCTGATACAGCTGCTGGAGCTATTTCAGCAGCACTGAAAGCTGACCGATTACTTTTATTAACTGACGTATCTGGTGTTAAAAATAGTAATGACGAAGTAATTACTGAGTTATCGGCTCAGCAAATTAGAGATATGATCAAAGATGGAACTATTTCAGACGGAATGATACCCAAAACTGAAACTGCACTTTATGCTTTAGATGGTGGGGTAAGAGCAGTAGTTATATTAGATGGCCGCGTACCTAATGCCTGCTTATTGGAGTTATTTACCGAACATGGTGCAGGTTCTTTAATTAGAAATTAGCAAACAATATTGCCAATTTAATATTCTTAGCTAACTATTTTGTAGGGGAGGCAAAATGGAGCAAGAAGGAATAATACGTTTATCCATATTTTTTGGGCTGTTTTTTGTCTTTGCAGCCACAGAATATATTTTTCCAAGACGAATTATTGTCAAAGGTAAAGCCCGGCGATGGATCACAAATTGGTCGATCACTATATTAAATACTTTAACTTTACGTTTATTTTCAGTTGCTTTGCCTTTATTGGCCATTGGCGCTGCTTTTGATGCTCAAAATTTAAATGTTGGTTTTTTCAATAGGATCGATTTTTCTTATTGGGTTGAGTTCTTGTTGGTTATCCTAATACTCGATTTTGCAATTTGGCTTCAACATTTACTCACTCACAAGATAGGGTTTTTATGGCGCATCCACAGAGTTCACCATTCTGATACTCAAATGGATGTATCGACTGCCATTCGCTTTCATCCAATCGAAATAGCTCTCTCAATGGTTTTGAAAATTGGGCTTGTTTACGCTCTAGGTGCAGATCCGTTGTCTATATTATTTTTTGAAATTTTATTAAACGGAAGCTCAATGTTTAATCATGCAAATATCAAGATTCCAACTCGGATTGATAAAGTTTTGAGATTATTCATAGTTACTCCCGACATGCATAGGATACACCATTCCAGAGATCGCAACGAACATGATACTAATTTTGGGTTTGCTCTTTCAGTTTGGGATCGTTTTTTTCGTACATATAAAGACTATCCCCAAAAGAAACATGAAGACATGGAACTTGGGCTAAATTGGCAAGATGAGAAACCAGAGAAGCTTGGCTGGAGCCTAGCTCTACCCTTTAGGAAAAATGAATAAGGTGGCCTTAGACGACGATATAAAGGCAGAGGGTTTGTCTATACTAGGAGATCTGCCAGTGTCACCTAGTGATCCTGTTCCTGAGGGAACACGATCTATATTGATGCTTGGTCCCGATGAACCAAATTTTTGGAAAATTTTTAAAGACAGTAGAGAATACAAAGATAAAAAACCTGATCCTTTAGATCGGTGGTCAAAACGCATAATTGATAATATCGCAAAAAAAAATAACTGCGCTCCACTATATCCCTTTGGTGGAGAGCCCTACAAACCATTTTATTCCTGGGCCCTCAGATCTGGAACGGTCTGGTCATCACCAGTGCATTTAGCAGTCCACAAAGATAGGGGCCTTTTTGTTTCCTTTCGGGGCGCTCTCGCTGTTCAAGAAAATCAAAAGAGCGAGGATACTTTTGAAAGCCCTTGTGTAAAATGTCCTGCACCCTGTTTAACAGCTTGTCCGGTCGATGCATTTTCAGAAACTGGTTATGACGTACTCAAATGCAAAAGTCACATAAGCGATTTAGATAGTAGTAACTGCAAGAGTTTGGGGTGTAAAACTCGCCGTTCTTGCCCCGTTGGGGCTGATTTCCGCGAATTTGAACAGTCTGCGTTTCATATGGAAAATTTTTTAAGATGAAAACTATGGTGCTCATGAGACATGCAAAGTCGAGTTACTCTGGTGACTTATCTGATTTTGATCGATCATTGAACGAACGAGGCAGCCGATCAGCCACGGCTTTGGGAAAATGGTTGAAGGCTAATAGTTTTTTTCCAGATTTAGCTCTAGTTTCTGCAGCCACACGGACGGTGCAAACATTTCAAGAATTAAAAATAAGTTGCCCTCTTGAGAAAAAGCAAAAGCTCTACCTGGCTTCTTCTGAGGAAATTTTTCATCAAATCCGACAGATTACTGCAAATAGTTTACTTGTTATTTGCCATAACCCTGGGATTTCAGAGTTTAGTCAAAAAATTTCTTCTGAATGGCCGAACCATTCTAATTTCGAAGCTTTCCCGAGTTGTTCAACTTGCATTATTGATTTCGATATAACTGATTGGTCTAATCTCAAGTTTGGAACTGGAAAAATCAAAAAGTTTATAACCCCAAGGGATTTGGGAGTCTTCTAAACAAACTTTAAATAATAAGTACTGACTAAATTCTAGTGTCCGAGAATTTGGCTTAGAAAGAGTTTAGTACGATCAGATTGAGGGTTATCGAAAAACTCAGCTGGTTCGTTTTGTTCAATAATTTGCCCTTGGTCCATAAATATTACCCTATTGGCAACTTGCCGGGCAAAACCCATTTCATGCGTCACGCAAATCATTGTCATCCCATCTTCAGCTAATTCAATCATTGTATCCAAAACTTCTTTAATCATTTCTGGATCCAAGGCGGAAGTTGGCTCATCAAACAACATAATACGAGGACGCATGCAAAGAGATCGAGCAATAGCAACACGCTGTTGTTGACCGCCAGAAAGTTGTCCGGGATATTTGAAAGCCTGATCAGGTATTTTAACCTTTTCAAGAAAATGCATAGCCGTCTCTTCGGCTTCCTTCTTTGGTGTTTTCCGAACCCAAATTGGTGCCAAAGTACAATTTTCTAAAATTGTTAAGTGTGGAAACAGATTAAAATGCTGAAAACACATTCCAACTTCAGATCTAATTTTATCAATATTTTTTAAGTCGGATGATAATACGGTGCCATCCACAGTTATAGTGCCCTTTTGGTGCTCCTCTAGCGCGTTTATGCACCTAATTAATGTCGATTTACCGGACCCAGATGGTCCACAGATAACAATTCTTTCACCACGATTTACTGTTAAGTTTATATCGATCAAAACATGGAATGAACCAAACCACTTATTCATTTCAGAAATTTCAATTGCCACTTCGTCTGAAACGGTCATTTGTGCAGATTTAGCCATATCCCCACTCCTAATCTTTGTTGTCGGTCGCAAGCTGTCGCTCGAGCCATTGTGAATATTGTGAAATGCTGTAGCAAATTATGAAAAACAAAATTGATGCGAACCCAAATAACTCCCAATAAATCCCATTCCACTCAGTGCTAGAAACAATTGGACCGCGGATCATTCCAACCAAATCAAACATTGAAATAACTGATACCAGCGTCGTATCTTTAAACAAACCTACGGAGACGTTAACGATACCTGGAATCGATATTTTCAGTGCTTGAGGCAGAATAATTAAACGCATGGATTGAGCGTAATCTAAACCTAAGCTGTCAGCCGCCTCATATTGCCCTCTTGGTAAGGCAGCTAAACCACCTCTAATAACTTCGGCAATATAGGCAGAACTAAACAGCGTTATCATGATGATAACACGAAGAATTAAATCAAAATTAGTGCCGGGAGGTAAAAAATATGCCAGCACTACATTCGCTACAAACAAAAGAGTTATAAGCGGAACACCCCGAATAAATTCTATAAATACAACACATATACCCTTAATTATGGGCATGTTTGATTGTCTCCCTAAAGCTAACAGTATTCCAATTGGCAGAGATAGAGACACGCAAACTGTTCCCAAAATTATATTCAACATGAAGCCGCCCATATCTCTACTAGGCACCGCCTCTAGAGCAATAAAGTCTTCAAAAGTACTTTTAAGTGGCCCGCCTAAAGACCAAACAAGAATAGCAGTGACCAGTGCAGCTAAAAGACCGACGGCAAAACTGAAGCGTTTGTCGACCTGCACAAAAACGTAGTAGGCAGCCACAAACCCACATAAGGAAATCAACGGCCCCACAATTGTTCCACCCCAGATCAACCAAAAACCAAAAAACGGATATAAACCCGTTAAAATTAGAAGCTTTCTAGGTAGTTTTGAAAATAAAACAGGCGCTACACTCACAAGCAGTAATAGAAAGGCGATCGTAGGTCGCCAATATTGTTCCGATGGATACTTAAAGCCAAAAACTAACTGGTTCCAACGTTCAGTGAGTACAGCAAAGCAACCTCCAGAAGCACCTTCCAAAATACCTTGGCAAGCTTTTAGGGAGGGAGCATCCCAGATTCCATTAGCCAGCCATGGGAAAAGGCCACTCAAAACTCTAAAAATGACGTAAATAGATAAAATTGTTAAAAAGGTATTAAAAACACTTGAGAAAAGATTTTCTCTCAACCATTTTACCAAGCCAGTTTCAGAGGCGGGCGGAGGAGATGGTTGAAGCGCCTCATGTCGAACAAAAGCTATCTGATCACTCATATTAACGCTCCTTAATCGCAACTGATTTATTGTAAACGTTCATGATTGCAGAAATACTAAGACTAATAAACAGATAAAAAGCCATTAAAAGTAGAATAGCTTCGATCGCTCTACCGGTCTGGTTGAGAGTTATACCTCCAAGGGTTCCAGTAATGTCCATGTAACCAACAGCAATCGCTAAGGACGAATTTTTGGTTAAATTTAAATAATTAGAAATCATTGGTGGAATTATAACGCGAAGAGCCTGAGGCAGCACAACAAGACTCATTATCCGATTAGGCCTGATGCCTAAAGAAGCAGCTGCCTCAGTCTGGCCCTTGGATATTGCCAATATGCCAGCCCTTACGTTTTCAGCGATAAACGCCCCTGTATAAATAGCCAAAGCAAAAGTAAGAGCAACGAACGAACCCCTAGCCCAAATACCACCCTTGAAATTAAAACCTTTCAGAGCTGGATATTCCAACACAATTGGAAGTTCTCCAGTTGCTGCTATGACAAAATAAATAACGATAGCAGGTACAAATAAAATCCCTAAGCTTGGCCAAAATGTAGGGAGATCTCTACCTTGTGAATACAGCAAACTACGAGCATATCTGCGATAGGCAAACATCACAAAAATAGACAGCAAGAAAATACCTAAAACCAGCATGCCACCAGTTTGTAGCACCGGCTTAGGCATATAAATTCCCCTACCAGTAAAAGCAAAAGCATCCAAAAACATTTCGGCTTCTGGAGGGTTACCACCCCGCGCTTTAAAAGCTTTTGGTTGTGGAAGCGAAACTAAAAAGATTGCATTAATAATCAGTATCCAAATAAGGACTGGTACATTACGAAAAATTTCGACATAGGCCGCCATGATTTTGGCTACGATCCAATTGTTGGACAATCTTAAAACGCCCGCTAAGACTCCAAAAATTGTTGCAAAGAAACAGCCAACGACAGCAACAAGTAATGTATTTAAAACACCAACTACTGAAGCTCTCCAGTGTGTGGATTGGCTATTATATTCAATTAGACGCTGATTAATATCGTAACCAGCTGGCTCCTCCAAAAACTCATATGATATGGAAAGTCCTGCTGTTTGCAGATTGAATATAAGATTGGAAATTAAGTAACCAACTGACGCGAACAACAGTATCATTGCAACGAGCTGAAAAGTGTATGAACGATAGCGAGTATCGCTTATTAACATCGACAGCCGGAAATTTCCGGCCGCTGAGTCAGTTTGCATTGTCATGAATGCTGTTCCTTAATTATTAATAAAACCTTCCCTTAAAGGGTAAAGGTTTTTAGTGCAATAAGCGCAGCATAACGCTGCGCTTATTACTATCAACTTAACGGAAAGGTGGAGAGTAAATCAGACCACCGTCTGTCCACTGTGCATTTAATCCACGAGCTAAACCGATAGGGGTGTTTACACCAATGTTGGCTTCAAAAATTTCACCATAGTTACCACCGACGGCAATAGCGCGCTTCGCCCACTCAGCATCCAAACCAAGCATTTCACCTAATGTACCTTCAGTACCTAGAAGACGATTGATTTCAGGGTTATTTGTGCCCTTTGCCATTTCATCAAGGTTAGCAGAAGTCACACCAAGCTCTTCAGCAGTGATCAATGCATTCAATGTCCAACGAACTACATCGCCCCAGTTGTTGTCGCCATGACGAACAAGTGGACCTAAAGGCTCTTTAGAAACGATCTCTGGTAGAACTACGTGTGCGCTTGGATCTTCAAATGTTGCACGTGATGCAGCAAGTCCTGATGCGTCAGTTGTGTAAACATCACAAGCTCCAGCAAGATACTGCTGCATAGCCTCTGAGTTTGTTTCAATTGGAACTGGCTCGTAAGAAATGTTGTTTGAACGGAAAAAATCCGCCAAGTTCAATTCTGTTGTAGTACCAGTTTGAATACAAACAGTTGCACCATCTAGATCTTTAGCTGAGCTAACACCTAAATCTTTAGGAGCCATAAAGCCTTGCCCGTCGTAGTAGTTTACGCCGGTAAATTCAAATTTAAGATCTACGTCTCGTGAGAATGTCCATGTTGTGTTACGAGCCAACATATCGATTTCACCAGATGCGAGAGCCGTAAAACGAGTTTTACCTGTAGTAGGTACGAACTCAACTGCAGATGGATCACCAAGAACGGCTGCAGCAACAGCGCGACATACGCCAACGTCAAAGCCTTCCCATTCACCATTTGCGTCAGGCGATGCAAAACCAACTAGACCAGTTGTAACACCGCAGTTTAATTTACCACGAGCTTTTACATCATCCATAGTGCCAGCAAGCGCAGCCCCTGCTGAAAGACCAGCAATGGTCAAAGCGCTAATAATAACGGATTTTTTCATATTTACCTCTTCCTGATTTCGCCTTGATAGTTCAAGGCTATTCACATGGGTGATTAACCCAACTCTAATACCAAAGTAGGAAATCCCCAATTTAGTAGGCAACAGTGTTCAAATTCTGACCACTTGGTCAAGAGTTTTCATTAAATTTTTACATAATTTTTCAATAAAATATCAAAAAAAATCAAAAAATAGTACTTTTATTTCCGCTACTTAGTATAAAAAACTCCTGTGCATGCATAATAGCGTCATATTTTAGGTCTGACACTGCTTGCGCTTCCTCATCCACTCCCCACTGCTCTATCTGCCAGAGCTCATCAATTCGAGAAAGATTAAATGCATCTTCAGCTGAAAGCCGTCCATTAATCGTGGCGAGGCCCAAGATAAGTGAACCTGTTATAGAGACGATATCATATAAAGCTGTAAGCTGAAATGAACTCAATTCACTGATTTCTTTAGACAATTTATAAACCAATTCTCTATCTTGAGGTATATAGAGAATTCCAGTTCCGCAATTTATTTTTACTTCAAAATTTTTTTCTGCCCAGTCTATAATTGGATCCCAGCTAGATTGTTGGCGTATTTGTAGCTCAACAGGAGAATCAGCACGGTAGTACAACAAATCGGTATCCCCATAGTCACTGACTAAAGAACTCACTTCCTCAAATTGTTCGATCACTTTATCCAATGCAGCATTGGCTGATTTGGTAAATGGCATACTATTAGGATTAATTTCGCCAACTTGCTTGTCCCATTCTAAAGCAATTTTTTTTGCAAGAGCTTTAGTTGGAAGCAACATTTCTTTTTTTGCAGGCGTTTTTAAAATTTTTTCATCAAGCTTTATACAAAAATTTTTTTCCAATGAAACAACATCAACTTTTTTCCAAAAGCGTTTTGGTTTCCATTCAGACATAAAATTTCCCCTGCAATTAGTCCGTTAAAACTCAAAAAGTTTCATCAAAGAATGGGTCATCTGGGACATCGCTGATATCCCACTGAAACGTTTTCCATGTTCGCGCCATATGACTTGGCAAATCAGCTTTTATTTCAATAATTTCTTTTTCAAACGGATGCTCAATTTTTAAATAACGGGCGTGTAAGTGCAATTTTTTACTTATGTCACCGCCAAATTGAGCTCCCCAACCATCTCCTAAATTTTCCTGACTTGAACCACCGTATTTCCCGTCTCCTATTATTGGATTTCCAATCTCTGCCATATGTGCTCGTAGCTGATGAGTTCTACCGGTAATAGGGACCAGTGCAACCCACGAACCCCTATTTGCAAGCCTACTTAATACCATAAAATCAGAAACTGCTCTCTTAGCCCCTTCAGTTGAAGAAACAGCATCTGGATGAATGCATTGCATTTTTTCGCCTTCGCCCTGTCTCCCATGACCTGATTTTTTTACCAAGCCATAATTGATTGTACCAGCTTCTGGTTGAGGAACCCCTGCAATTGCCGCCCAATATATTTTTCTAGCCTCTCTGTGTTTAAGGGCTTCAGATAAGCTTTTTGCAGCCTGTCTGGTTCGTGCGAGCACCATAACGCCAGAAGTATCCTTATCTAAACGATGTACTAACCGTGGACGTTCTTTTTTTTCGAATGTTATGGCGTCTCCAAGTCCATCGACATGAATTGATTGCTTGCTACCACCCTGACTAGGAAGACCAGCAGGTTTATTGATTATAATCAAATGGTCATCTTTATAAATGATAGCATCACGCATCATTTTCGCATTTTTATCAGAAATAACATTTTGAGAGACGAAAGGTACCTTATTGAAATTCTCATCAGACTTAAGAGGAGGAATACGCAATTCATTCCCTTGAACTAATCGGGTTGCGGGCTTACAGCGACCTCCATCAATCCTTACTTCACCTTTTCGACAAATTTTTTCAATTTGACTTTGCTTAAGCGCAGGGAATTTTCTTTTTAAAAATCGATCTAACCTTTGATCTGCCTCTTCATTTTGAATGATTATGTGCTGTACGGCCCTCATGAACTTAAGCCTTTTGACAATAAAAACCCAGCGCAAACACCCAAAATAGCCCCTAGAAATGATGTGAAAATATAAAATAAGCCATGAACATATCTTGCATCTGAAAATAACTTCATCACATCCAAAGAAAACGCTGAAAAAGTTGTAAACCCACCCAGAAATCCAGCCATCAGAAGTAAGCTGGCCTTTTCAAATCCCTTTTCTGAAAGAAGGCCGTACGCTAAGCCCATTGCCAGTGATCCCAAAATATTCACAGTCAAAGTTCCGTAAGGAAATGCAAAAATGAGGCTTGTCCAATAACGCAAAATTGAACCCAAAGCTCCACCCAATGCCACTAGTAAGTAATTCATGCTTCTCTTTAGTGAGCTATTTTTGAACAAGTCAAGTCAAGAGGCACTCAAACTGACTTTCTTTTTTCTCGCAAATTATTGAAGTAACTAATTCTTTTTTTAAGTTCGCGCTCAAAACCTCTTTCAACAGGTTGGTATGCCGTAAATCGATCAATATTTTCAGGAAAATAATTTTGACCTGAAAACCCATCTGCGCTGTCATGGTCATATTCGTAATTCTCACCATAGCCTTGATCCCTCATTAACTCTGTTGGAGCATTTAAGATATGCTTTGGTGGAGGTTCTGAACCCGTTTTTTTTACCATTTCCAGACTACTGGCAAAACCTTTATAGGAGGCATTAGATTTTGGAGCCAATGCCAAATAGAGTGCTGCCTGAGCTAAAGCGAGCTCTCCTTCTGGGCTTCCCAGCCTTTCAAAACTTTGCCAAGCATGCAAACAAATAGATTGAGCTTGCGGATCAGCCAAACCAACATCTTCCAAAGCCATCCGCAAGAGCCTTCTCGCAACAAATCGCGGATCTTCACCGCCATCTAAAATTCGAGCGAGCCAATACAATGCTGCATCAGGATCTGATCCCCGAATGGATTTGTGTAATGCAGAAATTAAATTGTAATGTTCTTCGCCACTTTTATCATATTTTTTCAATCTTTTTGATAATCGAACCGATAAATCTTCTACAGTTAATGGATCAGAAACTTTCCATGAAATAATATTTTCAATTAAATTTAGTAAAGTTCGACCATCACCATCTGCTTGTTTGAATAACTCGTTTTTCGCATCTAAATCTAAATTAATTTTTGAACCTAATAGACTTTCTGCACGCTCAAAAATATTTTCCAAATTGCTGTTAGTTAACCTTTCTAAAACTAAAACTTGAACCCTTGATAAAATAGCCGAATTAAGCTCGAAAGATGGATTTTCGGTCGTTGCACCTATCAAGGTTATTGTTCCATCCTCCAAAAAAGGCAAAAAACTATCCTGTTGAGATTTATTAAAGCGATGAATTTCATCAACAAAAATGATAGTCTTATGACCATTAGTTCGACGAATTTTAGCTGTTTCAAAGACTTTTTTTAAATCACTGACACCAGTAAAGATTGCACTCAATTGTTCAAAATGGCTTTTGCTGTGATCCGCCAATAGTCTGGCAATCGTGGTTTTACCGACACCGGGCGGCCCCCATAATATAAGTGAACTGAAATTACCTGAGGATACCATATTTTGCAGAGGCGCTCCCTCACCAAGTAGATGATGTTGACCAATGACTTCATCCAGAGATTGTGGGCGCATCTTGTCAGCTAAAGGCGACTCCAAATTTTGATCAATGCTCGAATTGGCAAATAGATCACTCATAACCTGAACCTCAACGCAATTCTTCTGCCAGATCTATTAATCGTTATGCTCCCATTACTTTTTATAGAGCCAATAGCAGAAATTGCTTCCTCTATGGTTTCTACAGGTTTTCCATTAATTTCTTGCAATAAATCACCACTGCGCAAACCTAAGCGGCCAGCAATTCTACCAGTATCTAAAACTATCAAGCCTTTAGATGAAAACGGTAACCCAAATTTTGATTGGAACTCAGGAGTCAATTCAGAGATATGTAACTCTGGAAAAATTAATTTTGGACCAAGGACAATATCTTTCACGTTCGAGTTTGGCATTTCAACCAAATCAACTTTTTTTGTCCGGGTTAGACCTTTGGACAAATAAGAAATATCTACCTGAGTGCCAATACCTGCAACTGACATTCGATACAGCATTTCGGCAGGGCTATTGATATCTAGTCCATCAACTTTTGTAATAATATCCCCAACCTCGATACCAACCTTTGAGAAAGGACTGAGCTCATGAAGCTCTGAAACTATCATACCTGACATAGCAGGAAGGTTTAGAGAGGCTGCCATTTCGAAAGTAATTGGTTGCCCTCTCATACCTGCCCATGGACGGACAAAGCTGGTGCGACCTTCTTTAGCTTGGATTAAAAATTGCCCTACCAAATCTGCTGGGATTGCAAATCCAATTCCATTTGAACCGCCAGACCTTGATAATATTGATGTATTTACGCCAACTAAGGCACCTGAGATGTCAATTAATGCCCCCCCTGAATTGCCTGGATTAATTGGAGCATCCGTCTGTAAAAAATATCCCTTGGCCGACCCAGAAGCAATGCCTGTTCTTGCTAATCCTGAAATTATTCCGTTCGTAACCGTTTGGCCAACACCGAAAGGGTTTCCTATGGCGAGCACCAATTCTCCCACCTCGACTGTGTCACTTTTTCGTAATTTAAGATAGGGAAGCACTTCATCAGAGTTAAGCTTAAGAACAGCTAAATCGCTTTCTTGATCTGACAGAATTACATTTCCTGAAATTTCTCGACCATCATGTAATACCACCCTAATATCTGTAGCACCGCCAACGACATGATAATTGGAAACGACGTAACCATCTGCAGATAGAATAACCCCTGAGCCTAGTGAGTTTTGAACCCGAGGCTGTAATTGACCAAAGTTTCGAAAAAAATCTCTGAAAAATGGATCGCTAGAGAAAGGACTTCGCCGCTCTTCAATAATTCGTTTAGCATAGATATTAACAACGGCCGGTGCTGCCTGCTTAACCAAAGGAACAAAACTAAGTTTTATTTCAATTTCAGACTCTGGAACAGTATCTTTAGCAAAAGCAACCGACGAAATACAAAAAAATGTTAAAATTAAAATTCGTATCATTTTTTTTACCATGTAAATTTACATATACGGTATTTAATGAAACACTTAAAATGCTTTTAAAAAATTTTTGAAAGCACTTAACTTTGGTTGTTTATAATTAGCATAAACGTAGGAAGATATTAAAAGGGCCTAATATCCAAAAAGACCCTTTAATTTTACATTTATTCTTCGGCTGCTTCTTCAGCTTCCAAACGAGCTTTGTCTGCTGCCCCTTTTGCATCAACATCACGGTCAACAAATTCAATTATTGCCATTGGAGCCATATCACCGTATCGAAACCCAGCCTTTAGTACACGCAGATACCCACCTTGTCGTTCAGCATATCGGGGACCTAATACGTCAAAAAGCTTTGTAACGTATTGATCTTCCTTCAATTGCGCACGCGCTTGCCTACGCGCATGTAAGTCCCCCTTCTTAGCAAGGGTAATTAGCTTTTCCACTATTGGTCGAAGCTCCTTAGCTTTGGGAAGGGTCGTTTTTATTTGCTCATGTTCAATTAAAGATCCTGCCATATTAGCCCAAAGAGCTTTACGGTGCTCATGAGTACGATTCAGTCGGCGATAGCCTTTTGCATGACGCATTTTTAATCTCCTATTTTTATACTTTGTCCGGCAACCAATAGCGTTGTTGATCGCTCACCTTGGGGCAGAAGCCCATTTTTCCCTGCACATAGCAGGCATTTGATCCTTACCTAACTCAAGGCCTAGAAATTATCCTCAAACTTTTTTGCAAGCTCTTCAATATTGTCCGGCGGCCAATCTTCTACATCCATGCCTAAGTGAAGGCCCATCCCAGATAAAACTTCTTTAATTTCATTCAATGACTTTCGGCCAAAGTTTGGCGTTCTCAACATTTCTGCTTCTGTTTTTTGAATTAAATCACCAATGTAGACGATATTGTCATTTTTCAGGCAATTTGCAGAACGCACAGACAATTCGAGTTCATCAACTTTCTTAAGAAGTAACGGATTGAACTCTAAACCATCGTCCTCGTCATTCTGGTTTGCTGCTTCAGGTTCGTCAAAATTAACAAAAATCGACAGCTGATCCTGTAAAATTCGCGCAGCAAAGGCAAGAGCATCATCAGGTGAGACAGAACCATCGGTTTCGATATTCATAGTCAATTTATCATAGTCAAGAACCTGTCCTTCTCTTGTGGGCTGCACGTCATATGACACTTTCTTGACCGGCGAATATATTGCATCAATTGGGATTAATCCGATCGGAGCATCTTCAGGCTTATTTTTTTCAGCAGCAACATAACCATTTCCAGTGTTGACTGTCAGCTCCATGTTAAGGTCTGCTCCATCATCTAGATGACAAATAACATGGTCTTTATTCAAAATTTCAATACCAGCAGTTTCTTCAATATCACCTGCAGTGACTACGCCTGGTCCTTTTGATGAAACAGTAAGCCGTTTAGGTCCTTCTACTTCCATGCGAAGAGATACACCTTTTAAATTTAACACGATGTCTGTCACATCTTCTCTCACGCCAGCTACGGAAGAAAACTCATGTAAGACATTATCAATTTGTACACTTGTTATTGCAGCACCTTGAAGACTACTCATCAAAACTCTTCTAAGTGCGTTACCAATGGTTAATCCAAAACCACGTTCAAGAGGCTCAGCGATAACCGTACCTTGACGGGTAGGATCATTAGCCTGTTTAACTTCTAGTTGTGCGGGTTTAATTAATTCTGCCCAATTTTTGTGGATCATGCGTCCCTCCATTCTTGCAACTACCCCATGTCCAAAGGTTAGTCGCGCCCGAGGTTAAAATCGACTAAACAGAGCAAAGAAATGCTCTGCGGGTTAAACTATACGCGGCGACGCTTTGGTGGGCGACAGCCGTTATGTGCTATTGGTGTTACATCACGAATTGAAGTTATATTGAATCCGATTGCTGCAAGCGCTCTAAGAGCGCTTTCACGACCCGAACCAGGACCCTGAACTTCAACTTCCAATGTTTTTACGCCGTGATCTTGCGCCTTACGACCTGCGTCTTCAGCAGCCATTTGCGCAGCATACGGCGTTGACTTTCGAGATCCCTTAAATCCCATTGTCCCAGCAGATGACCAGGCAATAGCATTTCCTTGAACATCGGAAATCAAAATTTTTGTATTATTGAATGATGAATTAACGTGAGCGACCCCAGAGGCAATATTTTTAAATGCCTTTTTCTTTGTCGCACGCCTTGCTTCTTTAGCCATACCTTATCCCCTTATTTCTTTTTGCCAGCAATAGCTTTTGCTGGGCCTTTTCGTGTGCGAGCATTAGTATGTGTGCGCTGCCCACGTACCGGGAGATTTCGGCGATGACGGAGACCTCTATAGGATCCCATGTCCATCATACGCTTGATATTCATTTGAACCTCCCGTCGAAGATCACCTTCAACGGAACAGTTTGCATCAATATGCTCACGTATCGCTAAAACTTCGGCATCAGAAAGCTCATTAACTCTTCTTGAAGCGTCAATTTTCACAGCAGAACATATTTCTTCAGCAGTTGCCCGCCCTATTCCTGTAATATACGTGAGTGCTATTGGAACTCTTTTCCCCGTGGGGATGTTTACGCCGGCTATTCGTGCCACGTTATTTCCTTTCGTTGCGGTTCCGTAACCCCAGAACCTTTTTTCACAACATCAAACTCTTTAATTTGTGAGTTTAAGCTGATCAGTTGATTAATTAATCATTGATTCTATCAATAGAGAATTGCCGTCTATTTCTTATCGGAGCAATCGTCAAGACATATAAGTATAAAAATTTTCTAACCCTCCAAAACTTCAGCAATCGAGTTTTGGACTTCTTCTACAGAAGCAAGGCCATCCACAGCCACATGGTCGCCTTTAGCGTAGTAATAACCAATCAAAGAGGACGTTTTCTTATAATATTCCATTAAACGTTGGCGTAAGCTATCTTCATTGTCGTCAGCTCGCCTAACCACCTCTGTTCCAGAACACTTCGGGCATTTTCCAGAAACTGGCCATGGGTTTGTAACATCATGGAAAACTTCACCACAGTTGCCGCAAGTAGAACGTCCAGTTATTCGAGAAACAAGAGCATCATCATCAACTCTCATCTCAATAACAAAATCTAAGTTTTCACCACATTCCTCAAGCAGTTTACCCAAAGCGTCTGCTTGTTTCAGTGTTCTGGGGAACCCATCAAATATAAAGCCCCCTTGTTTTTCACCAGATATCTTTTCTTTAATTAGACCAATAACAATGTCATCAGTAACCAAGTCTCCCCGAGCCATAACCTCGGCAACTCGATTTCCCATTTCACTTCCTGAGTTCTTAGCCTCTCGCAACATATCGCCCGTCGAGAGCTGTATCATATTCCTCTTTTCTACAAGGTGGCGGGCCTGAGTACCTTTACCCGCTCCTGGTGGACCAAGTAATATAATATTCATTTACGCGCGGTTCCCTTTTTCCTGCGGCCCTTTCCTTTACCTCTCAATTGAGATTTTTGAATCAGACTTTCATACTGATGAGCCAAAAGATGTGATTGGACTTGCTGTATCGTATCCATAGTTACCGACACAACAATCAGAACGGACGTTCCACCAAAATAAAATGGTATATTTAATTGACCCCGCAAAACTTCTGGAAGCAAGCAAACAAGTGCTAAATAAGACGCACCGAGAACCAGGATCCGATTAACCACATATTCGAGTTGTTCAGCTGTCCTTTGCCCCGGTCTTACACCAGGAATAAATCCATTTTGATTTTTAAGATTTTCAGCCACATCCTCAACCTTAAAAGACACATTAAATGTGTAAAAGTAAGTAAAGAAAATGATCATGGCGGCAAAAAATATCAAATATGCTGGTTGCCCTGGACCAAAATAAGCCAAAATAGTGGACATGACGGGGCCCGTTTGAGATCCAGAAAAAGTGCTTATTGTGGTCGGCAGCAGTAACAAAGACGAAGCAAAGATAGCAGGAATAACACCAGCTGGGTTTACTTTAACAGGCAAATGAGAATTTTGCCCCTCCATTACTTTCATACCCACCTGTCTACGTGGGTACTGGATCATTATTTTACGCAACGCACGTTCCATAAAAACAACGAATGCTATGGTCACGACAACCATAACGATAACGCCCACGATAACTGCAGGGTTGATTGCACCAGATCTACCTGAAGCAAAAAATTGGGCCAATGCTGCAGGTATTTCAGCAATAATCCCAACAAAAATGATTAACGAAATACCATTTCCAATGCCTCGAGCCGTTATCTGCTCACCAAGCCACATCAGAAACATTGTGCCGCCCACAAGTGTAATCACGCAGGCTGTTCTAAAAAATACGCCTGGGTCAGTAACTAAGTTCCCGCTTTCAAGACTAACGGCAAGACCATATGCTTGAAACGTAGCCAATAAAACTGTTCCATAACGCGTATATTGGTTAATTTTCTTTCGACCCTGTTCGCCTTCTTTTTTCAATTGCTCTAGAGAAGGCACCATCGAAGTTAACAACTGAACAATGATCGATGCAGAAATATAAGGCATTATGCCAAGGGCAAAGATGCCCATTCTACCCAAAGCGCCGCCCGTAAACATCGAAAGCATTCCGCCAATGCCGGTTTGAGCTTGCTCCATAAATTCCCTTAAGGCCGCACCGTCAATTCCTGGTACCGGAATAAAAGTACCCAAACGGTAAACGCATAGTAATCCCAGCGTAAAAAGAATACGGTTTCTTAAATCTTTTGCTTTGCCTAATGCCGACCAACTCGTGTTAGCGGCCATTTGTTCAACTGCAGATACCATTTGGTTCTCACTTAGGAAAAACGCCGCTAATAGGTCATTTCTCAGCGGCCTATATTAAAATTCAAATATTATGTAAGCACACAGATTGTCTTTCACAAGTATTTATTCAGAAGAGGCTGCCGTTGTCAGTGTTCCACCTGCTTTCGTAACAGCTTCAACTGCAGCTTTTGACGCTCCTGTTACGACCAAGTTTACCTTTGATTTCAGTTCACCTTTTGCCAAAACTCGAACGCCATCAAGTTTTCTGCGAACTAGACCCGAAGCAACAAGTGCATCTTCATTGATCTCGGCTTTGGGATCTAATTTTTTTGTCCCAATGAACTTTTCTATCAAACCAAGATTTACAACAGCATAAGATTTTCTATTTGGCTTATTAAAGCCACGCTTTGGTAATCTTTGATACAAAGGCATCTGTCCACCTTCATAACCATTTATGGCTACACCCGACCTGGACTTTTGACCTTTAATCCCTCTGCCACCAGTTTTGCCCTTACCAGAACCTGGTCCACGGCCAATTCGTTTTTTCTTACGATTTGCGCCTTCGTTATCATGTAATTCATGCAGTTTCATGTCGCTTCTCCTTTTACCGGAATTACCCCCCGATTGTGCGACGAAAGGGATAAACGCGGTTACAATTTCAACGCGATAGTTAAACTATCCTCGTTCTTCTATAATTTTTACCAAGTGCGGTATCTTATTTACCATTCCCCGAACAGACGGAGTATCTTCCAGCTCACGAGTTTTATGCATCTTATTTAGACCAAGCCCAATTAAAGTTTGGCGCTGCTTCTCAGGACGACGGATAGGTGACCCAATTTGCTTTACTATGATTGTTTTTCCCATAAGAATGTCCTTTGATATCAAGCAGTTTCAGCAGCAGGCGCTTCATCGCGGCGGATTATTTCAGCGACCTTTTTACCACGTCGCTGTGCTACCATTCGAGGGCTTGCCTGACGCCCCAACCCGTTTAGAGTTGCTCGGATCATATTATACGGGTTTTGAGAACCTATTGATTTTGCCACGACATCCTGAACGCCAAGCATTTCAAACACAGCACGCATTGGACCACCAGCAATGATTCCAGTACCTGTCGGCGCAGTTCTCATCACAACTTTGCCAGCGCCATGCCTTCCATCGATATCATGATGCAGAGTACGTCCTTCACGCAGGGGCACTCTCACCATTTGTCTCTTGGCTTGCTCCGTGGCTTTTCGAATAGCCTCAGGAACTTCCTTTGCCTTACCTTTACCGAAACCCACACGACCTTTTTGATCTCCAACTACGACGAGAGCAGCAAAGCCAAAACGCTTCCCGCCCTTCACTGTTTTGGACACCCTATTGATCGCTACGAGACGATCTGCAAGTTCAGGAGCCGCTTCGTCGCGGTTTCTTCCCTTTTGATTTGGTTCTTTAGCCATTTATTTCGTCTCCTTAAAACTTCAAACCACCTTCACGTGCCGCATCGGCTAATGCCTTGATGCCACCGTGAAAGAGGAAACCGCCGCGATCAAAATAACACTCTGAAATACCAGCTGATTTTGCACGCTTAGCGAGCTCAGTTCCCACTTTAGAGCAGGCTTCAACGTTATTTTTTCCAACAACACCTAAATCTTTTTCCATCGAAGATGCAGCAGCCAGTGTCAGACCTTTAACATCATCAATTAACTGGCAACTAATGTTTTTATTACTGCGGTGAACAGATAACCTTACTCTGCCAGCATTTACTTTGCGAAGCTTGTTCCGAACGCGCATTCGGCGCTTCAAGAATAAATTTCTTTTGCTATTTGCCATAACTTTACGTCCTTACTTCTTCTTACCTTCTTTGCGGAAAATATACTCGTCAATGTACTTGATGCCTTTACCTTTGTATGGTTCCGGCTTTCTCCATTCACGAATGTTAGCAGCGACCTGACCAACTCTTTGGGGGTCAATACCTTCAATAATAATTTGCGTAGGTTTAGGTGCTGAAACTGTAACATCGGAAGGTATTGGAAAATCTACATCGTGAGACAATCCTAAATTTAATTTCAAAGTATTTCCCTGTAGTTGTGCCCTGTAACCAACACCATTTATTTCCAGTTCCTTTTTGAACCCCTCAGATACACCTTTAACCATATTGGCCACCATTGTGCGGCTCATACCCCATTGTTGACGAGCTCGCTTAGACTGCCCTCTGGGTTCGACTGCAACAGAATTATCAGCCATAGTTATAGTAACATCATCAGTCGCACTAAAATTCAAAGTGCCTTTAGGACCCTTCACCTCTATAGTTTGACCAGAAACCGTTGCACTTACTCCGGATGGCAGCTCTACGGGTTTTTTACCAATTCTAGACATTAGTTATCCCCTTTAGAATACCGTGCAAAGTACTTCGCCGCCAACATTTTTAGCGCGAGCATTTGCATCTGACATGACACCCTGCGGCGTTGAAACTATTGAGACACCTAATCCCTGACGAACTTGCGGTATATCTTTTACACCGAGATAAACCCGTCGTCCTGGTTTAGACACCCGCTTCAACTCTCTTATCACAGGAACACCATCAAAATATTTCAAGCTTATTTCGATAGCACCATGGCCATCAGTGGAAGTTGTTTTTTCATATCCTCGAATATAGCCTTCATCTGCTAAAACATCTAAAACCCACGCCCGCAATTTGGAAGCCGGTGTAGAAACAGTAGATTTGCCACGCATTTGAGCATTTCGAATTCGAGTTAGCATATCGCCGATAGGATCATTCATATCTTTTCTCCTCTACCAACTAGACTTCACTAAACCAGGGATTAAGCCTGACGAACCCAACTCACGTAGAGCAATACGTGAAACCTTGAGTTTTCTATAGTATGCGTGAGGCCGACCTGTTAGCTGACATCTATTATGCATTCTATTTGGAGCCGAATTCCTCGGCAGTTTTGCTAATTTTAACCTAGCTTTGAAACGCTCTTCCATAGGGCGAGACTCATCTTTAGCGATTTCTTTTAATTCAGCTCGCTTTGCAGCAAACCTCTTCACAAGGCGTTCACGCTTTTTTTCGCGTTCGATCATTGCTTTTTTAGCCATCTATCAATCCTTCCCGCGATTAGCTGTTGAACGGCATGTTAAAATAAGTCAGCAAAGCCTTAGCTTCCGCATCAGTATTTGCAGTTGTTGTTATCACGATATCCATACCCCATGGTTCATCGATTTTATCGAAATCTATTTCTGGGAAAACGATATGTTCTTTTATACCCAAAGCATAGTTACCACGGCCATCAAAGGACTTGGCAGAAACACCTCTAAAGTCTCGAATTCTAGGCATCGCTATTGTGATGAGCCTATCCAAAAATTCGTACATTCTTGCCCCACGCAAAGTCGCTTTGGCGCCAAGAGGCATTCCCTCTCTAACTCGAAAACCAGCTATTGATTTTTTCGCTTTGGTAATGACAGCGTTTTGACCAGCTATCGCGGATAGATCAGCTTGAGCTGACTTGGCTTTCTTACTGTCTTTCACTGCTTCAGCACCGCACCCAATATTGAGTACTATTTTATCAAGCTTGGGGATCATCATATCGTTTTTATAGCCAAACTCTTCTTTCATAGCGGCTTTTATGCGACCATCATAATCGGCTCTGAGCCTTGGAACGTAATTTTCTGTATCAAGCATCAATCACATCCCCCGTAGATTTTGCAATTCTAACTTTTTTGTCTTTCTCAACCTTAAATCCCACTCTAGTCGGCTTTCCGTTGGCATCTAAAAATGCGAGATTAGAAAGCTCTATTGGCATCGCCTTCGGCAAACGTCCGCCTTGAGTGGTTTGACTTTGCCGGGTATGTCTGATCGCCATATTTATTCCGTCCACAACAGCCTTATTTGCTTTAGGATCTACAGAAGCAATAGTGCCTTCTTTGCCTTTATCCTTGCCAGCAAGCACAACAACTTTATCGCCTTTTCGAAGCTTTGCGGCCATTACAGCACCTCCGGAGCTAGAGAAATTATTTTCATGAAATTTTTAGCACGTAATTCACGAACAACAGGTCCAAAAATTCTTGTACCAATTGGCTCTCCTGCATTATTCAAAATAACTGCAGCATTGCTGTCAAAACGAATTGCAGTTCCATCATCGCGCCGAACTTCTTTTGCCGTTCGAACCACAACGGCCTTTCTTACATCGCCTTTTTTAACTCTACCACGTGGAATGGCTTCTTTTACAGAAACAACAATTACGTCCCCAACTGAGGCATATTTACGCTTAGAACCACCTAGGACTTTAATACACTGAACTCTTCGTGCACCTGAGTTATCAGCAACATCCAGGTTAGTTTGCATCTGGATCATTTATTATCTCCTGACCTTTGGGGACCTATATTTCTGCCCCAGGGTTTCAATTAAATAGGGTAGACTGGAATACTAAGCCTCCAATACCTCCCAGCGTTTCGTTTTTGACCGTGGAGCACACTCGATTATTCGTACAGAGTCACCAGTTTTGAATGAGTTTTTTTCATCGTGCGCACGATACTTTTTGGATTTTCTAATAGTCTTCTGAAGAACTGGGTGCTTGAACCGTCTTTCTACAGATACTGTGATTGTTTGGTCGTTTTTATCAGAAGTGACCACACCTTGAAGAATTCGTTTTGGCATTCTTCGCTCCTCTACTCACTAGCCTTTGATTTTTCGTTCAATATCGTCAGTACTCTTGCAGCGTCACGCTTTGCGCTTCTCATGCGAGAGGTATTCTCCAACTGGCCAGTAGCCTGCTGGAAACGAAGATTAAAAGACTCCTTTTTCAAAGATGCTAGTTCTTCACGAAGTTGATCTGGCGTTTTGTCACGCAGTTCACCGGCTTTCATGCCTTTTTTCCTTTTCTAACACTAGAAGGCCCCGTTTTGGGTTACCTTGAACCTAGTGGATAAATTTACTCACGATTCTAGTAACCGCGCACTAAGATTGGCGCTGTATAAGCAAATCATTGATGATACGCAAGACTTAGCTTAAATTAATTTTTAAGCACGTATTAGAGATTATTTACATAGATCATCATGGCCAAAACAAAGTTATTATTTAGCACTCCATTATATCACGCTAGTTTAGCAGACTCTGGAAATTTTGATATGGGTGAACTGGAGAAATCCTGCTGGTCTATCGCTCAAGACGACGAGGCCGGGCAAAAGTGGTGTGATGAAAACAACTATCCAGGCTATACAAGTTATGCGTCTCTAAGCGATTTAACTTGGCGCTCACCATTTTTTGAAGAATTAAAAAACCTTTTAGACCTGCATGTGAAAACTTTTGTGGAGGAACTCGATTTTGATTTGGAGGGCCGTAATTTAAAATTAGAGGATTTATGGATAAATATATTACCTGAAGGAGGGAACCATTCAGCACATATACATCCAAACTCAGTTATATCAGGAACAACTTATATCTCGATGCCATCTGGGAGCAGTGCAATAAAATTTGAAGACCCCCGACACTCCATGATGATGGCAGCACCTTCAAGAATTAAAGATGCTAAAGAATATCTTAAACCATTCATTTACGTAAACCCTTCAGTAGGAGACGTTTTGTTGTGGGAAAGTTGGTTACGCCACGAAGTTCCAGCAAACAATTCTTCAGAAGAACGAATATCAATAAGTTTCAATTACAGCTGGTAAATAAAAAGCCCCCAGAAAAACTGAGGGCTAAATTTATTTAATTAATTAAAACTTACCAGTCTTCCCGAACAACAACGCGTGTTTTAACTGGCAACTTCATGGCGGCCAAACGAAGTGCCTCGCGAGCAATATCATCGTTAACGCCATCTATTTCGAACATCATTCTTCCAGGTTTCACTTTACAGGCCCAAAAATCAACTGAACCTTTACCTTTACCCATCCGAACCTCAACAGGCTTAGAAGTAACCGGTGTATCGGGAAAAATTCGAATCCAAACCCGACCCTGCCGTTTCATGTGACGTGTCATAGCACGTCGGGCGGCCTCGATTTGTCGTGCAGTCACTCGCTCTGGAGTAGTTGCCTTCAATCCGTAAGTTCCAAAGTTAAGATCAGAGCCACCCTTAGCGAAGCCCCTAATTCTGCCTTTGTGTAATTTACGGAATTTTGTACGTTTAGGTTGTAACATCTTTTAACCCCTTACCGACGATTACCAGCAACACCACGCGGTGCAGGACCATCTTGTAGTTCTTGTGCGCGTCGATCACGAGCTTGAGGATCATGCTCCATGATCTCGCCTTTAAATATCCAGACTTTTATACCGATAATTCCATATGGTGTCATGGCTTCAACATTTGAGTAATCAATGTCCGCGCGAAGAGTATGCAGAGGCACTCGACCTTCTCTATACCACTCAGTACGAGCAATTTCTGCTCCACCTAGCCGGCCGGCAACATTTACACGAATACCCAATGCACCCATTCGCATGGCATTCTGAACAGCACGTTTCATAGCCCGGCGAAAAGAAACTCGACGCTCTAGCTGTTGGGCAATACTCTCGCCAACCAATTGAGCATCCAGCTCTGGCTTGCGAACTTCGATAATATTTAAGTGCAATTCAGACTCGGTCATGTTTGCTAGTTTTTTTCGTAGCGTTTCAATATCAGCGCCCTTTTTGCCGATAATTACTCCCGGGCGCGCTGTGTGGATTGTCACACGACACTTTTTGTGCGGACGCTCTATTATCACCTTCGAAACACCAGCTTGAGCGCAATCTTTTTTGATAAATTCACGCATGCGCAGGTCTTCTAAAAGAAGATCTCCATACTCTTTGGTATCAGCGTACCATCTACTGTCCCACGTACGATTTACCTGAAGACGCATACCGATCGGATTAACTTTCTGACCCATTAGGCTTGCTCCTCTGTCTGTCGAACTTTAATTGTAAGTTCCGAAAATGGCTTGATTATCTTTCCGAAACGACCACGTGCCCGGGGCCGACCACGCTTCATTGTTAAATTTTTACCAACGTAAGCCTCAGCAACAACTAATTCATCTACATCGAGGTTGTGATTGTTTTCAGCGTTGGCGATGGCCGATTGTAAGCATTTTTTTACATCAATCGCTATTCGTTTTTTGCTGAAAGTTAAGTCAGTTAGCGCTTTATCAACTTTTTTGCCGCGGATCATAGCAGCAACTAGATTAAGCTTTTGAGGACTTGTACGAAGCATGCGTAGTTTTGCCATAGCTTCGTTTTCTGCGACTCTACGAGGATTAGTATCTTTTCCCATGATAACTATTTCCTCTTCGCTTTCTTGTCAGCTCCATGACCGTAATAGGTTCTAGTTGGAGAGTATTCTCCAAACTTCTGACCAATCATGTCTTCAGATACTGACACTGGGATGTGTTTGTGACCATTATAGACACCAAAAGTTAACCCAACAAATTGAGGTAAAATGGTTGATCTCCGCGACCAAATTTTAATAACCTCATTACGACCACTTTCACGAGCTGCTTCTGCCTTCTTAAGCACATAAGCATCCACAAAAGGACCCTTCCATACAGAGCGACCCATAACTAACGCCCTTTCTTTTTGGCGTGACGCGAGCGTATTATTAGCTTTTGTGACGCTTTGTTTTTATTTCTTGTTTTCTTACCTTTGGTAGGCTTACCCCAAGGTGTAACTGGATGACGCCCACCTGATGTTCGTCCCTCACCACCACCGTGAGGGTGATCGATCGGGTTCATAACAACACCTCGAACAGACGGCCTAATTCCTTTGTGGCGCATACGGCCAGCTTTTCCAAAGTTTTGGTTAGAATTATCTGGGTTAGACACGGCTCCAATGGTTGCTAGGCATTCTTGACGCACCATTCGAAGTTCACCTGAACTGAG
>JAAXIY010000075.1:32976-35666 GCA_012270125.1 Paracoccaceae bacterium
TCATAATTGATCAGAGCTATAAAAGCAGTCCTATTGGGATCGTACTCTATACGCTCCACTGTACCTGAAATATCTGTCTTATTACGTTTGAAATCAACAATCCTGTAGAGCCTTTTAGCTCCACCGCCTCTGCGCCGAGATGTAATCCGTCCGGTATTGTTGCGTCCGCCCGATTTTGTCAAACCCTCAGTCAAGGATTTAACGGGACGACCCTTCCAAAGCTCCGAACGGTCGATCAGTACCAGCCCGCGCTGGCCCGGCGTCGTTGGTTTGTACGACTTAAGTGCCATGCTTTCTGTCTTCCGTTTGCTATGTCGGCGGACTAACCGCCTTTGGTAAAGCCCCCCGAAGGTGGCCGGTTTGTTTGGCTGATAAAACTTTTACCACCCAAGATTTCGGTCGTATAAAGGGGTAAAGCAAAACTGTCCACCCCTTAAAATTATTTGTAAGGTTGCACCAGAGTTTTAGGAAATGTACTCCGCTGCACTAACTCAAAGACCAGTAGAAACGTCTATGGAGTTGCCCTCTTCTAAGGTTACATAGGCCTTTTTAACATCGCGCCTTTTTCCGAGTTGCCCACGAAAACGCTTGACCTTACCTTTTGTTATCGTCGTGTTAACAGCTTTAACCTTTACTCCGAATAAAGCCTCAACTGCTTCTTTTATCTGAGGTTTATTGCTTTCAACAGCAACTTCAAAAACGACGGCACCTGATTCAGAAGCCATAGTGGCTTTTTCTGTTATAATCGGTTTACGAATAACATCATAGTGTTCAGCTTTTACACTCATTTCAATCGAGCCTCCAATGCCTCTACACCAGCCTTAGTTAAAACCAGAGTATCGCGTTTTAAGATATCATAAACATTCGCACCAATGGTTGGCAGAATGTCTAAGCCCTCTATATTTCGAGCAGCCTGCGCAAAATCACCATTTACCTCTGCGCCATCAATAACCAAAGCCCTCTTCCAGCCAAGATCTTTGACCTGCTTAGCGAGCTCAGCCGTCTTTCCGCTAGATGTAGCTTTATCTAGTATTACTAGAGAGCCCTCTTTGGCTTTTGCTGATAATGCATGCTTCAAACCCAAGGTTCTTACCTTTTTGGGAAGATCATGAGCATGGCTACGGGGAGTTGGCCCCTTGTAGACACCACCTTTTCTAAAAATAGGCGCATTTCGATCACCATGGCGAGCACCACCCGTACCCTTTTGTCGGTAAATTTTCTTCTTAGAATAGCTAGTTTCAGACCTTGTTTTAACCTTATGAGTTCCTGCCTGCGCTTTGTTGCGCTGCCATCGCACAACCCTGTGTAAAATATCAACACGCGGGTCTAATCCGAAAATATCGTCCCCTAATTCAACAGAACCAGCTGAAGCCCCATCTAATTTTATAACTTTAAGCTTCATTCTTCGCCTCCATTGGCAGGTGTTTCATCAGTGACCAACTCTGAAGATGGTTCAGAAGGCGTGTCCTGCTTTGGTTCAGGCTTGACAGTATTATCAGCAGAGGCTCTTAGCGCTGCAGGATATGGCACACCTTCAACAGCAGCCTTTTTAACAGCATCTTTGACAGTTACCCAGCCGCCTTTTGAGCCAGGGACAGCACCTTTAATCATGATCAAGCCTCGTTCTGAGTCTACTTTCACAACTTGCAGGTTCTGTGTCGTTACTCGGGCAGCACCCATATGACCCGCCATCTTTTTTCCTTTAAAGACTTTACCAGGACCTTGACACTGACCTGTTGAACCGTGTGACCTATGAGAAATAGAAACACCGTGGGAAGCTCTAAGACCCCCAAAATTGTGCCTTTTCATAGCACCCGCAAAACCTTTACCAATCGATGTACCAGACACGTCCACAAATTGGCCTTCAACATAATGTTCTGCTGTAATTTCAGCACCTACATCAATCATGTTTTCTGGGGCTACACGAAATTCAGCAATCTTTCTTTTTGGTTCCACCTTAGCAACGGCAAAATGTCCTCGCATTGCTTTTGAAACATTCTTAACTTTAGACTGACCAGCACCAAGTTGCACAGCGGTGTATCCATGCTTTTCATTTGTTCGCTGTGCGACCACCTGTAAGTTATCCATATGAAGAACGGTTACAGGAATCTGTTTGCCATTATCCATAAATAAGCGAGTCATACCCACTTTTTTAGCTATTATACCAGAGCGCATTTTTTTGCCCTCCTTAAACAGAAATCTGGACGTCAACACCAGCGGCCAAGTCAAGCTTCATCAAAGCATCAACTGTCTGTGGTGTTGGGTCAATTATGTCCAAAAGACGTTTATGTGTACGAATTTCAAACTGATCACGAGACTTCTTATTTACGTGAGGACCACGTAGAACTGTGAATTTTTCAATTTTGTTCGGCAGCGGGATAGGGCCACGAACTGAAGCACCAGTACGTTTGGCAGTATTGACTATCTCTTGGGTACTTGCGTCAAGAACACGATAATCAAACGCTTTTAAACGGATGCGTATATTTTGGCTTTGCATTTTATTATGCCTTTATTAATCACGCGTTAGAGTTGAGAGGAGTGTAATAGTTTATCTAAAACCTTCATCGAACCCTTAGAAGGCGCTAAGCGCCAATTAAAGAGGGCAAACAAATAATGTTTGCCCCAGCTACTTTTTTTACTCAATAATTTTGGAGACGACGCCTGAGCCGACTGTACGGCCACCTTCACGG
>JAAXIY010000068.1 GCA_012270125.1 Paracoccaceae bacterium
TGTGGCGTTGGATAATCTTGTGGACTTACCTAAAAAAGCTTTCGAAGGCTCAGTGGATCGATTAACGGAAGCGGGAGCAAGTGTCGTAAAAATTACAGTTCCAAGTGTGAAAGAAGCAATGGATTTAACAGGACTTCTTTATTCGCCAGAAGCTTATGCAACTTGGAGGCACAAAATCGAAAAATCACCAGAACTGATGTTTTCAAAAATTCTTGAGCGATTTAGGAGTGGAGCAAATGTGCTTGCAGCAGATTTTATTCAGGCTTGGCAAAAATTACTGGATTTACGAAAGCAATATAATTCAGAGGTACAAAAATATGATGCTATTCTCATTCCAACCTCGCCCATAATGCCACCTGACATAAGCCGGCTAATGAATGATGGTGATTTTTATAATTCTCAAAACCTTCTTGCCTTGCGTAATACGCGCATTGGTAATTTAATGGGTGGGTGTTCAATCACATTGCCGACGGGCGTTCCTAGTTGTGGTTTACTTATTATGGGCATGCCAAACCAGGAAGAGAGGCTTCTTCGACTGGCGCAGGCCTGTGAAAGAGTATTATCAAAAAACAACAGGTCCAGAGTTTCTTGAAAACCCAAACTTAAAGTCTCTAATTTCTCTAAATGTCTTGTTTAACTAGACGAAAGTCATTTCTTTAGCTATTCTGCAACAAACGGGGCGTAAATGATCCCGTAATTGAGGCAGTAATATGGATTTTCCTGGGCGGTTTGAAAACCTACCGCTTTATGCGTTCCCGCGTCTTCGAGAGCTTCTCGACGGCATAAAGCCTGGTGGACGCGAGATATCAATGACAATCGGTGAGCCTAAGCATTCATTTCCTGAGTGGGTTACGGATATTATTGTTAAAAATGCGAAAGGATTTAATGATTATCCCTCCAACGAAGGTATCCCAGAGCTTAAGGAAGCGATTGTGGGTTGGGTCCAAAGGCGTTATGGTGTATCTCTCGACACCCAAAATAATATACTGGCTCTTAACGGGACGCGAGAGGGTTTATATAATTCTTTAATAGCATTGTGCCCAGAGAAAAAAAATAATTCTAGGCCTGTCGTTTTAATACCAAATCCATTCTACCAAGTTTATATGGCCTCAAGCCTTACAGTAAACGCTGAGCCTTATTTTGTAGAGGCAAAGCCAGAAAATAATCATTTGCCAGATTTTGCAGAGGTGCCCAGGGAGGTCTTAAAAAGAACTGCTGGTGTGTATCTTTGCTCTCCTTCAAATCCTCAAGGGGCAATTGCGACTATTGAATATTGGATCGAACTAATAAAACTTGCTGAAGAGTTCGATTTTAAAATTTTTGCTGATGAGTGCTATTCAGAAATTTATAATGAAAAGATTCCTCCTGGAGCACTTGAGGCACTAAATAAGCTCAATGCAGACCCAGAACGTGTGGTGGTGTTTCACTCGCTCTCAAAAAGATCAAACCTTCCTGGTTTGAGATCAGGTTTTCTGGCAACTGGACCAAAAAATATTCAACGATTAGGGTTGTTAAGGAATTACGGAGGAGCGCCATTACCTTCGCCCTTGCAGCACGCTGCTGCTGCTGTGTGGCAGGATGAAGAGCACGTAAAAAACAACCGTAAACTATACGTTAGTAAATATAAAATAGCTGATGAAATTTTATCCGGTTTAAAAGGTTATACTAGTCCAGAGGCAGGTTTTTTTCTTTGGATTAAAGTAAAAGACAGCGAAAAAACTACTTTAGATTTGTGGCGTGAAACTGGTGTTAGAGTTTTGCCTGGAGCGTATTTGGCTCAAGAACAAAATGGTAAAAATCCAGGAAAAGATTTTATCAGAGTGGCTTTGGTTGCTCAGCAAGAAATTACAAAAGAGGCGTTAATAAAAATACGTTCTCTTATAGAAAAACAATAAGAGGCAGTGATGGCATATAATAGCGTTAGAGAACGAGACCCATTAATTGATAGAGAGACGCAAAGAGCGTTAGAACGACGATTAACTGAATTTCTTGGTATCGCATTAATCACCTGCGCAGTACTTTTTTCAATGCTTATCTCTACTTATTCTCCAACTGATCCGGGCCCACTTTCTGCATCGGATGCACCTATACAAAATGTGCTTGGTAAAACTGGGGCAGCAATCGCATCTCCTTTAATCCTGGTCATTGGTTGGGGCTCTTGGTCCCTAGTCCCCATTTTATTGATTTGGGGCGTGCGCTTTCTATTGCACATTGGTTCTGAGCGCGCTGTAGGTCGGTTAATATTTGTGCCAATCGCTATTGCGTTATCATCGGTATACGCTGCTTCAATTGTGCCAATAGATAAATGGATCCATAGTTTTGGCATGGGCGGGTTATTTGGTGATACGATTGTAGGTTCGCTTTTGGCTTTTTTCCCTCTTTCACCATCTAATGGGATTTTAACCATCACGCTGACATCTCTGCTTTTGACAAGTATTTTAAATATATTTTGCGCAGGCTTTACCGGTTTGGAAATTAAGAAAATTATTGGATTTCTATATAAAAGCTCAACCGTAACTTATTCAATATTGAGAGTTATTTCTGTAAAAATCACTTCGTCTATAGGTCGGAAATTTTTGAGTAAAAATAGCGATAGCGGTTTTCATGACAACTACACAGAAGACTTTGAGGGTTCATTTGTCCCTAAAGCGCCAGGCTTTAATCAAATAAATACTTTACGCTCACCAAACGAAAACGGCGAATATCATTCTTCGGCAGAAGCATTAAGAATTAACAAAACTGATGGAAACTATAATGAAGAGAATGTAAATGAAAATATATTTTCCAATCCTCGATTAACTTCAAAAATTACGGCTGTTATTAATTCAAGATCCGATCAAAGTGAAACAAAACTATCAAATGAAATTGAGCCAGCTGATTTTCAAACAGGTTTGAGGGATTATTCTGATGAACAAGGTGAGTCAGAGTTTGTTGAGTACGGGTCACGAATTGAACCTCCTTTAACTTCTTTCAATGCCGATAATTTTGAAGATCAAACCCATGGACAAGCTAGCTTTTCTGATATTGCTGGAGATGAGTTTTCAAATGAATTATATGATAATCAAGATGGTCAATTCATACCTTCTGTTAGTCAGAAGACAGTAGTTCAGACACCGGTACGTAAAATATTCGCTAAAAGCACCCAAGCGAAAAATGAAGCGGAACCTGTGCTTAATTTTGATGGAATTACTCAAGGATTTGAGCTGCCACCATTAAGTTTGTTAACCAACCCAACAAATATTCAAAGGCATACGCTTTCTGATGAAGCGCTAGAGGAAAACGCAAGATTATTGGAGTCCGTTTTAGATGATTATGGTGTGAAGGGTGAAATCGTTTCTGTGAGACCAGGACCAGTTGTAACGATGTATGAATTAGAGCCTGCACCAGGTCTGAAGGCAAGTCGAGTAATTGGATTGGCAGATGATATAGCTCGCTCAATGTCGGCTCTTTCCGCAAGAGTATCTACCGTGCCGGGACGTTCAGTGATTGGAATTGAACTACCTAATGAGAACAGAGAAAAGGTCGTTCTTCGGGAAATTTTGTCTAGCCGTTATTTTGGAGATGGCAAACAAAAACTTCCCCTAGCATTAGGCAAAGATATAGGTGGAGAGCCAGTTGTTGCAAATTTAGCAAAAATGCCCCACCTATTGATTGCGGGAACAACTGGCTCAGGAAAGTCTGTAGCCATTAATACGATGATACTTTCCCTTCTCTATAAGCTTACCCCTGAAGAATGCCGTTTAATTATGATTGACCCCAAAATGTTGGAGTTAAGTGTTTATGATGGAATACCACACCTCCTATCACCGGTTGTAACAGATCCTAAAAAAGCAGTTGTTGCGCTCAAATGGGTAGTCGGTGAGATGGAAGAGCGATACCGAAAAATGTCAAAAATGGGTGTGAGAAACATTGATGGATTCAATGGAAGAGTGGCTGATGCTAAAAGGAAGGGTGAAATGTTCAGCCGAACCATCCAAACGGGCTTTGACGATGAAACGGGTGATCCAATTTTTGAAACTGAGGAGTTCAAGCCAGAAAAAATGCCCTACATTGTCGTAATTGTAGATGAAATGGCTGATTTAATGATGGTGGCCGGCAAAGAAATTGAAGCGTGTATTCAACGTTTAGCACAAATGGCTAGAGCATCTGGTATCCACTTGATAATGGCAACGCAACGACCTTCGGTAGATGTCATTACAGGCACGATTAAAGCTAACTTTCCAACTAGAATATCATTTCAAGTAACATCAAAAATAGATAGCCGAACAATCTTGGGTGAAATGGGCGCTGAGCAGCTTCTTGGTATGGGAGATATGCTATATATGGCTGGTGGCTCAAAAATCATTCGCTGCCATGGACCTTTTGTTTCTGATGAAGAGGTTGAAGAAGTCGTGAACCATTTGAAGGCTTTTGGACCACCAGAATATAAAAGTGGTGTGGTTGATGGCCCAACAGATGATAAGGTAGATAGTATTGATCAAGTTTTAGGGTTAGGTGGTAATACTGACGGCGAGGATGCTATCTATGATCAAGCAGTGGCGATTGTGATGAAAGATCGTAAATGTTCAACCAGTTACATTCAGCGAAAATTAGCAATAGGATATAACAAAGCTGCAAGATTAGTGGAACAAATGGAGGAAAGCGGTTTAGTAAGCCCGGCCAATCATGTAGGTAAAAGGGAAATTTTGATCCCTGAATAGCTTTCAATTGAAAACCAACTTAGTATATAAAATCGCACGAGCAACGAGTATTTAAGGTTGGTTATATTGGTTAGTATAATTAAGGGTTTTGTAAAAATTCAAATTTTTGTTGTTCTTTTTATAAGTGCATCAATTTTGCGAGCTGATCCCTATTCATTAAAAAATTTATCAGAATACTTAACAAACTTAAAATTGCTTAAAGCCAATTTTTTTCAAGTGAATGCCGATGGAAGTGAATCGTCTGGTATTATTTTACTGAAGCGCCCTGGCCGTATGCGGTTTGAATATGATAAGCCAGATAAAACCTTGGTTTTAGTTGCCGCTGGTGCTTTGGCTATTTTTGATCCGAAAGGTGATCAAGAACCAATGACCTACCCTGTCAGAAATAATCCAATTTCCCTGCTGCTTAACAGTGAAATAGACTTAATTAATTCTGGTATAGTTTCAAATTATATGGAAGCCTCGGAAGAGGCTGTTTTAATTATAAGAGATCCAATAACACCTGAAAGTGGTAGTGTTGAGCTTCTTTTTGCAGGAGCCCAACCAGAACTCAAAAAATTCACCGTAAAAAATGAAAACGGCACATCAACATCAATAGCCTTAGAAGATACTGAATACCCAAAAAATATAAATGATACTTTATTTTCTATTGCCTTAGAGATTAATAAACGCAAAGACAGCGACAAGTAATTATTCTAGGCGCGGCCACATCTTTTCAATTGTTTTTTGTATGAATTAGCGCGTCGGTTTACCTTATCTGATACACTTAATAACCAAGCTTTTTTACGGTACGACCCTCTTTCAAAGCCTCCATGACCTTCGTGATATGCCAGATACTGTTTTTTTGCATCTGACATTTTGATTCCCAGACGCCTTCTAGACTCTTGCATGTACCAGCCCATAAAGTCAGTTGCGTCATGAATGTTAGAGCGACTGGCAAATCGTCTTCCTGAAGATTTCTTATAATCAGACCAAGTTCCATCTAAAGCTTGTGCATATCCATATGCTGAACTTTGCCGACCCCAAGGAACAATACCAAGGAAATATTTTCTTGGAGTCTTTGCATTTGGGATAAACTTACTTTCTTGGTGCAATATTGCCATTTGGACGTGAACGGGCGCCCCCCATTTCCGTTTTGTTTTTTGAAAAGCGCGATCAAATGAAGGGCGTTGTTGCAAAATTGAGCATGCGTTATCCATATTCCGAGGGGCATCGAAATTGATAAAACTGCATGAGCCCAAAACAAGGCATAGACACAATATTTTTATGTTACTGCTCATTTATTTCTCTTTCGTATAGAGATAAACGAAAGATTGAAATTTCTAAAGCATTAATCGAATATTTTGAAATACGATCTAATATTTCCATGTTTTTGGCTTATGCTGGCCTAGACAATCTAGGTGGGAAGACTTATTTATAATCATGGACATGTTTACTAAAAGCGCAAAATATCATCTCGGGCAGATAGTTCGACATAAAAAACATCCCTTTCGAGGGGTCGTTTTTGATGTTGATCCAGAATTTAGCAACACTGACGAGTGGTATGAATCAATTCCTGAAGACAGCAGGCCGCATAAGGAACAACCTTACTACCATCTTTTGGCAGAAAACGACCACAGTTTTTATGTTGCCTATGTTTCTGAACAAAATCTTGTTGAAGACTATTCTGGAGAGCCAGTAAGCCATCCAGATGTACAAGATCTATTTGGACCATTGCAGGACGGCCATTACTCTATTCATTTTCAAATGAATTAAGTGTCTAGCTCTAGTACCCTAAAGCACACCCATCTTTTCTTGGATCTGACGCGCCCTCTAAAACGCCACTGTCATGTATTTTGATTGCTTGAGCACCCCCAATAGGACCTATATTTTGATCAATTTGGTGACCCAGACTAGATAGTTTTTGAACAGTGTTTTTATCGTATCCGCGTTCAATCCTGAGAGAGCCATTCTCAAAGAAACTACGTGGTGCGTCGAGAGCGGCTTGGATGTCCATTTCATAGTCGTAAATATTTGAAAGGACACGGGCATGTCCGGCTGCTTGATATTGCCCCCCCATGACACCAAAAGGCATGTTTACGATTTCCTTTTCTTTTACAATGGCAGGAATGATTGTATGTAGAGGCCTTTTGTGTGCTCCATATTCATTTACATGGCCCGGTATAAGGTTAAATCCAGCACCCCTATTTTGAAACAATACTCCAAATTTTTCACTTGCAATACCAGAACCAAACCCATGGAAAATTGAATATATTAGCGAAACAGCCATTTGGTCTTTGTCAACAACGGTGATGTAAATGGTATCTTTGTGTACTTCTTCAGTAACGGAAGAAACTTCATTAATGACCTGCTTCATATTAATTTTGTCTGCTAATTCTTTAGCTAATTTGTCGGAAGTCATTCTTGTTGTGGCATCAAAAACGGTTGGATCAGACACTAATCTGTTGCGTGCATCGTAAGCCAGTTTAGTCGCTTCAGTTTCAATGTGAGTGCGCTCAAAACCAAAGGGCTCCATTGATGATATGGGGAAATGTTTAAGGATATTACATAAAAGAATGGCTGTGGCTCCCTGGCCATTCGGCGGATGCTCAACGAGTTCAAACTTTGAAAATTTACCAGCGATAGGATTTGTATAGAAGGCCTCCATATTGGAGAAATCATCCATAGTGTGAGTGCCTCCCAGTTTTTGAAGACTGTTCACCATGTCTTCAGCAACCTCACCAGAATAAAACCCATCGCGACCCTTTTTTGCAATTTCGTTCAATACTTTCACTTGTCCTGGGTGCGTAAACAATTCACCCACTCTTGGGGCTCTGCCCCATGGTAAATAAAATTCTCTGCCAGCAGGATTTAGGTTTTCAGTAAGCTCGGCTAAATCATATGCTACCCGCTCTGCAATCGGAACCCCATGCTCTGCATAGTGAATTGCTGGCTGTAAAATTGTATCAAGGCCTAATTTTCCCCAATCTGCTGACAATTTACAGAAGGCGTCGATGGCGCATGGAATTGTAACCGCATGAGCGGAATTTAAAGGTATAGATGATAATGCTTCGTCTCTAAGCTCATCAGCGTTAGCTAAACTAGGTGCGTAGCCTGATCCGTTCATTGATTTTATTTCATTGGAACCACTGGGAGAAAAAAGAACAAAACAATCGCCCCCTATTCCGGTCATTTGCGGTTCACAAATACCCAAGAGTACTGCACCGGCTATGGCCGCATCCATTGCGTTTCCACCATTTTTTAAAATTTCCAAGGCAGCTTGAGCAGCTAATGGATGAGAAGTGGCACACATACCATTTTCAGCTAATACTGAAGATCGTCCGGGAAAATGAAAATCTCGCATTCTAACTCCGTAAAATTGCCTGAAACAAATATTCTTTTTTTCGATGAAGGCAACTTTTCCTTACAGTGTCGATCTGACTAATTCAACATGCACAATTATTGTAAGCTCTCACAAGACAGTATAACCTGTGGGAGAAAAAGTTTTATTTTTATAGGGTCATGATTTTATGGAAGAAGTTGTTATCACATCTGCAATCAGAACTCCCATTGGAGGCTTTCAGGGTGAGTTAGATTGCTTTTCGGCTTCAGATTTAGGTGGAATGGCTATTGACGGGGCTATGAAGCAAGCGGGCATTGATCGAGTTGATGAAGTAATCATGGGGAATGTTCTTGGAGCAGGCCAAGGTCAAGCGCCCGCACGGCAGGCAAGCTTTGCTGCAGGTCTAGATGAAACCATTCCAGCTACGACATTGAATAAAATGTGTGGTTCAGGAATGAAGGCTGCAATGATTGGGTTTGATCAAATCAAGCTTGGACAAAGCAAAATTCTAGCCGTTGGTGGAATGGAAAGTATGTCTAACGCGCCTTATCTACTACCGAAGATGCGCGGTGGAGCCCGGTTGGGTCATGGTAAGGTAATCGATCATATGTTTCATGATGGATTAGAGGATGCCTATGAGCCTGGACGTTTGATGGGAACTTTTGCTGAGGATTGTGCGGAAAAATATCAATTTACCAGAGAAGCCCAGGATGAGTATGCGTTGAAATCATTGGAAAATTCACTTTCTGCTCAAAAATCAAAAGTATTCGAAAATGAAATTATGCCTATTGAAACCGTGGATCGAAAAGGAAAAAAGAGAACTATTGTTTTAGATGAGCAACCGCAAAACGCACAACCTGAAAAAATCCCAAATTTAAAGCCCGCATTTAGAAAGGACGGCACTGTGACTCCAGCAAACTCCTCTTCAATTTCTGATGGTGGTGCGGCGTTGATCCTAAGTTCTAGAGTGTATTCTGAAAAAATGGGTTTGCCTATACGTGCACGAATTCTGACCCATAGTAGCTATGCCCAAGCCCCAGGTTTATTTACCACAGCCCCCATATATGCAGTGCAAAAATTAATGAAGTCGCTATCTTGGACAGCTGATATGGTAGATCTCTGGGAAGTTAATGAGGCATTTGCTGTTGTCCCTATGGCTTTCATGCATGAACTGGGCGTTTCAAGAAAAAAAATGAATGTTCATGGAGGGGCTTGTGCAATTGGACATCCAATAGGAGCTTCTGGTGCGAGAATAATGGTAACTCTTCTGAATGCACTCGAAAGATATGAAATGAAGCGTGGAATTGCTGCAGTTTGTATAGGTGGTGGTGAGGGGACAGCAATAGCAATAGAGCGTGAATAGCGATGAGTTTCTATTGTTGCCGATCAGCCTGAGTAAATTTTAAATTGATTCAAATCTTAACATTGCCTTTTTAACTTTTAGACCCCAGTGATAGCCGCCCAACTCGCCGTTCGTCCTTAAAACTCGATGGCATGGGATGAGCCAACATAATGGATTTCTTCCAATGGCAGTTGCTATGGCTCTAACGGCTTTTGGTTTACCTATATGCTTGGCTAGTGTTTTATAGTTTGTAACCTTTCCAGCTGGAATTTTTAATAATGCGCTCCAAACCTGAAGTTGAAGTGGACTTCCTATTAAACAAAGGTTGATTTTAGTAGTTTGGTCTAAAACAGATTTGAACTCTAAATCGGAAAAGATATTTTCTGCACTGTAAGTTGCTGAGGGCCATCTCGACATCATATCAGCCAAGGCAATCTCTTCATTGATGTGATCGCAGAATGCCAAACCGCATACCCCATACTTGCTATTCATAATGAGCGCCTTCCCGAAAGGGGAATTTTTATACTCGTAGGAAATATGAAGGCGCGTCGTTAACTTTTTACAATCAGATTTTAGTTCAATAAATTCATTTACGAGCAAATTTCTGTTTTTATGCGATTTTAAAAAATCTGTTTCTGAAAAACTTTGTTGCTCTGATAGTTCCTTAAGAAAGATTTTATCTTCTATGGATGCTTGGTAGCTAAAATTTTGCTCGATGTTGTAAACTTGGTGCATTATTTATCGGAAGCCTCTTAAATTTATAAAATATCCCATGCATGCACTTGTATAAATACATTTTAAATTGCATGAGTCTACTATGGTAAAGCAGCTGGATTATAACACATTGCGGGAAATTTTTAACCGTTTTAAAGAGGCAGCAAAAGAGCCTGAGGGAGAATTAGAGCACGTTAACGTTTATACTTTGGTAGTTGCCGTTGCCCTGAGTGCTCAATCTACTGATGCCGGTGTTAACAAAGCCACAAAAAAGCTTTTTCAAATCGCTGATACTCCAGAAAAAATGTTGGATCTAGGAGAACGGGGCTTAATTGAGCATATTAAGACAATAGGCTTATTTAGAAATAAAGCTAAAAATGTTATAAAGTTAAGTAAAATCCTTTTGGAACAATATGATGGACAAGTTCCTAACTCACGTGCAGCACTTCAATCCCTTCCAGGAGTAGGCCGAAAGACTGCTAACGTTGTTTTGAATATGTGGTGGAAGCATCCAGCGCAAGCGGTTGATACCCATATTTTTCGTGTTGGGAATAGAACTGGTATTGCACCAGGAAAAGATGTTGATGCCGTTGAGAGGGCAATAGAGGATAACGTTCCCGCAGATTTTCAATTACATGCTCATCATTGGTTGATCTTGCATGGGCGCTACCACTGTAAGGCACGTAAACCATTATGCTCTACTTGTTTAATAAGAGATTTGTGTTCGTTTGAGGATAAAGAGTTATGAAGAAATACAATGTTCTAGGCATTGGAAACGCAGTCGTTGATGTCATTAGCCAAAGTTCAGATATGTTTTTAGAAAAAATGAATATTGAAAAAGGAATTATGCAGCTGGTCGATCGTGATCGTGGGGAGTTGTTATACAATTCAATGGATAATCGAAAGCAAGCGCCAGGAGGTTCGGTTGCTAATACAATTGCAGGCATTGGTGCGCTTGGCTTAAAAACTGGTTTTATAGGGAAAGTAGGAACTGATGAGTTGGGTGTCTTTTATCGTGACACTATGGAGGAAAATGGAACGGACTTTGTTAATAATCTCTCAGATAAAAGTGAGCTTCCAACATCTCGCTCTATGATTTTTGTATCAGATGATGGAGAGAGATCGATGAATACCTATCTTGGGATATCGGCCGAATTAGGACCGGAAGATGTGAATTTGGAAGTGGCGGCAAGTGCAGATATTGTTTTTTTGGAAGGATATCTTTTTGATAAAGATAAAGGTAAAGAGGCTTTTATAAAACTTGCCAAGGAATGTAGAGCGGCGGGTGGTTTGTCTGGAATTGCGATTTCTGATCCCTTTTGTGTTGAAAGACATCGAGCAGATTTTCTAAGTTTGATTAAAAACGAATTGGATTATGTTATCGGAAACAAAGAGGAAATTATGGCGCTATTCGAAACTGATAATTTTGAAAGTGCTCTATCCAAAGCTGTTGATATTTCACCTCTTGTCGTTTGTACGCGTTCTTCTGAAGGTGTGACTGCTATCCAAGAAGGAAACCGCGTAGATTTTAGGGTAGAACCTGTTATCCCAGTCGATGCCACAGGGGCAGGTGACCAGTTTGCTGCAGGTTTTTTATACGGATTAGCAACGCACGCTAATTTAGAGACAGCTTGTTCTATGGGTTGTCTGTGTGCAGAAGAGGTAATAGGCCATATAGGCCCACGTCCACAGATACGTCTTTTGGATAAATTTTCAGAAATGAAACTAATTTAAGATTATATTAAATTTGTTAATCAATATTAGAAAAGAATGGCTTTAAAGTAAAAATTCTAGGGTAGAAAAATGAGTTACAATTACGACGATAATAATATTTTTGCAAAAATATTAAGAGGTGAAATTCCGAATAAAACTGTCCTTGAGACAGATTACAGTTTGGCTTTTGAGGATATAAGCCCCGCCGCTCCGGTACATATTCTTGTGATACCTAAAGGGCCATATGTTTCACACGATCATTTTGCTATTGAGGCAAGTGATGAAGAGGTTTTAGATTATACAAGGGCTATTGGAGAGGTCTGCAAAATAACAGGCGTTCAGCCTTCATCCGGTGGATCAGGATTTCGTTCAATAGCAAATGCGGGTCAAGATGCTATTCAAGAAGTTCCACATTTTCATACACACATAATTGGTGGACGCAATTTGGGGAGAATGATATCCCCAAACTAATGGGGCCTTTCAATGGTAATCGTTATAAGTATATTAAAGAATTGTAGAGAAATTAAATGTCATTAGATGCGCCAGAGATAAGAATTGTTGATGCATGGAGAGTTGCCTGTGACGGTGGTGAAGGTGCTCTTGGACATCCGCGAGTGTGGCTTCAAATTCCACAAGAGCAAGGTTGGGTAGAATGTCCATATTGTGATTGCAGGATCCAACATAAAGATTTCCCCCTTAAAGACTAATCAATGTAACAAGTGTTCAAATCGCTAAGAATAACTATAAGTTTAAAAGTGATTATTGATTTATAGGGACTAGAATGTTGTAACAAAGGTAAAGGGGGTTTTAGATGGGTTTTGGGAAAGGACATCACTTACATTTGATTGATGGTTCCGCTTTTATTTTCCGAGCATACCATGCGCTGCCTCCTCTTACGAGAAAATCAGACGGTTTACCTGTAGGTGCCGTTAGCGGTTTTTGTAATATGCTAAATCGCTACATAGAAGATAATAATGGGCCTGATGCACCCACACATGTTGCAGTAATTTTTGATCATTCAAGTCATAGCTTTAGAAATGATATCTTTGATGGTTACAAAGCAAATCGTCCACCGGCTCCTGAGGATCTCGTCCCCCAATTTCCATTAACGCGCGAAGCGACAAAGGCGTTTAATATTGCTTGCGAGGAGATGGAAGGATTTGAAGCAGATGACATGATAGCCACACTTGCCTGTCAAGCCCGAGATGCAGGTGGCCGTGTTACAATAATTAGTTCAGACAAAGATTTAATGCAGTTAGTTGGAGATGGCATCGAAATGTATGATGCCATGAAAAATAAACGCATAGATCGGGAAGGTGTATTTGAAAAATTTGGTGTTTATCCAGATAGAGTTATCGATGTTCAATCGCTTGCTGGAGACAGTGTTGATAACGTGCCTGGTGCGCCTGGTATTGGTGTGAAAACTGCTGCTGCTCTAATTAATGAATTTGGCGACCTGGATGAACTGTTAAGTCGAGCGGTTGAAATAAAGCAGCCTAAAAGGCGGCAAACCTTGTTGGACCATGCTGAGCAAATTAAATTATCGCGCGAACTTGTTACTTTAGATTGTAATACACCTTTAACATTTGCACTCGAAGACCTTGAATTCAGAGCTCCGATACCAGGGCAACTATTAGATTTCTTAACAAAAATGGAATTTAGAACGCTGACTAAGCGTATTGCGCAAAAATTTGAATTAGAAATTCCAACTTCCGATAATCTAGACACAACAAGCACTAACAATATTTCAGAAAAAATTCCTTTTGACAGTGCAAATTATGAATACATCAAGACAGCCGACCAACTTCAAACGTGGGTTCATAAAATATATGAAACGGGCTATGTAGCAATAGATACTGAGACAACGTCTTTAAATGATATGTTGGCAGAATTGGTAGGAATTTCTCTGGCAACAGAAATTGGCTCGGCATGCTATATCCCCATCGGTCATAAGGAAGGACAAGATGATGACCTTTTCGATAATTTTCAATTGGTCGAAGGGCAACTGGATCTAGAATACGTTTTAGACTGTCTGAGGCCCGTACTAACAGATGATAGTATTCTTAAAATTGGACAAAATATTAAATATGATGCGAAGGTTTTAAGCCGCTACGGGATAGAAGTTACTACTTTTGATGACACCATGCTTTTATCTTATGCCATGCATGGGGGATTACATAACCATGGGATGGATGCTCTATCGGAACGATATTTAGATCATTCACCAATCTCGATAAAGACACTTATTGGCTCAGGAAAATCAGCCATAACTTTTGATAAAGTAAAAATAGAGGATGCGGTAACTTATGCGGCAGAGGATGCCGATATTACCTTGAGGCTTTGGAAAATTTTTAAGCAGAAATTACACCTTTCTAAAGTGACTAAAGTATATGAAAGTTTAGAACGTCCTTTAGTTTCTGTTTTAGCTCAAATGGAAAAAAATGGAGTCAAAGTTGATAGAGAAACACTAAGTCGAATGTCAAATGCGTTTGCCCAGAAAATGGCAGGTCTTGAAGCTGAGATTTATGAATTAGCCGGTGAAACTTTCAACGTGGGGAGCCCAAAGCAACTGGGTGAAATTATGTTTGATAAGTTGGGTTATGAAGGCGGTAAAAAGGGAAAAAATGGTGCTTATGCGACTGGGGCTGATATATTAGAAGAGCTGGCAACAAGTTACGATTTTCCCAAAAGAGTTTTAGATTGGCGACAATTAAGCAAACTTAAATCTACTTACACAGATGCTTTACAAGATCATATAAATCCAGATACCGGCCGTGTTCATACCTCTTATTCAATTGCTGGCGCAGTTACTGGTCGGCTTTCTTCAACTGAGCCAAACCTACAAAACATACCAGTGAGAACGGAAGACGGAAGACGTATTCGAGAAGCGTTTGTGGCTGAGAGCGGCAATATTTTGGTAAGTTTAGATTACAGTCAGATTGAGCTTAGAATTTTAGCCCATATAGCAAAAATAGATGCTCTGAAGCAGGCTTTTCATGACGGACTGGATATTCACGCCATGACGGCTTCAGAAATGTTTGATGTGCCTCTTGATCAAATGACACCCGAAATTCGTCGTCAGGCAAAAGCTATAAATTTTGGAGTTATCTATGGTATTTCTGGATTTGGTTTAGCAAGAAATTTACGCATCCCACGTGCTGAGGCACAAGGCTTTATAGACCGTTACTTTGACAGGTTTCCTGGAATAAAGGAATACATGGATGAGACGATCAAATTCAGTAAAGAAAATAATTATGTCAAAACTCTTTTTGGCAGGGTCATACATACGCCCGAGATAAACGCTAAAGGTCCCATGGCTGGTTTTGCAAAAAGGGCGGCCATTAATGCGCCTATTCAGGGTACTGCTGCAGATATCATCCGGCGTGCCATGATTAGAGTTCCAGATGCAATCAAAGATCTTCCTGCAAAAATGCTTCTTCAGGTGCATGACGAGCTACTATTTGAAGTAAAAGAAGAGTTTAGCCAAGATTTAGTTGATAAAGTTCAGTCCATTATGGAAACTGCTTCTCTTCCTTTTTTGAAAATGGATATACCATTATCAGTCGACGCTGGTCATGGATTAAATTGGGCAGAGGCGCATTAGAAATGATGATAATTGATAATCTCCAATATGCAAATTGGTCTGAAAAGATTTTCAATCAAATGAGAGAGGGGAACGTCGACGCTGTTCACGTAACCATCTCTTACCACGAGACTTTTCGCGAAACAGTTTTGAATTTTGAAAAATGGAACCTTTGGTTTGAAAATTATTCTCAACTGATTATCAAGGGCTCTACTGCAGCAGATATTGATCTAGCAAAAAAGACAAATCGAACAGCCATATTTTTTGGCTTTCAAAATCCTTCACCCATAGAAGACGATATTGGTTTGATTGAAATTCTGTACACACTCGGAGCCCGGTTTATGCAGCTTACTTACAATAATCAATCTCTACTAGCGACCGGATGCTATGAAGATAATGACGCTGGTATTACCAGAATGGGTAAGCAGGTCATTAAAGAAATGAATCGTGTGGGTATGGTTGTGGATATGAGCCATTCTGCGGATCAATCGACTATTCAAGCCGCAGAGATATCAGAGCGTCCAATAGCCATAACACACGCCAACCCCTTTTCGTGGCATCCTGCACTTAGAAATAAGAGAGATAAGGTTATAGAAGCTGTTGTATCTAATGGAGGAATGATTGGTTTTTCTTTATATCCCCATCATTTGAGAAACGGTTCCCATTGTACCTTATCAGATTTTTGTTCAATGATTGCGCAATCAGCCGAAAAATATGGTGTTGAAAGTCTCGGTATTGGTTCTGATTTATGCCAAGATCAACCTGATAGTATTGTGGAGTGGATGCGAGTAGGGCGGTGGAGTAAGACAATGGACTATGGTGAAGGTTCCGCTGATAACCCAGGCTTTCCTAAGCAGCCAGACTGGTTTGCAGATAACCGAGGTTTTAAAAATATTGCAAAAGGTTTAAGAGACGTTGGCTTTGATGAGGATGATGTTGAGGCTATTATGGGCAAGAATTGGTACAACTTTTATGCAAATAATTTTGTAGGATTAGATTGAGTTTTCCAACTCTTCGGACTTGATAATCGGAAAAAAAGTAGAGGCAGAAATAATTCCGAACCAGCTTTCATTTTTGTGGTTTTTATGTTGTCCTATGTCAATAAGTCGGTAAAAAGTCTTTCGATCTATCAAGGCATCCAATCCGTTGCGAATATGAATATATGGAGCAGGTTCATCCGTTATCGCGTCCCTCTCCACTCGTATTGGATTTTCACTGCTCGCAACAACTCGGTCTCCTACATGAGTTTCAAATTTTAATGCTTTCTCGCCTTGAGTTATAACCTCATTGAAATCTACAGCGATAAATGGGGCATCGTCTACTTGAATACCTACCTTTTCTACTGGGGTAACAAGAAAGTATTTACCGTCTTCAATTTTTAGAATTGATGAAAATAATTTTACGAGCTCAAATCGACCAATGGGGGTGCCAAGATAAAACCACGTACCATTTCGCGCAATACGAATGTCCAAATCCCCACAAAACGGTGGGTTCCAACTCATTACTGGTGGTAAAGTTCGCGATTTTGTTGCTGCGCGAGCGGCTGCGGCAATACCTTCGGGACTTGGGGTGTTCTTAATTTTATTAGTCATTTATGTTAAAAACCCTTTTATTTCTTGTTTATTCGGTTTTGCCATAGTTGCCAAACTCATAAATTGGTTATATTACTTTACCAATATAGAGAAAAGCCATGTATTTAACAGATCCAAACCCAAAAATTTTAGCAAAAAAATCGGAGTTAGTTAGAAAACTTTTGTCCTTTTTACCTCGTGATGCTGTCATTGATGACCCTCATGAGACACTTGCATACGAATGTGATGCGCTATCTGCCTACAGATGTCCGCCAATGGTTGCTGTCTTGCCTAGTACTACCGAGGAAGTCGCTAAGATATTAAAAATATGTTGGGATTTGGATGTGCCAGTAGTGCCTCGTGGTTCCGGCACTTCATTAGCGGGTGGGGCACTCCCTACGGGCGATAGTTTGGTTCTTGGTGTTGCCAGAATGAATGACACTTTAGAAGTTGATTACCCTAATAGATTAATACGTGTACAAACAGGTCGCACCAATTTGAGTGTGACCGGAGAAGTTGAAAGTGATGGCTTCTTTTATGCACCAGATCCATCAAGTCAGCTAGCTTGTGCTATCTCAGGAAATATAGCTATGAACTCAGGTGGGGCCCACTGTCTCAAGTACGGCGTAACATCTAATAATCTTCTTGGTGTCAAAATGGTCACTATGCAGGGAGAAATTATAGATTTGGGCGGTTCTCAATTGGATGCTTCTGGATATGATTTACTTGGCCTTATCTGTGGCTCTGAGGGACAATTGGGAATTGTTACAGAAGCTACTTTACGAATATTGCACAAACCAGAGGGCGCTTTACCGGTTTTGATTGGATATAACGACAGCGAAGTGGCGGGGCAGTGTGTTTCCGATATCATAAAGGCTGGAGTTTTGCCGGTTGCGATTGAATTTATGGATAGGCCGTGTATTCGAGCCACGGATGCTTTCTCTCATGCCGGTTATCCAGACTGTGAAGCTTTATTGATTATTGAAGTCGAGGGCTCTGAAATAGAAATTGAAGAGCAGCTAGCAAAAATCATTGAGATTGCCAATAGACATAGTCCCGTGGAGTTGCGCCGAGCAAAAAATAGTGATGAAGCTAATAGAATTTGGCTAGGTCGAAAGTCTGCATTTGGTGCTATGGGTCAGATCAATGATTATATGTGTTTAGATGGTACAATTCCAGTTTCAAAATTACCTTTTGTGCTGAAACGTATTTCGGAAATGAGTAAAGAATTTGGCTTGGATGTTGGTAATGTTTTTCATGCTGGTGATGGCAATATGCACCCACTCATCCTTTATAATGCTAATAAACCTGGAGATTTAGAAACTTGTGAAGCCTTTGGGGCCGAAATTTTGAAATTATGTGTAGAAGTTGGCGGGTGTTTAACGGGAGAGCATGGAGTTGGTATTGAAAAGCGAGATTTAATGCAGATTCAGTATTCTGCAGACGATCTTGAGGCACAAATGTCGATAAAGGACGTATTCGACCCCAAATGGCTGCTTAATCCAACGAAAGTGTTTCCATTGGATGTTTCTGCTCAAAGACGTGGAGATGCTAGCCAAGAGACGGCTGCATGAGCACAACCAGTCTTATGCCCAGCTCTGAAAGTGACATTCGGGACTTGTTAATTTCTGAAACTGAAGGATTACATATTGCCGGGGGACAGTCCCGCTTACGAGCGACTGAAGAAAAAGTTATCTCAACTTGTGCTTTAACTGGCATTGTTGAATATGAACCTGGCGCACTAACGATGGTTGCAAAAGCTGGTACCCCACTTTCTATAATCAATGAAACACTCCAAAAAGAAAATCAGCAACTCGCGTTTGAACCTCCTGAATATAAGCATATTCTAAACTTGTTAGGGCATTCAACGATCGGAGGAGTATTTGCAACAAATGCTTCTGGATCACGTCGAATACAGGTGGGAGCAGCTAGAGATCATTTGTTGGGTGTAAGATTTATAGATGGATTAGGAAGAGTTGTAAAAAATGGTGGCCGCGTTATGAAAAATGTGACGGGTTACGATCTCGTAAAGCTCATGGCGGGGAGTTGGGGAACCCTTGGTATAATTACGGAAGTTTCTTTTAAAGTCCTTCCTATAGCTGAGACTCAAGTGACCCTGCAAATAGCTTCTCGTGAAGCATCTATCCTGACCAGGGCGATGAATACACCCTACGATGTTTCAGGCACTTTTTATGATGTTGCCTCAGGATTTGCCTACATTCGCATTGAAGGTTTTGACAAATCAGTAAAATATCGAATGCAGCAGCTCCTTAAAGAGTTTTCTGATTTTGAGATTGATATTTTTGATGCGGAGGAAAGCAAAAAGTTTTGGAGTGATGTGAACAACCTGGCTTTTCTCAAAAATATGCAAGGTGATTTATGGCGAATTTCGGTTAGGCCCACTGATGGTATACAAATAATTAAAAAATTGGATCCTAAAGCCAGCTATCTAGATTGGAGTGGTGGCCTAGTTTGGTTAAGAGTTGAAGAAGGTTTTAACGTCCGCGAAAAAATGCAAAAAATGTCAGGCCATGCAATGTGTTTAAGCGGAAGTTTTAATCAATTCCATCCAATTTCAACAATAGAAAAGACAATGAGCACTTCTATTAGAAAAAAATTTGACCCTAAAATGCTATTCAACCAACAAGTATTAAACTGATGCAAACCTTTTTTGAAAAAGACCAACTTGCAGATTTAGATTTTAAAAGATCAAATGAGATTTTGAGGGCTTGTGTACACTGTGGGTTTTGTACTGCGACGTGTCCAACTTATCAGGTTTTGGGTGATGAACTCGATAGCCCCCGAGGAAGAATTTATTTGATAAAAGAAATGCTCGAGTCTGGACGTAAGCCAGATAAAAAGACGGTTACTCATATCGATAGATGTTTGTCATGTTTGGCTTGTATGACTACTTGCCCTTCTGGCGTCCATTATATGCATCTTGTGGACCATGCTCGGGCATATATTGAAGATAACTATAAGAGACCCTTAGATGAGCGATTTTTGCGATGGTTACTCAGCAGAATTTTGCCATATCCTATGAGGTTCCGAATAGCACTAATTCTGGCGAAGATAGCGAAACCATTTTCTTGGCTTATTCCAGATGCCAGACTTAAGGCCATGATTAAAATGGTACCTCAAAAGATACCTCCAATTAGTTTGAATGATGATCCTCAGAGTTTTTTTCCGGATAACTTGAACAAGATGAGGGTAGCTTTAATGACGGGCTGTGCTCAAAGAGCCTTAGATACAGATATTAACGACGCGACAATTAGAGTATTGAATAGATTTGGATGTGAGGTTGTCATAGCTGAGGGGCAGGGTTGCTGTGGATCCTTGAGCCATCATATGGGAAAAAAGAATGATGCAAAATCTGCAGCATTAAAAAATCTAAATGCCTGGTATTCAGAGTTAAGCAAAGGCCGATTAGATGCAGTTATTATTAATACCAGTGGATGTGGGACCACAGTCAAAGATTATCCACACATGTTTAAAGGGACTGAGCATGAGGAAAAAGCCAAAATTATTGCAAGTCTCACGAAGGATATTTCAGAAATTTTAGCTGAACTAGAACTTCCTGTTTTGGAAGAGAAACAAACACACGTGGTTTATCATTCGGCCTGCTCACTTCAGCACGGGCAACAAATTAGTAATTTTCCCAAGGATATTCTCAAACAGTGCGGATACCGAATAAGTGAACCAAAGAATTCTCATCTTTGCTGTGGGTCGGCAGGAACTTATAACCTGCTACAACCAAAAATATCTGACGAGTTGAAAAACAGAAAAGTCCAGAGTTTAGAGGCAAAAAAACCAGATATAATTGCTGCTGGAAATATAGGATGCATGATGCAAATAGCATCTTCTACTAATACGCCAGTGGTTCATACGGTAGAATTAGTTGATTGGGCAACTGGTGGCCCCAAACCTACTAAATTAAATGGTAGATTATAGTTACGCTTTGCAAATAATATTGTTGAGAAAAAGATCTGTACAGCCTTGAACTGTATTTTTTTAATTCCCATATAGGTACGAGAGGCGCCAAATTTGGGTCTCTGAAACTTAAATTGCCTGCGCCAAATGAAGGGTAGGCATAATTTGGAATCGCTCATAGGAGGATAGACAATGAGACAATTTGATTTTTCACCACTTTACAGAGCCACAGTAGGCTTTGACCAAATAGCCGATATGTTTGACAGGGTTCTTACTTCGGACACTCAAACATCTAGTTACCCACCATACAATATAGAGAAAATTGATGAGGATGCTTATCGTATATCTGTAGCGGTTGCTGGCTTTTCTGAAGCTGATTTAAACGTCGAGGTGAGAGAAAACTCTCTAATTATTTCAGCTGGAAAATCGGAAGAAGATAAAAAGAATTACTTGCATAGGGGCATCGCAAATCGCAGCTTTGAACGGCGTTTTCAGCTAGCTGATCATGTACATGTTACTGGTGCAACCCACTCGGACGGTATGCTTCACATAGAGTTAAAGCGTGAAGTTCCTGAAGCTTTGAAGCCTCGAAAAATCCAAATTTCAAATGGCTCTTCAGACCGAGTGATTGAGGCGTTAGCCAGTTAAAACTAATTGAGTAGCGCTAGTCACCCGTCTGGCGCTACCACTGCAACAATAGGTCCAAGGTCAAAACCAAAATCTAACCGATCATATTTTGGAGAATAAAGCCTAGAAACATTCCCATCCAAATAAAGTGCATTATCTATATCTAAGTGCTCTAAGAAAGTAGATGCAAACTGATAAAAATTGATGGCTTCATTGGAAATTAAAAATACTGCTTTTAACCCATTTTTGGTTACCCCAACCCCGCTTCGTATAAATTTCGAGGACCCATCTTTTAAAAATTTTGGATGAATTTTACCATCGATGGCTAACATAGGACCAGACTGTGTTGCGTACTGACATGGCTTTTTTGTTAGTGCAAATTTACTTGTTTCAATAATCTGGAATTCTTTTTTATTAAAGCAGAAGACACCATTTGGTACTAAACCAAAGTTTCCTGGCCCATTTCCGGTGATCAATGGTGAATATTGAGTAAAATTCTCGACATACAGTCCAACAGGAGAACGGTTTGCATGATACATTCCTCCATTTGTGGCAAAAACAATATTAAGACCTTGTTCTGTTAGAGACATATTTAGTCTTTGGAATTGTCCAAAGTTTTTTCCATTTTTATCACGTAAAAACAGTCGTATATCATCATTTGGCAAATTGGCTGTGCATGCTGTGAAAGAAGTTTCTTTAAACTCAAAATCTAGGCATTCGGCGGACCAAACGGGTGTAAACCATATTGCTAATATAAGAATGTAAATTTTCACTCAGTATCTAAGTCCCGCCTTACGCTTTCTTGATTGAACAGTCTTCTTGTCTCGTCCATTCTGTCGAAAGTTTCATCTAAACGAAACCTTAAGTCAGGTGTGTATTTCAAGGTTAATTTTTTTGAAATTGACCTTCGAATTTCTGCTTTATTTTTTGCTAATAACGCAATTAAATCATCTCCCCCTTGTCCTCCTAAGGGGCAAACGTAAGCCGTTGCAATTTTTAAATCAGGCGATGCAGCAACCTCACTGACAGTTACTGATATTTTATTTAAATCAGGATCATGAATCGTACCTTGCATCAAAATATCAGACAATGCTCTCCTTATGAGCTCTCCTACCCTCAGTTGCCTTTGCGATGGCCCTGGACCATCATAAAATTTATTTTTTGCCATTTCTGAAATTCTATTACCTTAATATTGATCTTTGCCAAACTCTTACAGGCACGTTATGGACATTATAGCATAGTACTAAGGACATAAAATGGCTGATTTACTTAAAGTGGTGGTAACTGGTGCATCTGGTCGTATGGGGCAAACTCTAGTTAATCTAATAACCAGACACAATGAAATTGAACTTGTTGGTGCTTTAGAACACCCTAAACATCAATGGATTGGTCAAGATATTGGTGTTGCAATGGGTGGGAGTGCGCTTGGTGTAGTTGTTTCTGAGGACCCAATTAAGGTTATAGCAAATGCAGAGGCCGTTATTGATTTTACCACACCGTCCGCGACTGTTGAGTTCTCAAAGCTGGCCGCCCAAGCAAGAGCAGTCCATATTATTGGGACTACTGGGATGTCTGAAGACGATTTAGAAAGAATAGAGGCGGCAAGCTTTCACTCTGTTATTGTTAGGGCTGGAAACATGTCTCTAGGCGTAAATCTTTTGGTCGCTTTGACTAAAAAAGTTGCGGCGGCTTTGGACAGTGAGTTTGATATTGAAATTATTGAGGCACACCACAATCAGAAGGTAGATGCCCCATCTGGAACGGCTTTGATGCTAGGGAAAGCAGCTGCAAAAGGACGGGATATTAGCTTGGCAAAATCTTCAGAAAGAGGTCGAGATGGCATCACAGGAGCTCGGGAAAAAGGGTCTATAGGCTTTGCTTCAATCAGGGGTGGTGATATTGTGGGTAAACATGATGTTTTATTTGCATCGAGTGGCGAGCAACTGACCTTAAGCCATAATGCTACCGATAGAAATATATTTGCGCGGGGTGCTTTGAAAGCTGCTCTTTGGGGTAGAGACAAAGAGCCTGGTGAGTATGATATGATGGATGTATTAGGTTTAGAGTGATTTTACGACACCTAGAAGGAATAGGGACCATTAAGAAATTTGGATTCAAATTTGTCTTATTTTTTTTAATTGCTAGTCCGATTATAGCAAGCGAAACAACTATTTCTGAGCGCCCTGACTTTGAAAAATTAGTTAAAGATAAAAAATTAGAGCGTTTTTTGATTTCATTGTCTGTAACTGGTGATGGGAAAATAGAAGGCTCTGCAGCTGGCAGAGACGTTTCGGGAGATTGGAACTGGATAGATGGTTATTTTTGCAGAACACTTATGTGGGGTGAAAGAGAATTAAAATATAATTGCCAAAAAGTCACTTTTGATGGCAGGCGTTTGCGTTTCATTTCTGATCGAGGGGCAGGGCAATCGGCTAGCTTTGCCCTCCGCTAAACATTACTTTTGAAGGGCTCCATACCTTTTCTAGCTAATTCATCGGCGCGTTCATTTTCGGGATGGCCAGCGTGCCCCTTAACCCATTCCCAAGCAACTTCATGCCTTGACTTGGCTTCGTCCAATCTGCGCCATAATTCAGCATTTTTCACAGGTTTTCTAGCTGCTGTTTTCCATTTGTTTTTTTTCCAATTTTCTAGCCATTGGGTTACGCCATTTTTCACGTAAGAGCTGTCCGTAATGATTTTGATTTTACTGGGCCGGTCTAAAATTTCTAAGGCAGATATTGCTGCTAATAATTCCATCTGATTGTTTGTCGTACTGTCTTGGCCTCCGCACAGTTCTCTTTCTTTGATAATTTTTTGGTGAGTTTTAGCAACCAAAAGTACACCCCAACCTCCGGGGCCAGGGTTACCGGAGCAAGCGCCGTCTGTGTAAGCAAATAAATTATGCATGACTAAGAATTATGATAAATTCTGCGCTTTTTCCATCTAAACCTTCTGCTTCACCCAAATAGTTTGAAATATGCTTAAAATTTTCCTGAATGAGTATTTCTTCCAGCTCTTGCTTTTCAAAATATGAGTATTTTCGTCCAATGGCGTCCCGTCTTTCCCCAGAGCCCAATTTTAGACCTATGCTAAACAAACCATTTGGCTTCAGGGCTTTGAATATAGTTTTGATTAAGGGTACAAAGTCTTTTTTTGGAGCGTGAAGCAGAGAAAAGTTAGCCCAAATACCATCATACTTTGTGGTGGCATCAAAAGACTTGAAATCACCTGTCCATGAATTGACTTGCGGCTCTTTAGATATGATTTCAATCATTTTTTCGGATGCATCAAAAGCGTCTACCTGGAAACCATCCGCAAAAAGTTTTTTTGAAAAATGGCCTGGTCCACATCCGTAATCCAAAACTAGTCCATTTTTCGGTAATGCCTGAGAAAAATCCTGATATGCTCTTAGTGAAGTTTTATCTATCTCTAGATTTGCATACTTGGTTGCATTCTTGTTGTAAATTTCCAGTGTTTCTCTATCCATTTACCACCAAAAATTTATAGATAAGCAAACGACCACAAAAAACGTCAATATACTTCTTAGAGTTAGCCACCACTCGGGCGTCAATTGCCAATAATAAAAGCGCACATCTATAGCAAATACCCCTAAAAACCCCACAATTAGACTAATAAAAGGATTTATGAATGGGCCATTGAAAGTAAAAAAAGCCCACAGGGCGGGCAAAACGGACAAGATTAACCCAATAGGTCTCCTTTTATCACTAACATTTGCCGAAAAACCCCACAAAACGCCAGACATGAATGCAAGAATAATGGTCCCATAAATTAAATTTACGCTGGAGCCAGTATATCTCTCACTAAGCCACGTTAAGCTTAAATTGTGTAGAACTGGATCATAGGACGTTGCTACTCCCCAAAAAAAAGGAACCAATCCCGCCAGACCTAAAATTAAGGCCGAATTTGGGATATCTCTCATACTGTTTCTCTTAAAACTCTTGGAACTTTGAAGTTTACGTTTTCTACGGCTGTTTCGACGGTTTCCAATCGCACTAAATACCTTTCCTTAAAGGACTCCACAACTTCATTTATAAGAATTTCTGGAGCCGACGCTCCTGCAGTTATTCCTAAGCTTTCGATGCCTTCCAATGCTCTAAAATCTATTTCGGTTGCCCTTTGAACGAGCTGTGAATATTCACAGCCGGCTTTTTTGCCAACTTCGACCAAACGCTTTGAATTTGATGAATTTGGAGCGCCAACAACTAGAAGCGCATCGATTTTATCAGCTATTTCTTTTACTGCTATCTGTCGATTGGTTGTTGCATAGCAAATGTCTTCTTTATGTGGCCCCTGGATCATGGGAAATTTCTCCTGAAGAGCCGCAACCACCGAAGCTGTATCGTCGATCGATAATGTTGTCTGCGTGACATAAGCAAGATTTTGAGGATCTCTGACTTTTAGACTTTGAACATCTTTTTCATCTTCAACAAGTAAGACCTCACCTTCAGGTAATTGCCCCATTGTGCCAATAGTTTCAGGATGTCCCCGGTGGCCAATCATTACCATTTGTAGGCCATTTTTGTGGTGACGTTCTGCTTCAATATGGACTTTACTTACTAGAGGGCAGGTTGCATCAACGAAAACCAAGTTTCTCGCTTCAGCAGCATTTGGCACAGCCTTTGGAACCCCGTGTGCAGAAAAAATCACAGGCCGATCATCGGGGCACTCATCGAGCTCCTCAACAAAAATTGCTCCTTTTTCTCTTAGTCCATCTACGACAAATTTATTGTGAACAATTTCGTGCCTGACATATACTGGCGCTCCCCATTTATCCAATGCCATTTCAACGATTTTTATAGCGCGATCAACTCCCGCGCAAAACCCTCTTGGGGCGGCTAGAAAAATTCTCAGTTCTGGTTTGTCCATTGTTTCTCAGAGCAAATTTATCATTACCGACAATATGTAGTGTGCCAATGCCCGTAAATAGAAAATTTCTTCTATTTGCCTCTTTTTTGACAATTTCCTACAGTTGTATTTCAAGTTTGTAATATTTAATCGTGAATAACGTGATATTAATTAACTCTGTGGACCTTCTAAGATTGAAAAGTATGTATTCGAATAATCATCATTTTTTAATAGCTTTGGGGAGTAATAAAAACTTAGGTCCGCTCAAGCCGTTAGATATTTTAAAGAAAGCAATAGCTGAATTAAAACAAAGCGAGATTTCTTTAGTATCTTTGAGTAGATTTTTTGAATCGCCTGCATATCCTGAGGGCAAGGGGTCTAATTTCGTTAATTCTGCAATTAAAATTCAAGTTAAATGCTCTTCTGAGGAAATTTTGCAGAAACTTCACAAAATAGAAAAAAAATTTAATAGGACGAGAGATACCCGATGGGGTGCTAGAACGCTAGATTTGGATTTACTGGCCCAAGACGGGCAGGTCTTTCCAAATGAAGAAATATTTAGGAAATGGTATAACTTACCCTTGGTAGAGCAGATGAAAAAAAGTCCTAAAAACCTAATTTTACCACATCCACGGATCCAAGATAGAGCATTTGTCCTATTACCACTTTTAGACATAGAGCCAAATTGGATACACCCTATATTACGAAAGACAGCTTTTCAGATGTACGAAGAGTTAAATGAGCAAGTAAAAAAGAGTATTCAATTAGTGCAATAAAGGCTTGTCTTTAAAGTTCGGAAGTCTTATAGGCTCACAATCTAATAGAAAATCGTAGGAGAAACGAATGGCTCGGGTCACTGTTGAAGATTGTGTAGATAAGATACCTAATCGGTTTGAATTGGTTATGCTGGCCTCACATAGAGCACGGGAGATATCTTCTGGATCCTCGATTACTGTCGATAGAGATAATGATAAAAATCCGGTCGTTGCTCTGCGAGAAATTGCCGACGAAATGCAATCTTCTGATGAGCTTCGTGAGAGGTTAATAGAATCTAATCAAACTCAAATAGAAGTTGACGAGCCTGAAGAAGACTCAATGGCAATGCTTATGGGTGGAGAGACAGATGAACCAGCCGAAGACGATATGTCTGAAGAAAAGCTTTTGAGAGCTTTAATGGCGGCGCAGGGACAGTGACACGATAAAGTCTTGCTGGGAAATGCATGTTAACGGCAGAAGCTCTCGCAGAACTAGTTTCGGACTATAATCCAAAATCCAACTCCGTAAAAATTATAGAGGCCTACAAGTACGGGCAAATTAAGCACGAAGGACAGTTTAGAAAGTCTGGGGAGCCTTATTTTACGCACCCTGTCTCTGTTGCAGAAATTTTGGCTGAGCAACGCTTAGATGATGCTACGATCATTACGGCTCTCTTGCACGATACCATTGAAGATACCGGTTCTACCAAACAAGAAATCGCCAAGCTTTTTTCGCACGAGATATCTGAACTGGTTGATGGGGTAACGAAGCTTACCAAAATCCAATTAAGTTCAATGGAGACCCAAGAAGCAGAAAATATTCGAAAGTTGTTAATGGCAATTGCTCAGGATATTAGAGTTATCCTGGTTAAGCTTGCTGATAGATTGCATAACATGCGCACAATCAAAGCAATGGCTCGCCAAAAACAGCAACAAAAAGCTCGAGAAACAATGGATATTTTTGCGCCTTTAGCAGGCCGAATGGGTATGCAATTTATAAGAGAAGACTTGGAAGATCTAGCTTTTAAAGTTTTAAATCCAAAGGGTCGTGAGTCTATTATCCGCAGATTTATTACCCTCCAGAAAGATTCAGGTGATGTCATTGAACGAATTTCAGGCGACATGCTTGCAGAATTCAAAAAAGAAAATATCCAAGCTGAGGTCTTGGGGCGTGCGAAAAAGCCTTATTCAATGTGGCGCAAAATGCAAGAGAAAGAGTTATCTTTTTCACGGCTGTCAGACATTTATGGGTTTCGAATTATTTGTGCCACTGAAGTTGACTGTTATCGAATTCTAGGAGTTATCCACCGTCGATGGAAAGCAGTACCAGGTCGCTTTAAAGACTACATCAGTCAACCTAAATCAAATGGCTATAGATCTATTCATACGACTGTATCTGGGCGGGATGGTAAGCAAGTAGAGGTGCAAATTAGAACACGGCAGATGCATGATGTTGCTGAAAGTGGTGTTGCTGCTCATTGGTCTTATCGTGATGGTGTAAGAAGTGAAAATCCTTTTACGGTTGATCCAGTACAATGGATTACACGCCTCATAGATGAATTTGACAGTGAAGAAGACCATGAAGTCTTTTTAGAAGCTGTAAAATTAGAAATGTATGCTGATAAGGTTTTTTGCTTCTCTCCAAAAGGAGATGTATTAACGTTTCCAAGAGGTGCAACGCCTATTGATTTTGCTTATGCTATTCATACTAGAATAGGGAATTCTTGTGTTGGTGCTAAAGTTGACGGTTTGCGGGTCCCTCTTTGGACTAAATTGCGTAATGGTCAGTCCGTTGAAATCATAACTGCACAGGGCCAAAACCCCCAGCCGACGTGGTTGGATATGACTGAGACCGGTAAGGCGAAAACAGCAATCCGAAGAGCCCTGCGCGAGGTTGATAAGGAACGCATGGTTGTTATGGGTAAAGCATTACTGCAGACTGCGTTTGAACATATAGGTAAGCGAGCTACTGATAAGTCACTTGAACTTGCAGCATCAAAAATGCGGTTGTCAGATTCTAAAGAGCTTCTAGCTCGCGTTGGTAGTACTGAAGTAAGACCGGGCCATGTAGTGCGGTTAGTCCATCCTGAAGTTACTTCTGCTGATGATTTTGATGTAGATCAAGCAAGTGCAGTTATAGGTTTGCACGAGGGTCAATTTTTAGATCGTAGACCTTGTTGTGGACCTTTGCCTGGAGAGCGAATTGTTGGTATTGCTTCAGGAGGGTCTGGGGTCGCTATTCATGCTATAGACTGTCCTGCATTAGTTAGGTTCGAGGACAAACCAGAGCTTTGGATAGATCTGCATTGGCATGCGGGTAAGCACGCAGCAGTTTATCCGTCAAGTATTGAGGTTACTATCAGCAACGATGCGGGCGTCTTAGGTAGGGTTTGCACAATAATCGGAGAAATGGGTGCAAATATTTCAGACTTGGCTTTTGTTGATAGAAAACCCGATTTTTATAAAATTGAAATCTCTGCAGAACTAAATGGCATTGAACACTTGCATTCTTTGCTAACTCGGTTAGAGGCTGAGGGAGAGGTGGCATCTATTAAGAGACGCCGAGGATATAAGCTAGAAAATGCACCTCACAATTAAAGGAATTTTGTCTTGGTATTTAAGCGGCGAGATAGGCGATCACTAATTGATATTTTGATGCGCTTTTTTTGGCCTAAAGGTGGGTGGAAAAGAGCTTTTCACTATGTACAGTACCGATTACGTCGATTACCTGACTCCTCGCAAAAGATTTCTCGGGGTATTTGGGCTGGCTTATTCACAACTTTTACCCCTTTTTACGGTCTGCATTTTATTACTGCAGCAATAATAGCCAGGCTTCTAAAGGGTAATATACTAGCTGCGTTGCTGGCAACATTTTTTGGAAACCCACTTACTTATGTTCCAATCGGTGTAATTTCCTTAAAAACAGGGCATTTTTTTCTGGGCACCGATTATGTTCCAACAGAGGAAGGTGGTAAATCAATTTTAGAGAAATTTTTAGATGCTGGTGCAGATTTACAGCAAAATATCCTAGCATCTTTTAATAGTGGCGAAACTGACTGGTCACGATTAGAAATCTTTTACCGAGAGGTATTTTTCCCCTACATGATTGGTGGAATTTTACCAGGTTTAATATTGGCCTCATTGGGTTATTATCTAAGTGAACCAATTATTAGGGCCTATCAAAACCGACGAAAGGGTTTTTTGCTAAAAAAACTTCGTGCACTAAAGTCACGATCTTCTGATAAAACTGGCGAAAAGAAATAATCGGTATACAATATTTGGTTCAATAAGGCGAAGGAAAGTTTGCAATGAATGCTGGAAAAAACCTGCGATTAGGCGTAAATATTGACCATGTTGCCACAGTACGCAACGCCCGAGGGTCCTCCTACCCCGATCCAGTTAGAGCAGCTCTTATTTCTCAAGAAGCTGGAGCAGATGGAATAACCGCCCACCTGCGTGAAGATCGTCGCCATATTGTTGACCAAGATATAGCATCAATAATTGAAGCTATTAATATACCTTTAAACTTTGAAATGGCTGCAACTGATGAGATGCAAAAAATAGCGCTGAATCATACTCCACATGCGGTTTGTATTGTACCAGAAAAACGAGAAGAGCGAACCACTGAAGGTGGCTTGGATGTTGTCAAAGACGAATATAACCTTGCTCAATACATAACGCCGCTTAGGGAAAAGGGTTGTAGGGTTTCGATCTTTTTAGCTGCTGATGAAAAGCAAATTAGAGCCGCGAGTAGAATTGGAGCCCAAGTTGTCGAATTACACACGGGCGCTTATTGTGATTTGCATTACGAAAAAAAGTTTGAAGAGCGCAATGCTGAACTTTCTCGTTTAACGGAAATGGCGTCTCTTGCTCATAGTCTGGGCCTTGAGGTGCATGCTGGGCATGGATTAACTTTTGAAACAGTTTCTCCCATTGCAGAGTTGCCTGAGGTGGTCGAATTAAACATTGGACATTTTTTGATTGGAGAAAGCATATTTCTTGGGTTGAGAGAGGCTATTATCAAAATGCGGGAATTAATGGATAAAGCACGCTTATAATGATAGTTGGAATTGGCACAGACTTGGCAAATATAGATAGAATTCAAGGTGTTTTATCTAGGCATGGAGATCGGTTCAAGAATCGAGTATTTACGAAAACCGAGCAAGCTAAGGCATCGCGACGAAAAGATGAAGCAGGAACTTATGCAAAACGCTGGGCCGCTAAAGAGGCATGTTCTAAGGCTCTTGGCACTGGTCTAAGAATGGGAATAGCGTGGAGGGATATGTCGGTTAGCAATTTGTCGAGTGGGCAGCCGATAATGAAGGTCACGGGATGGGCTAAAACTAGATTGGATGAAATAACCCCCGCCGGTCATGAAGCTATTTTACATGTTTCTTTGACTGATGATCACCCATGGGCTCAAGCATATGTAGTAATTGAAGCAAGGCCTATATCTTGACAGCTCAGACAACAACGATAAGAACGGCGCTAGTAATTAGGGTAAAATGTTATGGCTAAAGCTAAAAAAAGTCTCGGCGGTTCAATTCTTGAAACAATAAAAACAATAGTTTATGCCTTAATTTTGGCTGGGATATTTAGATCCTTGTTTTTCCAGCCATTCTGGATTCCATCAGGCTCTATGAAAGATACACTCCTTATAGGAGATTTTCTTTTTGTAAATAAAATGGCTTATGGATATTCCTATGCATCTTGTCCAAGTATAATAATTCCTCGTTTTGGCATTAATGTTGATGCTGAAGATTTTTGTGGTTTTGTAAAAGGGAACAACCAACGTCTTTTTGGAGGAGAACCAAAAAGGGGTGATGTGGTGGTATTTAGGCATCCTGTCACAGGAAGGGATTATATTAAGCGACTTATTGGATTGCCCGGAGATAAAGTTCAGATCAAAGATGGGGAAATAAGTATAAATGATCAAGCGGTTGTAACCGCCGACGCTGGAATTTTTGTTGAAACATATGCACCTCAGGGACCCTTTAGAAGTCAGCCAAGGTGCTCAAATAACCCAAGAAAATTTGGTGAGGATTGTGAGAAATTCAGATTAAAGTCCACCCTGCCAGATGGTCGTACGTTCTTCAATCTTGATACGTTTAAAGGTGAGAATATAGGTAACAGCATTTATAATGTACCATCCGGTCACTATTTCTTTATAGGCGATAATCGCGATAATTCTTTGGATAGCAGGATAGGCCAAGTGCAGGGTGGTGTTGGGTTTGTACCTTATGAAAATTTGGTAGGAAGAGCAGATCGTGTTATGTTTTCATCAGCTGGTCGTTCCATGTTGTTTTTCTGGACTTGGAGAAGCGATCGATTTTTTAAGGCAATTCGGTGAAAAAATCTGAAGCTATTCGTTCCTTTGAGCAGCGATTAGGTTATGAGTTTTCTAATCTAAGTTTACTTGTCGAGGCTCTAACGCATTCTTCTATTGCTTCAGATTTTAGGAAAGACAATCAGAGATTAGAATTTTTAGGTGACCGTGTGCTTGGTTTGGTAATGGCTGAAGCACTTCTAGAGATTGATCAAACAGCTCCAGAAGGAACTCTTGCGCCAAGATTTAATGCATTGGTTCGTAAAGAGACGTGTGCTGAAGTTGCCCGACAAATAGAACTGGGAGGTGTGTTGAAAATAGGTCGGTCTGAGATGCTTTCGGGGGGCCGCAGAAAAGATGCCTTACTGGGAGACGGGATGGAAGCTGTAATTGCGGCTATCTATAAAGATGGTGGATTTGAAATTGCTAAGACAATCATAATTAAGCTTTGGGGTGATCGTATAAAAAATGTAAAGGTTGATGCTCGAGATGCAAAAACAATGCTTCAAGAGTGGGCGCAGGCCAGGGGCCAAAATCCTCCCAACTATGAAGTGATATCTCGAAGTGGCCCTGATCATGCTCCCGATTTTCTGGTAAAAGTAATATTGGCCTCAGGAGAAACATCAGAAGCTATGGCAGGGAGCAAACGGCAAGCAGAACAAATGGCCGCAAAAGCACTTCTTCAAAAAATAGGAGAAGTAATTCATTGACCCGGTCAGGCTTTGTTGCATTAATTGGTGAGCCAAATGCTGGGAAGTCCACGCTTCTTAATCAGATGGTGGGTGCAAAAATTTCGATTGTAACCCATAAAGTACAAACTACCCGGACGCGTATACGTGGGGTTAGCGTAGAAAATCAGTCTCAGATTATTTTTGTTGACACGCCTGGCTTATTTACACCTCGCAGGCGACTAGATAGAGCAATGGTTGCTGCTGCTTGGAATGGTGCGGCTGACTCAGACATAACTCTCTTAATGGTAGAAGCACATCGTGGTTTGACTGAAGGTGTAGAAAAAATAATTTCTTCCATTTCTGAAATTGGCAAGAATGGTAAATTAGCCTTGGTCATCAATAAAATTGATAAAGTCAACGTAAATGATCTGCTTTCACTCAGCAAGGAAATCAATGATAGCCACCCTTTCGTCGAAACGTTTATGATCTCGGCTGAAAAGGGGAAAGGAATTAATGATTTAAGGCGTTGGCTAGCATCTAATTTGCCAGAAGGGCCGTGGCTTTACCCAGACGATCAAATATCTGATATGCCATTGAGGATGATAGCGGCAGAGATAACACGTGAGAAATTGACGCTTCGATTGCACCAGGAACTTCCCTATCAACTCACGGTTGAGACAGAAAAATGGGAAGAGAAAGCTGATAAATCTGTTCGTATCGAGCAAATAATTTACTTGTCTAGATCGGGTCATAAAGGGATAGTTTTGGGCAAAAAGGGCGAAACCATAAAGGCTGTTTCAATGGCGTCTAGATTAAGTATAGAAGAGTTTCTGGGCGCCAGAGTTCATTTATTTTTAAGATTAAAAGTCAGGGAAAAGTGGATGGAGGAAACTGAACGTTACTCAGAAATGGGCTTAGATTTTAAAGATGGAAACGTATGAACCGTCTGACTAGTTCATTTTGGGTTCAAGCCTATATAAAGAAATTAAATTTGTTGGGAGTACCTGCCTTCGTTGTTTCGCATGGTGATGATACTGCCGGCGCCATCATTGTAAAGGTTAATAAACTCAACGGCGATGCTGTTTTGTTTGAAAGATCATTTTCTTTAGACAAAAACCTAAATCAGTGGTCTAAATTCGAAAGCGGAGATGAAAAAGAACTAGATGAGTTATTATCTCGGCAACTTTCTAGAGATAGGGATCTTTGGATAGTTGAAATAGAGTCTCGAGAAGGTGATCCTTTTTTAGATGATATTTAAAGTAATTCATAATTTGTAAGTCATCAGGACTTTTCTATGGAATGGCGTGATAAAGGAATTCTACTAGCAACGAAGCAATTTGGAGAAACCTCGCTAATCATCGATGTTTTTACACCTGATCATGGGAAAGCAAGTGGCGTGGTCAGGGGAGGACAATCGAAAAAGCTTAAGCCTATATTGCAGATTGGCGCTCAGTTGGACTTAACTTGGAAGGCGCGATTACAGGAACACCTAGGCTCTTTTCAAGTAGATTTAATAAGATCACGAACTGCAAATGTCATGAATGACCGTCTTCTCTTAGCAGGGATGCTTTCATCAGCGACGTTGATAAATAGGTTCTTCCCGGCAGGCCAAGTTTACAAAAACTTTTACAAGAGTTCGGAAAACCTGTTTGATCTGTTGCAATTTCCTGACATATGGTTGCTTGCGTATTTCAAGTGGGAATTAGAGTTCTTAGAAACTTTAGGGTTTGGGTTAGACTTAAAAACGTGTGCCGTCACAGGCTCAACAGAAGACCTCATGTTTATTTCACCTAAAACTGGGCGGGCCGTGTCCCAAGCTGCAGCAGGTGAGTGGTCATCTAGATTGCTACCTTTTCCAGTTGCTGCAAACGGTGATGTAAATTCACTAGAAGATATTTTAGAAGGACTTAGAATATCACAATTTTTCCTTGAAAAGAAAGTGTTGGCTACGTTTGGTATGGAACATTTGCCAACAGCACGCGCTCGTTTCATTTCTTCCTTGGAAAGAAAGATAAAAAATTAGATTTATTATCTGAAAATTTAAATAAAATCCCTCTGGACAGTGGAGGCGTGACGCCCTAGTACTATCGGACCCAAAGCTTCATGCTTTTCCATGCCCGGGTAGCTCAGGGGTAGAGCAGTGGACTGAAAATCCTCGTGTCGGTGGTT